>DUOQ01000002.1 GCA_012838755.1 Propionibacterium sp. | reverse complement strand
GGGCCTCCCCCCGGCCGAGGCCCGGGGCGCCGCCTCCGCGCTCCTCTACTTCGTGCTGGGCCACGCCGCCGAGCAGCAGGCCCGACTCGACTGGGAGCGCTTCCACGAGGCGCACCCCGACGCGGCACCGGACGCCGACACCACCTTCTCGCTCGGCGTCGCGCTGATCCTGGACGGCGTGGCCTCGCGCTGAACGTCGCCGGACCGGCGTGAGGCAAGTAGAGTCTGACCTTGGTGTGCCGGGAAGTCTGGTCGGCGAGACGCTTGTCCGCGACCCAGGAGTCCCCTCCATGAACCCCTCCAGCCCGAAGAACGGCCTGCTGCGCATCCTGTCCCCCGGCAGCTGGGGCGAACGGCTGCGCATCGGCGAGATCCTGCGCAAGGAGACCACCGGCGGCCTCATGCTCATGGTGGCGGCCCTCATCGCGATCATCTGGGCCAACTCCCCCGCCGGGGACGCCTACTTCGCGCTGCGCGACTTCCGGTTCGGCCCCGAGGCCCTGCACCTGAACCTCAGCATCGGCGCCTGGGCGGCCGACGGCCTGTTGGCGATCTTCTTCTTCCTGGTCGGCCTCGAACTCAAGCACCAGTTCGTCGCCGGCGACCTCCGCGACCCGCAACGCGCACTGGTCCCCGTCGTGGCAGCGTTCGGCGGTGTGGCCGTCCCCGCCCTCATCTACGTGCTCGTCAACGGGGGCACCCCGGAGACGCTGCGCGGGTGGGCGATCCCGACCGCGACCGACATCGCCTTCGCCGTGGCGGTCCTGGCGATCATCGGCTCGTCCCTGCCGACGGCGCTGCGGATCTTCCTGCTGACCCTCGCCGTCGTCGACGACCTGGTCGCCATCACGATCATCGCCGTCTTCTACACCGAGTCGATCAACTGGGTGGCGTTCGGCCTCTTCCTCGTCCCCGTCGTCCTGTACGCCTTCCTGGCCCAGACCCGGTCGCGCTGGTTCGCCGAGAACCCCTGGGCGCCGTGGCTCATCCTGCTGCCCATCGGCGCGGTCGCGTGGGCCCTGCTCCACGCCTCGGGCATCCACGCCACGATCGCGGGCGTGGTGCTCGGGTTCACCGTCCCGGTGCGCCGCAAGGACCCGACCGCGGGCGAGGGCCACGGCCTCGCCCTGACGTTCGAGCACAACTACCGCCCCCTCTCCACGGGCGTCGCCGTGCCGGTGTTCGCGTTCTTCTCCGCCGGTGTGGCCGTGGGCGGCCTCGACGGCCTGGTCGAGTCGCTGGCGTCCCCGGTGGCCCTCGGCATCCTCGCCGGCCTCGTCCTGGGCAAGCCGATCGGGATCGTGGCGTCCACCTTCCTCCTGACGAAGTTCACCCGGGCGAACCTCGACCCGGCCCTGCGCTGGGGTGACATGGTCGGCGTCGGCCTGCTGGCCGGGATCGGGTTCACCGTGTCGCTGCTGGTCGGTGAGCTGAGCTTCGGGCTGGGCAGCGACCACAACGACGCGGCCAAGGTGGGCATCCTGCTCGCGTCGGTGCTCGCGGCCATCCTGTCGTCCACGATCCTCGTCCCGAGCAACCGGCGCTACAAGGCGATCCGGAAGGCCAGGGCCGTGGACACCGACGCCGACGGCGTCCCGGATGTCTACGACACCGCCCCCCACGACCCATCGGTGTCGTGACGCGATAGCCTCCGGGCGTGACTCGACAGACGCCTTCGCCCGCCTTCTCGATCCGCCTCCGCCTGCGCATGGTGAACGAGCCGGGGACACTCGGCCGTGTCGCCGTGGCCATCGGCGACGTCGGCGCCAACATCGTGGCGCTCGAGGGGTTCGTGGTGAAGGGGGCCTTCCTCGAGGACGACATCACCGTCTACTGCTCCTCGCTCGACCACCAGGAGGAGGTCCGCGGGGCGATCGAGGACCTCGAGGGCGTCGAGATCATCGAGTGGGACGACCGGGTCCACAGCCTCCACGAGGGCGGCAAGATCGCGGTGGTGTCCAAGTCGGTGCTGGAGGACATGGACGACCTCGCCATGCTCTACACGCCCGGCGTCGCCCGCGAGTGCCGCGCGATCGCGGCCGACCCCGCCCGATCGTTCACGCACACCATCCGCAAGAACACGGTCGCCATCGTCTCCGACGGCACGGCCGTGCTCGGCCTGGGCAACATCGGGCCGCGCGCCGCCATGCCCGTCATGGAGGGCAAGGCCCAGCTGTTCAAGCACTTCGGTGACGTGGACGCCTTCCCGATCTGCATCGACACCACCGACCCCGACGAGATCGTCTCCCTGGTCCAGAAGCTCGAGCCGACCTTCGGCGGCATCAACCTCGAGGACATCGCCGCCCCGCAGGCCTTCGACATCGAGGAGCGGCTCGCGGAGTCCATGGACATCCCCGTCTTCCACGACGACCAGCACGGCACCGCGATCGTCGTGGTGGCCGCGCTGATCAACGCGCTGAAGATCGTCGGCAAGGACATCGCCGACATCAAGCTCGTCACCGCGGGTGTCGGCGCCGCCGGCATCGCCGTGATGAAGATGGTGATGGCGCTGGGCGCCACGCACATCATCGGCGTCGACCACGCCGGGGTGGTGCACGAGGGTCGCAAGGACCTCGACTCGAGCAAGCGCTGGTTCGCCGAGAACACCAACCCCGACAAGCTCGAGGGGTCGATCACCGACGTGATCGGTGGTGCCGATGTGTTCATCGGCCTGTCGGCCCCCAACGTGCTCACGGTCGAGGACGTGCGCTCGATGGCGTCCGATCCCATCGTGTTCGCCATGGCCAACCCCGACCCCGAGATCCGCCCCGAGTTGATCAAGGGCATCGCGGCGGTCATCGCGACCGGGCGCAGCGACTTCCCGAACCAGATCAACAACGTGCTCGCGTTCCCCGGCATGTTCCGCGGCGCCCTGGACGCCCGCGCGCGCAGGATCACCGACGGCATGAAGATCGCCACGGCCCACGCGATCGCGAACGTGGTGGGCGATGACCTGCACGCCGAGCACATCATCCCGACGGTGTTCGACCTGCGGGTCGCCCCCGCCGTGGCCGCCGCCGCGAAGGCCGCCGCCATCGCCGACGGGGTGTGCCGGGACGCCTGAGTGGCAAGTTGCCACGGCTCGGTCGGCAGGTTCGGGTTCAGCAAGTAAGCTAGCCAGCGCCCAGATCTCGCGGTTCTCGCACGACTGGGGTGAGCGAGGGGGTTGGGCATGCAGCGACTGCGTCCCGGACTGGTACTGGGCGGCCGGTACCGGATGGTTCGTCATGTTGCCTCGGGCGGCATGGGCCAGGTGTGGGAGGCGTTCGACCAGACGCTGCAGCGCCAGGTCGCGCTCAAGGTCATGCACCCGCACACCCAGGACGAGCTCGCGCTGGTGGAGCGGTTCCGCGACGAGGCCCGGTTCGCGGCCCAGCTCACCCACCCCAACACCGTGACGATCCACGACTTCGGCGAGCACGACGGGCTGTTCTTCCTCGTGATGGAGTTCGTCGACGGGCCCACGCTCGGCGCCGTGCTGGCCGCGGGCCCGTTGCCCGTCGAGGACGCGCGCCGGTTCCTGGGCCAGCTCGCCTCCGCGCTGGCGGTCGCCCACGAGGCCGGCATCATCCATCGCGACATCAAGCCCACCAACATCCTGGTCAACGGCGACCAGGCCCAGCTGATGGACTTCGGCATCGCCCGCTCCATCGACGCCGAGTCCCGCACGCTCACCGGCAACGTTCTGGGGACCGCCCACTACCTGAGCCCGGAACAGGCCATGGGCCAGACGGTCGGCCCGCCGACCGACGTCTACGGTCTGGGCGTCCTGGCCCACGAGATGCTCTCCGCCAGCAAGCCCTTCGACAAGGGCACCCCGATCGCGACCGCCCTGGCCCACGTGCAGGAGGCTCCCCCGCCGCTGCCGGCCGACACCCCGCCTGACCTCGAGGCGCTCATCACCGCGTGCCTGGAGAAGGACCCCGACGACCGCCCCACCGCCGCGCTCATCGCGCACCTGCTCACCGAGCAGGCCGACGAGGCCCCGCTGCCGACCGGTGAGCCGGTCGACGAGGACGCCACCGTCGCGATCCAGGCGGTTCCCCGCCGGGCGCTGCTCGAGGACTGAAGGGGCCCGGCGGCGATCAGTCCTGCCGGCTGAAGTCGGTGACGTGGATCACCAGGTCGCCCGCCTCATCGCACTCGTCGAGGTCCACCCAAGCGTGCAGCGCCCAGTCGTGGTTGCCCTCGGGGTCGGCGATGACCTGGCGCACCTGCCACGTCCGGCCCGCCCGTGACCCCGTCGCCACGGTCACGTCGAAGAACTTCGGGCCCCGCGCGTCGGCGTCGGTCCCGATCTCGTCGTGCTCGTCCCAGTAGTCGCCCAGCGCGTCGTCCCAGTGCCGGCGCGTCATCACGACCGACTGCCCCGTCTCCAGGGACGCCAGCGCGTCCAGGTCGTCGTCGGCCATCAGCTCGACGCGGCGCCACAGCGCGTTGCGGACCAGCACCCGGAACGCGCGTTCGTTGCCCGTCACCGGCCGGTTCGGCGGCGGGGCCTCGTCCACGGACGCCGCGGGCTCGCCCGCGAGGTCGGCCAGCTTGTTCCACTCGTCGATCAGCGACGAGTCGACCAAGCGGGTGACCTCCCCGAGCCAGGCGATCAGGTCCGCGAGTTCCTCGGTGCGGGACGCCTCGGGCACCGTCTGCCGCAGGGCCCGGTAGGCGTCGGAGAGGTAGCGCAACAGGAGCCCCTCGGAGCGTTGCACCTTGTAGTGGGCCACGAACTCGCCGAACCGCATGCCGCGGGTGTACATGTCGCGCACGACGCTCTTCGGCTTCACGGGTGTCTCGTTGAGCCACGGGTGGGCGGCGGCGTACACCCGGTGCGTGTGTTCGAGCACCTCGGCCAACGGCTGGGGCCAGGTGACCTCGTCGAGGGCGTCCATCCGCTCGTCGTACTCGAGCCCGTCGGCCTTCATCTCCTGCACGGCCTCGCCGCGTGCCTTGAACTGCTGCTGGAGCAGCACGACCATCGGGTTCTCCAGCGTGGACTCGATCACGCTGACGACGTCGAGGGCGTACTCCGGGTCCTCGGGGTCGAGGGTCTCGATCACGGCCAGGGCGAACGCCGACAGGGGCTGGTTCAGCGCGAAGTCGCGCTGCAGGTCGACGGCGAGGGCGTAGCGGCGCCCGCCGGGGGTGGGGCGGTCGAGGCGGGTCACCACGCCCGCCCGGACCAGCGAGCGGCCGAGCTGGGCGGCCCGCTTGACCAGGCGCCGGCGCGTGGCGGCGTCGGGGTTCACCGAGTCGATCAGGCGCACGACCGCCGCGCCGGTGTCGACGTCGCGCTGCAACAGGTTGAGCAGCAGGGAATGGCTGATGGACAGGCGCGGGTGGAGCTCCTCCGGCTCGGAGCCGATCAGCTTGGTGAAGGTGGCCTCGGTCCAGTTCACGAAACCCTCCGGCGGCTTCTTGCGCCGGACCGAGCGCAGCTTCTTGGGGTCGTCGGCGAACTTCGCGACGATGCGCGCGTTCTCGACCTCGTGCTCGGGGGCCTGCGCGACGACGTAGCCGACGGTGTCGAACCCGGCTCGCCCGGCGCGCCCCCCGATCTGGTGGAACTCTCGGCTGCGCAGGGTGCGCACGCGGCGTCCGTCGAACTTGGTCAGCGCCGAGAACAGCACCGTGCGGATGGGCACGTTGATGCCGACGCCGAGGGTGTCGGTGCCGCAGATGACGGCGAGCATGCCGCGCTGGGCCAGGCGCTCGACGAGGCGGCGGTAGCGGGGCAGCATGCCGGCGTGGTGGACGGCGATGCCGGCGCGCAAGAGCTTGGCGAGCGTCTGCCCGAAGCCGGGGGCGAAGGGGAAGCCCTTGAGCTCCTCGGCCAGCTCGGCGCGGCGGGCGGCGTCCATGATCCCCTGGCTGAGCAGCGCCTGGGCACGCTCGACGGCGGCGGCCTGCGTGGAGTGCACGACGTAGACGGGCGCCTGGTGGGTGGCGACGAGCTGGGAGATGGTCTCGTGGATCGGGTCCAGCGACCAGGTGAAGGACAGCGGGACGGGCCGGGTGACGCCCCCGATGAGGGCCGTGTCCCGCCCGGTGGTGGCCTCGAGGCGCTCGGCGAGCTTCGTGACGTCGCCGAGGGTGGCCGACATGATGACGAACTGCGCCTGGGGCAGCTCGATGAGGGGGACGTGCCAGGCCCAGCCGCGGTCGGGGTCGGCGATGAAGTGGAACTCGTCCATGACGACCTGGCCGACGTCGGCGTCCTTGCCCTCGCGCAGGGCGATGTTGGCTAGGATCTCGGCGGTGCAGCAGATGATCGGGGCGTCCGCGTTGACCGACGCATCGCCGGTGACCATGCCCACGTTCTCGGCGCCGAAGGTGTCGACGAGCGCGAAGAACTTCTCGCTGACCAGCGCCTTGATCGGGGCGGTGTAGTACGTCCGGACTTCCTCGGCCCGCGCCGAGAAGTGGGCAGCGGTCGCGATGAGCGACTTGCCCGACCCCGTCGGCGTCGTGACGACGACGTTGTTCCCCGAGAGGATCTCGATCAGCGCCTCGTCCTGGTGCGGGTAGAGCGTCAGCCCGTCGCGCTGCGCCCACGCGGTGAACGAGTCGTACAGCGCATCGACGTCGTCGAGGTCGGCAGGGTCAGCGGGGAAGAACGGGAGAAGGCTCATGGCCGGGCCATCGTCTCATGCTCCCGACCTCAGGCGCGCAGCTCCGCCCCGAAGCGCTCCACCGCCGCGGCAATGGCCGCGTCACGCGCCCCCGCCGCGTCTGCATCGGTGAGCGTGCGGTCGGACGCCCGCAGGCGCAGCGCGAACGCCACCGACTTCTTGCCCTCGGGCACCTGGGTGCCGTGGTAGATGTCGAACAGCCGCGCCGACTCCAGGAGCTCTCCCCCGCCCTCGACGACCGCCGCCTGCAGTTCGGCCACCGGCACGGACTCGTCCACGATGAGCGCGATGTCCTCCTTGGCGACCGGGTGGCCCGACACGGGGTCGAGGTTCCCGGCCCCGTCGAACAGCGACACCAGCAGGTCGAGGTCGAGCTCGACCGCGGCGGTGCGCGCGGGCAACTCGAACGCCTTGATGACGCTCGGGTGCAGCTCGCCGGCGTAGCCCACGACCTCGTCGCCGACCACCAGCTCGGCGCAGCGTCCGGGGTGCCACGGGGCCTGGCTCGCGGCCCGGCGCTCGAGGCGGACACCGACCACGCCAGCAGCCACCTCGGCGAACGCGATCGCCTGGGTCCAGGACGCCGGCGTCGCGGCCCCCTGCCACCCGGCCGGCCGCCACGCGCCCGTCAGCACGGCCGCGAGGTTGCGCGGCTGCCACGGGATGGCGCGCTCGATCGCCTCGAGCTCGTCGTCACCCGGCCGTCCCTCGACGCTCGGCAGGGGTGCGTTCTCGCCGGTCTCGGAGGCGAAGAACACCCGGCCGGCCTCGAACAGCGCCAGGTCGTCCGCACCGCGGGACGCGTTGCGCGCCACCGCCCCGAACAGGCCCGGCAGGATCGAGGTGCGCAGCAGGGGCGCGGTCTCGGCCAGCGGGTTGGTCAGGGCCACCGTGCGGCGGCGCGGGTCGTCAGCATCGAGCCCGAGCGCGTCGGCGTCCGCCTCGGAGGCCCACGGGAACGTCAGCACCTCGACGAACCCGGCCGTCGCCAGGGCCCGGCCGATGGCGCGGCGCAGCTTCTGCTCGGTCGTGTAGCCGTGGCCCACCGGCGCCGTCGGCACGACCGAGGGAAGGTGGTCGTAGCCCACCTTGATGCCGACCTCCTCGACGTAGTCGTAGGGGTCGACTAGGTCGGCTCGCCAGCTCGGCGGGGTCAGGGTGAGGGTCTCGCCGTCGCGAACGACCTCCACCCCGGAGGCCGTGAGGATCTCGACCACGCGGTCGGCGTCCACGGGCATGCCCAGGATGCGCTCGGGCAGGTTCGCGTCGATGACCTGGGTCGGCATCGCCGGGACCTCACCGGCGACGGTCTCGGCCGTGAGGCGTCCACCCCCCAGCTCGATGAGCAGGTCGGCGACGCGGCGGGCGGCACCGTAGGCCGCGCCCGGGTCGACCGAGCGCTCGAAGCGGCGGGACGCCTCGGAGCCCAGCTTGTGGCGTCGCGACGTCCGCGCGATGGAGACCGGGTCGAAGTTGGCCGCCTCGATGACGATGCGGGTGGTGGTGTCGCGGAGTTCGGTGTCCTCGCCACCCATGACGCCCGCGATGCCGATCGGGCCGCGGTCGTCGGTGATGACCAGGTCGGCCTCGTCCAGGGTGCGCACCGCGGCGTCCAGCGTGGTGATCTTCTCCCCCGGCTTCGCCTGCCGCACGACGATCGCGCCCTGCAGGGTGTCGGCGTCGTAGCAGTGGTTCGGCTGGCCGGTCTCGAGCATCACGTAGTTGGAGATGTCGACGCTGAGGCTGATCGAGCGCATGCCGCAGGCCGCCAGGCGCTGCTTCATCCAGCTCGGGGACTCGGCCGTCGGGTCGAACCCCTCGACCGTCAGCGCCACGAACAGCGGGCAGGCCGGCGACTCGAGCACGACCGGGTGGCCGCCCTGGCTCGGGGCCGTGGTCTGGTGGGCGATGACGTCGCGGTAGTCGACGCCCAGGGCCTGGGACGCCTCGCGCGCCAGACCGCGCACGGACAGGCAGTGGCCCATGTCGGGGGTGACCGGCATGTCGAGCACGTCGTCGGCGACCCCCATCGCCTCCAGGGCCGGGGCGCCGGGGGTCCAGGGGCGGCCCTCGTCGTCGGTGTCGCCGAGCACGATGATGCCGGTGTGGTCCTCGCCGAGACCCAGCTCGTCCTCGGCGCAGATCATGCCGTCGGACAGGTGGCCGTACGTCTTGCGCGAGCCGATCGCGAAGCCCCCGGGGAGCACGGCACCGGGCAGCGCGACGACCACATGGTCGTCGTTGACGAAGTTCAGGGCGCCGCAGATGACGCCGCGCGCGAAGTACCCGCCGGGCAAGTGCTCGACGGTGCCACCCTTGGCCAGGGGGCCGGGGGCGACGTCGGGCGCGTGTTCGGGACCGACGTCGACGTGCACCCACCGAATGGTCTTGCCGTTCTTCTGCGGCTCCTCGACGAAGTCGGCCACGCGGCCGACGACGACCGGACCCGAGACGTCCGCGCCGATGGTCTCGACCTGCTCGACCTCGAGGCCGGCGCTGACCAGTGCGTCGGCGAGCTGCCACACGTCCAGGCCCTCGGGTAGGGCGGCGTACTCGGCGATCCAGCTCTTGGTTGCCCTCACCGGGACTCTCCCTTCAGCATCCGGCTGAACCGGACGTCTCCCTCGACCATGTCGCGCATGTCGGCGGCGTTGTTGCGGAACATCAGCGTGCGCTCGATCCCCATGCCGAACGCGAAGCCGGAGTACACGCTGCTGTCGACCCCGGCGGCCTCGAGCACGCGCGGGTTGACCACGCCACAGCCGCCCCACTCGATCCAGCCCTCGCTGCGGCACGTCTTGCAGGGTGCGTCGGGGTTGCCGACCGAGGCGCCGTGGCAGACGAAGCACTCCAGGTCGTACTCGGCGCTCGGCTCGGTGAACGGGAAGTAGTTGGGGCGGAAGCGCGTCCGGATGTCGCCGAACATCTCCTTCGCCAAGTGGTCGAGCGTCCCCTTGAGGTGGGCCATCGTGATGCCCTTGTCGACGACCAGGCCCTCGATCTGGTGGAACACCGGCACGTGCGTGGCGTCGAACTCGTCGGCGCGGTAAACCTTGCCCGGGCACACCACGTAGACCGGCAGGGGCCGGTCGAGCAGCGACCGGATCTGCACCGGCGACGTGTGCGTGCGCAGCACGACGTGGCTGTCGGCCGGGGCCACGAAGAGCGTGTCGGACTCCCCGCGCGCCGGGTGGTCGGCGCTGATGTTGAGCGCGTCGAAGTTCAGCCACTCGGCCTCGGCCTCGGGGCCCTCGGCGATCTCCCAGCCCATGGCGACGAACACGTCGCTCATCAGGTCGATGAGACCCGTGATCGGGTGGATCGCCCCCTGCGGGGCCAGGTCGACGGGCAGGGTGACGTCGACGGTCTCCTCGACCAGCGCGCGCTCGAGCTCGGCGGCGTCGACCTCGACCTGGCGGGCCGCCAGGGCCTCGGTGATCCGGCCGCGGGCGGCGCCGATGCGCTGGCCGGCGTCCTTGCGCGCGGCCGGGGGCAGCGCGCCGATCTCGCGGTTGGCCAGGGCGATGGGAGCGCGCTCACCGGCGTGGGCGAGGCGGGCCTCCTTCAGCGCGGCGGGGTCGGACGCCACGGCGAACGCCTCCAGCGCTGCCGCGACCATCGCGTCCAGGGATTCCGCGCTGAGCGCGGCCACCTGCTTCGGGTCGTAGTTGTCGTTCGGCCCCGACATGGGCCCTCCTTGTCGATTCGTGCTCGTGCGCACGCGCGACCGCTCCCGCGGCCGTGGGCGTCCGGGGGTGGTTGGTCAGCTGGTGGCGCGCTGGGCCGAGGCCGAGGCGTACAGGCAGATCGCGGCAGCGGTGGCGAGGTTGAGTGACTCGGCCCGGCCGTAGATCGGCACCGCGACCGTCTGGTCGGCGAGCTCGAGGTGCTCCACCGGAAGGCCCCACGCCTCGTTGCCCATCACCCACGCGGTCGGCGCCGACAGCTCGGCGTCCAGATCGGTCAGGTCGACGCCCGCGTCACCGTCGGTGGCGAAGACCTGCATCCCTGCCGCGCGGCACGCGTCGATGGCCGTCTCGAGGTCGACCCCCGTGACCACCGGGAGGTGGAAGATGCTGCCGACGCTCGCGCGCACGGTCTTGGGGTTGTACACCTCGACCGAGTCGGTGCTGAGGATCACCGCGTCCGCCCCGAACGCGTCGGCGCACCGGATCACGGTGCCCGCGTTGCCGGGGTCGCGGATCTGCGCACAGATCACCACGAGGGCGACGTCCCTGCGCCGGTGCTTCTTCTTCTCCTGCGCGGGGTTCTTGCTCTTGGTGCCCAGTAGCTCGCTGAGGGTGATGTCGATGTTCCGCGCCACCGCGGTGATCCCCTGCGGGGTCACGGTGTCGGACATGGTGGCCAGGTTCTGCTCGCTGACCGCGAACACCTGGACGCCCGCCTCGCGGGCCAGCTCGATCAGGTCGACGTTGTCGTGCACGCTCGCCCACCGGACGAACAACCACTTCACGACACCGGGGGCCTTCAGCGCTTCGCGCACGGCCTGCCGGCCCTCGACGAGGAACTCGCCGGCCTCCTTGCGCTCCTTGCGCCGCAACAGCTTGCGCGCCTCCCGCAGGACAGCCTGGCTCGGCTCGTCCAGCTCGATCCGTTCGGGGCTCATCTCACCATCCTTGTCATCTTCGGGTTCACCTTGCCACACCACGGGTGACACGAAGCGGCAGCCCCCGGAGATGGAACCCGGGGACTGCCGCTCGGCGTCGTCGTCCTACGTGCTCAGGCAGCCGCAGGCTGGTTGGCCTTGGCCAGCTCGACGAGCTTCGCGAACGCGTTCTCGTCGGTGACGGCCAGGTCAGCCAGGATCTTGCGGTCGACCTCAACGCCAGCGGCCTTGAGGCCCGAGATGAATCGGTTGTACGTCATGCCGTTGGCGCGGGCGGCGGCGTTGATGCGCTGGATCCACAGCGAACGGAAGTCGCCCTTCTTGTCCTTGCGGTGGGCGTAGCTGTACGTGTAGCTGTGGAGCATCTGCTCCTTCGCCTTGCGGTAGAGGCGCGAACGCTGCCCCCGGTAGCCGGAGGCGAGTTCCAGCACCTCGCGGCGCTTCTTCGCCGCGTTCACTGCGCGCTTGACGCGAGCCATGATCGATCTCCTTGTTTCTAAAGCGTGTGGTGGTGGGGTCGGCTAGAGGCCGAGCAGCTTGCGCGCGGTCTTCTGGTCGGCCTTGCTCAGCTCGACGTCGACCGACAAGCGGCGGGTGCGCTTGGTGGGCTTGTGCTCGTTGAGGTGTCGCTTGCCGGCGCGCTGGCGCATGAGCTTGCCGCTCCCGGTGACCCGGATCCGCTTCTTGGCACCGGAGTGCGTCTTCATCTTCGGCATGTCGCCGCTCTCTTTCTTGTCGTGAACTCGCGTTCGTGCCGGGCACGGGGCCCGAGAGTCTTACAGGTCGATGTCGGGGTCGAGGTTGTCGGCCGGACCGCGCTTCTTCTTGGGCGTCGCCGTCCCCTGCTCGGCCGCGCGGTGCTCCGCCAGATGGCGGGCCTCCTCCTCGGCCGCCTGCTTCCGCTCGGACATGCGGGCCTGCTTGGCCGCCTCGCCCTCGGCGCGAGCCTCGGCCTTCTTGCGGGTCGGGGCGAGCACCATGAGCATGTTGCGGCCGTCCTGGCGCGGCTGGCTCTCGACGATGCCGTCCTCGGCCACGTCGTCGGCCAGCTTCTTGAGCAGGTTGAAGCCCAGCTCGGGGCGGCTCTGCTCACGGCCACGGAACATGATCGTGATCTTCACCTTGTCGCCGGCCTTGAGGAAGCGGAGCACGTGGCCCTTCTTCGTCTCGTAGTCGTGGCCGTCGATCTTCGGGCGAAGCTTCATCTCCTTGATGACGGTGTTCGCCTGGTTGCGGCGGCTCTCACGCGCCTTCTGCGCGGACTCGTACTTGAACTTGCCGTAGTCCATGAGCTTGGCGACCGGCGGGCGGGCCTGCGCGGCAACCTCGACCAGGTCGAGGTCGGCCTCGCGGGCCAGTCGCAGGGCGTCCTCGATGCGCACGATGCCCACCTGTTCGCCGTTCGGGCCAACAAGTCGAACTTCGTTCACATGGATGCGCTCGTTGATGCGCGGTTCGGTGCTGATGCTTGTCCTCCATCGGTTGTCGTGTGGCTCGACCAAGAGAAAAGGGCCCCCGTAGACACGGGAGCCCAAGCCGACGGCACTCACCCTCCGGGGAGGGGCACCTGGACCCCTCGGCCTCACGGTCGAGCGGGTGGGAGCTTGGCGACTCCACTTGCCACGGACACACCAGTTCTGGTGGTCGAACCTGACCATCATAGCGGACGCCCCGGGCTCGGCCCAATCGGCCCCTGGGTGGGCAGGTTCACACAAGCGCCGCCGGCATCGGAGGGAGTCGGACGCCCCACTCGCCCGACACGCGGGTTCGTCACTCACACGTGGCTTGTTCACGCGTCTCCTGAGTGACAAGGGTGAGTGTCGGCGCCCTTCCAGGGCCGACAAGGGAACTCAGTGTTCGTGGGGGTGGCCGTCGTCGGTGTCGGAGTCCGAGCGGTCGAGGTACATCCAGCCGAAGCCGCCATCGGGCAGCTCGACCAGGCGGTGGCCCCGGGCGAGTTCGTCGATCACTCCCTGCTCGATCACCAGCGGGTGGGGCCCGGGCAGGTCGATGAGCACGGCCGACGACTTCGTCTCGATGGCCGTCGCGGCCACGTCGTCGAGCGTGCACGGCACCGGTCGGGCGTCCGGCTTCCAGGCGGTCAGGGAGTCGGTGCCGGTGAAGACGGGCACGGCGGTGGCACCGGAGTCCGACCGGACCAGCACCGCCGCCATCTCGGCGTGGCGATCGGGGTCGGGGCCGGATCCCGGTTCCCCCTCGTCTCCGGCCGCCACGATGGGCAGCAGCAGGCGCGCGGTGCACAGGGCCGCGATCGCCCGGTGGTAGTTCAGGCCACCCTCGTAGGCTTGGGCCAGGACCTCGCGCAGCGCGGGGTCGGGGTGTCCGTGGTCCCCCGCGAAGGCGGCGTTGGGCTGTCCGAGCGTCCTCATGGGCTTCACCGTGCCACAACCGGGGGTTCCCCCCAAACCGGCGCCCGGTCGAGCCCCTACGCTAGGAGCCATGGATCCCAACGTGCTCCACCTGGTCGTGGCCGGTGTGCTGACCCTCGTCTTCGTCGTCATCACCGCGCTGATCTGGTCACGCGCCCAGGTGAAGACCGTTTTCTGGTGGATCGGGCTCACCCTCGTCCCCATGGCGATCTACCTCCTCGGCCTCGCCCCCGCCGTCGTCGGCGCCTACGAGACGCTGCGCGACTGGGCATACGGCCTGCAGCTCACCCCGGTGGTCTGGGTCGGGATCGTTCTCGCCGGCCTGGCGACGCTGCTGACCTTCGGCAGCCGGCTGATCCCCTCGGAGTCCTACCGCGACCGCCGCGCAGCGCTGAAGGAGAAGAAGGCCAAGGCGGTCACCTCCGGCAGCACGGGCCGAGGTGCGGCTGCCGGGTCCCGCCCGGCGTCGGGTGCGACCGCCAGCCCAACGCCGCGACCGGCGGCCAAGCCCGCGGCGTCCTCGGGGGACGCCGACATGGACGAGATCGCCGAGCTGCTCCGCAAGCGCGGCATCAACTGACGCCCCGCCCGGGCCTCACACCTGCGGCGCCAGGTACTTCGCCGCGACCCCATTCAGCTCGTCGAACTGGCGCTGGGCCAGCGGCCCGTCGGAGCGCTGGATGCCCAGCACCGGCCGGTCCGAGGTGTCGGCCAACTCGACGAACGCCCAGTGGTCGGCGGGGGTGAAGCGCACGGACGCGACCTCGTGCCACGGCACGTCGTGCGTGGTGAAGAGGTTGCGGAACCGCAGCCCCCGCGCACCGGCCTTGACCGAGCTGAGCGCGACGGCCCACACGATGCCCAGCATCACGACCACGAAGAAGATGAGCGTCGCGATCTGGAACCCGTTGAACAGGTCCCGGATGTTCGCGGGCAGCATGAACCAACCGAAGACCATGCCACCGCCCATCACGAGCGTCCAGATCGCCGCCTGCCGGCGCAGCATGTGAGGGTGCGCCTCGAATTCCCACGTCGACGAGTCAGCCATGTCGTCAGAGCCTACAAGCCGCGATGTCGGTGACCAGGATGCCCTCGGCACCGACGTTCCACAGCTCGTCCATGATCGTCGGGGCGTCCTTGGCCGGGATCATCGCCCGCACGGCCAGCCACCCCTCGCGGGCCAGGTGCGAGACGGTCGGGCTGTCGATGCCCGGCGTGATCGCGCTGGCGCGCTCGAGGTTCGAGGCGGCGACGTTGTAGTCGATCATCTTGTAGTTGCGGGCCGTCATCACACCGGCCAGGCGGCGCATCAGGCGGTCCAGCCCGTCGGGGCGCTCCACGCCCGCCGGCTGGATCAGGATCGCCTCCGAGATCAGGATCGGCTCCCCGAACATCTCCAGCCCGGCCCGCTTGAGGGTCGAACCGGTCTCGACGACGTCGGCCACGGCGTCCGCGACACCGAGCTTGACCGCCGACTCGACCGCGCCGTCCAGCTTGATCAGGCGGGCGTTGAGGCCGCGCTCGGCCAGCCACGCGCCGAGCAGGCCCGGGTAGGAGGTCGCGATGCGCTTGCCCTCGAGGTCGGACGCCGTCCAGCTCGAGCCGCCGGGCGCGGCGAAGCGGAACCGCGTCCCGCCGAAGCCGAGCGCCAGCAGCTCCTGGGCCGCGGCCCCCGAGTCGAGCAGCATGTCGCGGCCGGTGAAGCCGAGGTCGAGTGTGCGCTCCCCCACGTACACCGCGATGTCACGCGGGCGCAGGTAGTAGAACTCGACGCCGTTGGCCTCGTCGACCAGGACGAGGTCCTTGCTGTCGGAGCGCTGCTTGTAGCCCGCCTCGGTCAGCATCGCGTGCGTGGCCTCGCTCAGCGAACCCTTGTTGGGCAGCGCGATGCGCAGGAGGGGACGGTCGTTCACAACAGCTCCGATCACAGGTAGCGGTAGACGTCGTCGAGCGTGAGGCCCTTGGCGATCATCAGCACCTGCACGTGGTAGAGCAACTGGCTGATCTCCTCGGCCGTCTCGGCGTCGGACTGGAACTCGGCCGCCATCCACGACTCGGCGGCCTCCTCGACGACCTTCTTGCCGATGAAGTGCACCCCGGCGTCCAGTTCCCGCACGGTGCCCGACCCCCCGGGGCGGGTCCGTGCCTTCTCGGTCAGCTCGGCGAACAGCTCCTCGAACGTCTTCACGTGGCGCGATTCTACGCACCGGACGCCGCCCGCCCGGCCCCCGTCCACCGGCCCACGATGTGGCGCTCCCCCGGGAACGCCGCCCCCGACACCTAGGCTGCCCCGACAAGCCGGTACAGGATGAAGAGGAGGGGCGATGACGTCCGCAGCGGGGCTGGAGGCACGCGACGTCTCCAAGGTCTTCTTCTCCGGCTCCACCCCCGTGTGGGCGCTCGAGGGGGTCTCCCTCGACCTGGCGCCGGGGTCCTTCACGTGCATCGTCGGCCCGTCGGGGTGCGGCAAGTCGACCCTGCTGCGCATCGTCGGCGGGCTCGAGCAGCTCACCTCCGGTGAGGTCGTGCGCGCCCGCACCGACACCCGGATCCCCGAGGCCTTCGTGTTCCAGGAGCACGGCGTGTTCCCATGGATGACCGTCGCCGACAACGTCGCCTTCGGCCTGCGCATGTCGCGGGCGTCGGCGTCCGAGCGCACGGCCCGCACGAAGGACTGGATCGCGCGCGTCGGCCTCACCACGTTCGCCGACCACTACCCGCACCAGCTGTCGGGCGGCATGCGGCAGCGCGTGGCCATCGCCCGGGCGTTCGCGACCGGGTCGCCGGTACTGCTCATGGACGAGCCGCTCGGAGCCCTCGACGCGCAGACCCGCCAGCTCATGCAGGAGGAGCTCCTCACCCTGTGGGAGTCGGAGCGCAAGACCGTGCTGATGGTCACCCACGACATCGAGGAGGCGATCCTGCTGGGCGACCGCATCCTCGTGATGTCGGCCCGGCCGGGCCGGATCACCCACGACATCACCGTCCCGTTCCCCCGGCCGCGCACGGTCGGCATCGAGCGGGACCCGGCGTTCGTCGAGCTGCGCCACGAGATCTGGAGCCTGCTCAAGGACGACGTCCGCGCCAGCGAGGAGGACGCATGAGCTCCCCCGACCGCCAGGCCCGCACCGTCGAGGCCGCCCGCACCGAGCGCGCCCGCGAGCGGCGGCTGCAGGGCCGTGACCTCGCGCTGGCGATCCTCACCCCGGTCGCCCTGCTGGCCCTGTGGGAGGTCTCGGCACGTTTCGGCTGGATCGACGTGCGCGTGTTCTCCTCGCCCTCCGACGTCGCCGTCCAGGGTGCCGAGATGGCCGCCGACGGGTCACTGTCCGAGCACACGCTCGCCACGCTCGCCCGCCTCGGCATCGGCGGGGCCATCGGGGCCGTCCTCGGCATCGCGGTTGGGCTGCTCATGGGCACCTCGCGCGCGCTGAACGCCGCCCTGGGCCCCACGTTCTCGGCGCTGTACGCCCTGCCGAAGGTCGCGATCCTGCCGATCCTGCTGTTCATCTTCGGGCTCACCGAGACCCCGCGCATCCTGTCGGTGGTCATCAGCGTGTTCTTCATCATGCAGATCAACACGGTCGCCGGCGTCCACGCCATCGACAGCAAGCTGCTCGAGGCGGCCCGGGCCTACGGCGCCCGGGGGGCCGACCGGTTCCGCCACATCATCCTGCCCGGAGCCCTGCCGTACATCTTCGCCGGCGCCCGCGTCGCGGTCGGTACCGGTGTCATCGTCATCACCGCCGTCGAGATGCTCGCCTCGAACACCGGCCTGGGCTACCTCATCTGGAACAGCTGGACGCTGTTCATGCCCGACAAGATGTACGTCGGTCTCGTCATGGTGTCGCTCCTCGGCGCCGGCCTGACCGCCCTGTTCGCCTTCGTCGAACGCCGGGCCATCCCGTGGCGACGCGACCGTCGCACCCCCTGATTCCCCTCACAACCCAACCGAAGGAGCACACGTGAAGCGCATCGCAGCGTTCGTGGCAACCCTGGCCCTGGCCCTGACGGGCTGCAGCGGCGCCGCCACCCCGGCGGCGTCCCCGACCGACGGTGGCAGCACCGCCGCCGCCCCGGTCGAGACGACGACCGTCAGGGTCGCCCACCTCCCCTCCACCCTGTTCTCCCCGCTCTACATCGCGGTCGACAAGGGCTACTTCGACGAGGCCGGCCTCAAGGTCGAGCTCGAGGCCGTGAAGTCCGGCCAGGACGCGATCCCGCTGCTGGCCTCCGGCAAGCTGGACGCCCTGGCCGCCGGCTTCTCCGCCGGTATGTTCAACGCCCGCAACGAGGGCCTGGAGTTCCAGATCGTCGGCTCGATGGGCATCAACACCGGTGACCCGGCCAGCTCCCCCACCATGCTGATCGCCGGCCAGGAGGCCCACGACGCGGGCACCGTCACGACGGTCGCCGACCTCAAGGACAAGAAGATCGCCGCCGCCGGTGGCCCCGGCGCGACCGGTGGCTTCCTCGTCGCCTCGATCCTCGCCACCGAGGGGCTCACCCTCAACGACGTCGAGATCGTGAACCTCTCCACCCCTGACATGCCGAACGCGCTCAGCACCGGCGCCGTGGACGCCGCCCTCGCCTCGGCCCCCGTGTCGGGTCGCATCGTCGCCGACAAGGCCGGCACCGCCATCGGCGTGCCCGCCAAGGGCGTGAGCTCCTCGGGCCTGATGTTCGGCCCCGAGTTCGCCACCAGCGACGCCGCGCAGAAGTTCTTCGACGCAGTCGCCAGGGGTGCGGCCGACCTGCAGGGCGACGGCATCAAGGACGAGGCGAACCTCGCGATCCTCGCCGAGGCCACCAACCAGGAGGTCGACGCCATCAAGGCGCTGCCGTTCTACACGTTCGACCCGAAGCTGGCCCCGCAGCCGGCAACCATCGAGCAGATGCAGGAGATCTGGATGCAGGGCGGCCAGATCAGCTACGACACCGCGCTGACGGTCGACCAGCTGGTCAACGACGCCTTCAGCAACGCCACGCCCTAACGGCGCGGCGCGCGGACCCCGACGAGGTCCTGGCCCTCAGACCCGGACGCCCAGCAGGGCGTCGACGAGGGCCAGGACCTCGTCCACGCTCTCGGTCTCGTCGGTCTCGATCGACTCCGAGGCCGCCACCCACGTGTCGACCGCGGCCAGCGCCCGGGGGGCGTCGAGGTCGTCGCGGAGGGCGTCCCGGATCGCCTGGACGGTCTCGCCCGCGGGGAAGGCGGTCGGGTTGTTCGCGATCGCGCGCCAGCGCTCCAGCCGCTCGGTGGCGCGCTCGAGGTCGGCGTCGGTGTACTCCCAGTCCTCGCGGTAGTGGTGGTCCAGGAGGACCAGGCGGATCGCCATCGGGTCGGCGCCCTGCTCGCGCAGCTTCGAGACCAGGACGAGGTTGCCCTTCGACTTGCTCATCTTCTCGCCCTCGTAGCCGACCATGCCGGCGTGCACGTAGGCGCGGGCGAAGGGCTCCCCGGTCGCGGCGCGTCCCTGGCTGGCGCTCATCTCGTGGTGCGGGAAGACCAGGTCGGAGCCGCCACCCTGCACGTCGAAGGCTGGACCGAGGTGTTCCAGGGCGATGGCGGTGCACTCGATGTGCCAGCCGGGGCGTCCCTCACCCAGGGGGGAGTCCCACCGGGGCTCGCCGTCACGGGCCAGCCGCCAGACCAGGCAGTCGAGGGCGTCGCGCTTGCCGGGGCGCTCCGGGTCGCCGCCGCGCTCGCCGAAGATCGCCAGCGCCGCCTCGCGGTCGAGGTCGGACACCTCGCCCGAGCCGGGGGCCGCGGAGCAGGCGAAGTACCAGTCGGGGTGCTCGGCGTCGTCGACCTGGTAGACCAGCCCGGTCGGGACGAGCCGCTGGATCAGGTCGGTCACCAGGGGCATCGACTCGACCGCGCCGACGTAGTGGTCGGGCGGCAGGACGCGCAGGGCCTCCATGTCGGTGCGGAACAGCTGGGTCTGGTCCTCGGCGAGGTCCATCCAGTCCACCCCGGTCGCCTCTGCGCGCTCCAGGAGCGGGTCGTCGATGTCGGTGACGTTCTGGGTGTAGGTGACGGCGACGCCGGCGTCCAGCCAGGTGCGGACGAGGAGGTCGAACGCCACGTAGGTGTTCGCGTGGCCCAGGTGGGTGGCGTCGTACGGGGTGATCCCGCACACGTAGAGGCGGGCCGCGTCCTCGCCGCCGACCTCGACCAGCCCCCCGGTGGAGGTGTCGTGCACGCGGGGACGCCGCGGGTCGCGGTCCAGCTGGGGTACGTCGGGGCGCGACCACGCCTTCATGGAACTCCTCGGGGCAACTCAGGGCGCGGCACCGTACCGCGCGCTGGTCAGCCTAACCCGCCCGGCACGGGATAGTCTGGGGCGGCCGCGGGCGCCGAGACGAGTTGTGCCCGACCAGAGAAGGGGCATGCATGTTGGAGTGGTGGCAATCGGTGATCCTCGGGATCGTCGAGGGCGTGACGGAGTTCCTCCCCATCAGCTCCACCGGGCACCTGACCGTGGTCGAGAAGCTGATGGGCCTGCAGATCGACGACCCGTCGGTGACCGCGTACACGGCCATCATCCAGATCGGCGCCATGGTCGCGTCCATCGTCTACTTCTGGTCCGACATCGTGCGCATCGCGAGCGCCTGGTTCGCCGGCCTGGCGAACAAGCGGATGCGCACCGCGGAATACCAGCTCGGCTGGGCGATCATCGCCGGCTTCGGCGTGACCGCCGTCGTCGCCCTCGCGCTGAAGGACCTCGTCGAGGGCCCCTTCCGGTCGCTGTGGTTCGTGGTCGGCGGCCTGCTGGTGTGGAGCGTCGTGATGTTCCTCGGTGACCGCCTCGGCAAGCAGGAACGCGGCGAGGACTCCATCACCTGGAAGGACGGCGCCCTGCTGGGCCTCATCCAGTGCTTCTCCCTCATCCCGGGCGTGAGCCGCTCGGGCGCGACGATCTCCGGGGCCCTGCTGATGGGCGTGGACCGCGTCACCGCCACGCGGATGAGCTTCTTCCTCGGCATCCCCACGCTGGTGGCCGCGGGAGGCTTCCAGGCCGTGACGTCGGCGTCCGACATCGCGGGGCCGGGCGGCGTGGGCTGGGTCGCGACGATCATCGGGATCGTGATCTCGTTCGTCGTGGCCTACGCCTCGATCGCGTGGCTGCTGAAGTACGTCTCGACCAACGACTTCACCGCTTTCGTGATCTACCGCGTGGTGGTCGGCCTCGTCATCGGTGGCCTGCTGCTGGCCAACGTCATCTCGCCGGTGTAGCTATCGTGGCCGGCATGCAACGCCGGAGCGTGGGGACCAGCGGCCTGACGGTCGGACGCCTCGGGCTCGGCACCATGATCTGGGGCCGGGACACCCGCCCCGACGACGCCCAGGCGCTCCTGCGGGCGTTCGTGGACGCCGGCGGCGACCTGGTCGACACCGCCCCGGCCTACTCCCGGGGCGAGGCCGAGCGCATGCTCGGCCGGCTGCTGCGCACCGACGTGCACCGCGACGACGTCGTGATCGCGACCAAGGCCGGCTTCACCTTCCGCGACGGCGTGCGCCTGGTCGACACGTCCCGGCGCGTCCTGCTGGACGACCTGCATGAGTCGCTGCGCCGGCTGGGCACCGACCACGTCGACGTCTGGCAGGTGCACGCGTGGGGCGCGGCGCCGCTCGAGGAGACCCTCGCCGCGCTCGACCACGCGGTGTCGACGGGCGTCGTCCGGTACGCGGGCATCTCGAACTTCGTCGGCTGGCAGACCGCCGCCGCGTCCACGTGGCAGTCGGCGTTCCCCGGCCGGGCGCGCCTGGTCAGCAACCAGGTCGAGTACTCGCTCTTGGCACGCCGTGCCGAGGTGGAGGTGCTCCCGGCGCTGCGGCACTTCGAGATGGGCTTCTTCCCATGGTCCCCGATGGGTCGGGGCGTCCTGACCGGCAAGTACCGCGGCGGTGTCCCGCGCGACTCGCGGGCCGCATCGGCCCACTTCGGCTGGTACGTGGAGCCCTATCTCGAGGCCCGGTCCCGCGCGGTGGTCGAGGCGGTGGCGAAGGCCGCCGACGGGTTGGGGGTCGCCCCGCTGCAGGTGGCCTGGCTGTGGGTGCGGGACGCCCCCGGCGTCACGGCCCCCCTGCTGGGCGCGCGCACCGCCGCCCAACTGGCCCCCTACCTGGAGGCGGAGTCCATGTCCCTGCCCCCCGAGATCGCAGCCGCCCTCGACGACGTGTCGGGCGGCCCCAACGAGGCACGAACCCACTAGGAGGACGACCCGGAAGCTCCTGTGCCAGATGTCCGTCACGGTCCCCGAGCCGATGTCACCTCGAGGTCGAGTCGAACGACCGCCTGCACGAGATCCTGTCCGGGTTCCCGATCCTCCCGTACATGGAGATCACCACCACGTCGCCGGCGCAGCACCCCAGCTCGATCCGCTGGGTCTGGCCGACGAAGCCCCGGCCGGCGAGGGATCCCAGCCGGCCGAGTGATGGGACTACTCGTCGCCCGGGCCGTACTCCTCATCCTCGATGCGCTTGATCAGGTTGAACCGCTCGGTGTAGATGCCACCCTTGAACTCGGCGCCCAGAAAGGCGTCGGTGATGGCAAAGGCCATCTCGGGGGCCACCACGAAGGCGCCGAACGCGATGATCTGGGAGCCGTTGTGTTCGCGCGTGTGCCGGGCCGTGAAGGGTTCGGAGCACACGGCGGCCCTGATCCCGCGAACCTTGTTGGCCGAGATGGAGATACCGATGCCGGTGCCGCAGATGAGGACGCCCCGGTCGGCCCCCCTGGCCCGCGAGAACTGGCGGGTCATGGATCCCCGCGTCATCCGATGGCGGCTGAGTGGCCGGCACCGTTCGGTCGAACTCGACCACCTGATGCAGTTGCGCGCCGCGATCGAGCCCATGGCCGCCCGGTTGGCCGCCGCGGTGGACGTCCCCGACCTGGGACCTCGCCTCGAGTCACTGGCCACCACGATGACGAGGCTCGGGGAGGTGGGCAGGGGCGTGAGTGAAGAGTTCCTGGCAGCCGACAAAGAGTTTCACCGCCTCCTTGTCACGGCGAGCGGCAACGACCACATCACCGCCTTCTCCGACACGCTCGAGGTCGTTCTCATCGAGCGCAACCGGCTAGGGCTGCTCGGGGATTTCCCCGATCCCCGCGCCATGGCCGCCCACCACGCCATCGCCCAAGCCATCGCCCGACGATCGCCAACTGCTGCCGAGCAGGCCACGAGGGATCTGGTCGACGTCGTCCACCGTGAGGTTCTGGCGCCTGACGGCTCGTCGGTGCAGTCGCCTTGAACGCGCCCTGACGAGGTTGCCCGCGGGCCTCGCCTCAGGCGAACGGATCGTTGGCGATGGCGACCGGGACGCCGGAGCCGGACGCGATGCGGTGCGCGAGCACGGCGCGGGCGAAGCCTGACAGCGACAGCGGCCCGGGGCGTCCGAGGACGACCATCGACACCGACTGGCCCTCCTGCGGTCGCCGCCACTGCGGGTCCTCGATGACCGCGACCCCGAGGGACGCCGCCTCGCGCACGGCGAGCGCACGCGCCGCCGCATCGGAGGGGTCGCTGACGAGGACGACGGCCCCGGTCAGGACCCGACGCCCCTCGTCGGGGACGAGCACGGTGACCGGCCCCCGGTTGAGCGCCGCGACGGTCAGGGGCACCGAGCCGGCCAGGGCGCGACGCCAGCCGCCGGACTCCCAGTGGGTTCCGAGCACGACGGGGTGGCCCCGTGAGCCGAGCTCCACGAAGTGCATGATCGCGCCGCCCTCGACGATAGGGGTGGCGAGGCGGGACCCCACCATGGACACCTCGGCGGCCAGGGCCCCCACCCGGTTCTGGGTGGCGCGCTGGTGGTCCGGCCACTCCCGCGGCGGGACGGCGTCGGGCGCGAGGCAGGCGACCACCTCGACACCGGCCGATGAGCGGGCGGCCCAATCGGCCGCCCAGGTCAGCACCCGACCGGCCGGACGCTCGGGTGCGACACCCACCACGACGGGCTCACGCCACGCGTGGCACATACCTGTGACGCCCGGCCCCACCTTCAGCATGGGCCCAGTCTGTCGACGGTCCTTTGCGGTGCCCTTGCCGATGTGTTGCCGTTCGATGACAAGACCGCTCAGCCGTCGGTCGCGGCCGCCCGGGGGAACGTGAGGGTGAAGACCGATCCCCCGCCCGGGGCATCGGCGTGCCGGACCTCGCCCCCGGCCCGGCGCATGGTCTCGGCGACGATGCTGAGCCCCAGTCCGCTACCGGGGAGGTCCCCCCGGGCGCCGCCGCGCTTGAAGCGTTCGAAGATCAGGCCACGGTCGCGCTCGGGCACGCCGGGCCCGGCGTCCACGACCGCGAGGTGCCCGCGGCCGGCGGCCGCGCTGACGGTGATGGCGGTCGGCCCACCACCGTGCGTCTGTGCGTTCTCGAGGAGGTTCCTGACCGCGCGCAGCAGGGCGCCGCGGTCGCCGCCCACGACCACGGGGGCCGGAGGGGACGCGACCAGGTGGGGGTCGAGCCCCACCTCGACGGCTGCGCGGATCGCCAGGTCGGTGAGGTCGACCGGCTCGGGCACCCACGCGGCGCCGTCCTCGAGCCGCCCCAGGTCGATGAGGTCCTCGAGCGCGCCGCGGAACCGTTCGAGCTCGCCCTGCATGAGGTCGAGGGTGGCCTTCGCCCGGTCGTCCATCAGGTCGCGGCGACGGTTCATCAGGTCGACGGACGCCACGAGCGTGGTCAGCGGCGTCCGCAACTCGTGGGACACGTCGGCGGCGAACCGGGCGTCGCGCTGGATGCGTTGGTCGAGACCGTCCACCATCGCGTTGAAGGCGTACACGATCGGGGCCAGGTCGGGGTCGCTGTGGGACTTCAGCCGCCGGGAGAGGTCCCCGCGGCCGATCTCCTCGGCGGCCGCGCCGATTCCCCGCAGGGGCGAGAGCACCCGTCCCGCGACCCGCTGACCCAGGATGATCCCGCCCAGGGCGGTGACGATGCCGCTGGCCCACAGCACCCGGCTGAGGGTCCCGAGCGCCCCGTTGAGCTCGGTGGTGCGGGTGAGCTCGTACAGCGAGCCGTTGCCGTTCGGCAGGGCTACCCGCGCCAGGGTCGCGCGGACGCCGCCCACCTCGCTCCACGTCACGGGCTCCCCCTCGGGGAGGGCACGCGCGGCCTCCCGGGTGAGGTTGGTCCCGGGCAGGGCCACCCACTGCCCGTCCTGGTCGACGGCGCGCTGGGTGTCGGACCCGGAGTCGAACGAGTCGAGGGCCTCCACCGGCGTCATCCCGTCCGCCACGGCCAGGTCGAACTGGTAGGCGCTGGTCAGGGCCAGGCGTTCGGACAGGCCCAGTCGCTGGCGCAGCATGATCTGCGAGGTGGCCGTCCAGGTGCCCAGGGCGAGCACGAGGGCGAGGGTGAGCGCGCCCACGACATAGCTCGTGGTGATCGCCGAGCGCAGCCCGAGGTGCCTCACCGGCGATCCAGCCGGTATCCCTGGCCCCGGACGGTGACGATCAGCTCGGGGGCGGCGGGGTCGCGCTCAACCTTGGTGCGCAGCCTCCGGACGTGGACGTCGACGAGGCGCTCGTCGCCCACCCAGCGGTCGGTGTCCCAGATGCGCTCGAGGAGTTGGGCGCGACTCAGGACGCGCCCTTCGTCGCCCGCGAGTTCGACCAGGACGCGGTATTCGGTCTTGGTCAGGTGGAGGTCCTCCCCCGCCATGCTCACGAACCCGGCGCCCTCGTGGAGGACGAGCTGGCGGTCGGCGTCCAGCACGACGTCGTCGGGGGTGGCCTCGACGCGTCCGGCGCGGCGCAGCAGGGCGCGGCAGCGTGCGGCGAGGACCTCGACGTCGAAGGGCTTGGTGATGTAGTCGTCGGCGCCCAGTTCGAGGGCCTCGATGACCACCGGGCTGTCCCGTAGGGCGCTCACCACGGTGATGGGGGCGTCCGTCACGCGGCGGGCGGCGCGGATGAACTCCGTCCCGCTCAGCCCGCCCAGCATCAGGTCGACGATGATGAGGTCGGGGGTGTTCGCGCCGAGCTCGATCAGGCCGCGCTCGGCCGACTCGGCCTCGATGACGTCCAGGCCCTCATCGGCCAGCATCATCGCCAGCACCGTCCGGATGCCCTTGTCATCCTCGATCACCAGTGCAGTCGTCACGCCGCCATCCTGTCACAGGGGCCCGGCGGGGCTCAGCGCAGGAGGGCGAGGTCGCGCCGGATGTAGCGCAGGTGGGCCCACTCCTCCTCGAGGATCACACGGAGGCAGTCGCCGACCGTCGGACGCCAGTCGTCGCCGCCCCAGGGGTTGGCGCGCTCCTCCGCGAGGAGTTCCGTGGTGGCCGTGGCCAGGAAGTCGGTCACCCGCTGCTGCCGCTCGGCGCGCACGTCGAGGACCTCCTGCCAGGACGGCGCTTCGGCCCGGAAGATCGACGTGTCGAAGCCCATCTGGTCCGCCCCCGTGAAGATCTGCCCGATCTCGTGGAAGGGCTGCTCCTCACGCCGGATGGCCCCGCCGAGCCAGGCGTCGGTGGCCAGGACGAGGTGCCGCAGCGTCTGGGCCAAGGACCACTCGTCCTCGACGTGGGCGTCCACGAGTTCGGTGGGGGTGGCGTCGACGGTGTCCTGCCAGGCCGCCCGCACGGCGCCCCACCCCTCGCGCAGCCCCTCGGGCGTCTCGGCCTTCTGCAGCTCGCGGCCGGGGAACTGCCGGTTGAGCTCGGCCTCGACCAGCGGTACCACGTCCACGCCGTTGACGATGAGGCTGCCGAAGAAGAGGTCGTGGCTGTCGATGTCGAGCCCGTCGACATCGACACTGCGCATCGTCATGCCGCTGACGTCGGAGAAGCGCACCGTGGCGCCCTTGAAACTCGTCCGCTCGAAGGTCGCGCCCTCGAACTCCTTCGTTCCGGAGTAGGTCGTCATGGTCCCATCCTCAGGGCTGGCCGGCGCTCGGGCAACGGGTTCGCACGGTCGGGATCGACGCAGTTGCGCCCTGCAAGCAGAGGGAGGACAATTCAAGTGTGGTTGATTCAAGAACCGCTGACGTGATGGCGGCGGCCGCCCTGCTCGCGGCCGCGGCGGATCCCGTCCGGCTCCAGCTGCTCAACCAGTTGGCCGTCCGGACGTCGTGCGTGTGCGACCTGCGCGTCGAACCCGAGATCCCCGGCAACCTCCTGAGCTACCACCTCAAGGTCCTGCGGGACGCCGACCTCATCGCGGGGACGCGGCGCGGCCGTTGGGTCGACTACTCCCTGCGCCCGGGCGCCCTCGACCGGCTGCACGCCGCCCTCCCCCCTGCGCAGGGCCACACACGACAACTCACCGTTGTCGGCCACCGGGCCGGCGCCTGAACGCCGAATAGGAGAAGACACACCATGGACATCAAGATCCTCGGCCCCGGATGCGCCAACTGCCACAAGCTCGAGAAGCTCGTCCGCGAGGCGGTCGCCGAGCTGGGCCTCGAGGCGTCCATCGAGAACGTCACCGACTACGGCCAGATCGCGGCCTACGACATCATGCGGACGCCGGGCCTGGTCGTCGACGAGCAGGTGCTCGTCTCCGGGCGCGTGCCGACGAAGACGCAGGTCAAGGAACTCCTCGCCGCCCGGGCGTCCTGAGCCCCGGTCGCGGCGAAGGGTGAAGACATGACCACGGGGCACGCCGTGCGGACGCCCCCCGCGCTGTGGCTGAAGCTGGCCGCCGCGGCCGTCGCGTGGGTGGGGCTCTACCAGCTCAACGAGCACCTGTGGACGTGGCTGTTCGCCGACGTCTTCGGCCTCGACCTCGCCTCGCCGGTCGGCGGGGCGGTCCACTTCTTCTTCTACGACGTCGCCAAGCTGTCGCTGCTGCTCACCGGGCTGATGTTCGTGATCGGCATCCTCCGCGCGAGCTTCGACCTCACCCGGGCCCGCGCGTACCTCGAGGGCAAGGGGCTGTTCGTCGGCCTCGTGCTGGCCGTGGTGCTCGGCGTGGTCACCCCCTTCTGCTCGTGCAGCTCGATCCCCCTGTTCATGGGGTTCGTGGCGGCGGGCATCCCGCTGTCGATCACCCTGACGTTCCTGCTGGCCTCGCCCATGGTCAGCGAGATCGCGGCCATCATGATCGGCGACCAGTTCGGCTGGGGCATCGCCGTCGCCTACGTGCTGGCGGGCTCCTTGCTGGCCATCGTGGTGGGCTGGGTCTTCTCGCGCTTCCACCTGGAGCGCTGGGTCGAGGACATGGTGTTCGCGACGAGGATCAGCAACCTGCGCGCCGACGGCCACGTGCCCACCATGGCCGAGCGGGTGGACGCCTCGCTCGCCGAGACCAGGGAGATCCTGGGCCGCATCTGGAAGTGGATCCTGCTCGGCGTCGGGATCGGTGCGGTCATCCACGGCTGGGTGCCGGCCGACTTCTTCGCCACGTGGGCCGGGCCCGACAACCCGCTGGCCGTCCCGCTGGTCACGCTCGCCGCCGTGCCGCTCTACGTCAACGGCGCCGGCGTCGTGCCCATCGCCGAGGCGCTGTGGGCCAAGGGGATGAGCCTCGGCACGGTCATGGCGTTCATGCTCAGCTCGATCGCGCTGTCCATCCCCGAGGCGATCCTCCTGCGCCGCGTCCTGAAGCCGCCGCTGCTGGCCCTCTTCTTCGGTACCGTGGCGCTGGGCATCATGGCGATCGGGTTCCTGTTCAACGTGGTGTTCGCCTGAGCGTTTCGTTCCGGGGAACAGAGCGGGTTCGCGATGACGCGACTGACGATCCTCCGGACCGCCGACCTGCACGGCCAGCTGGAGACACACGACGAGTTCTACCTCGAGGACGGCCGTCCGACCTAACGGAGGGCCGGCGGCGTCGCGCGCACCAAGACCCTGTTCGACCGGGTCCGGGCCGAGAACCCGAACACGCTCGTGGTCGACAACGGCGACTGCTTCCAGGGCAGCGGCTGGACCCAGCTGTCGCGCGGCGAGGCGATGGTGCCCGTGATGAACGCGCTGGGCTACGACGGGAGGTCACCGCCGGTCGGCGCGTGCGAACTGCTCGACCAGGAGGGTGCCCACCCCGACCGGGTCGTCCATCTGCAGGTCGTGGCCCAGGCCGGGCAGCGACCGGACGCGCACGGGGCCGGCCGCCCGCTCCAGGGTGGAACGGTCCCACGCCTGGAAGGGGGACCCCTCCCCCCCACGCTGGGAGTCGGCGCGCTGGCCGTGGGGCTCATCGGGGCAGGCAGCGGACAGATCGTCGCCGGCTCCAACTGACGGTTCGCGTGCGACCATGACCTCGTGGACGAAACGAGCGCCGCCGACCGGTTGGCCCTGCTGCCCTGGCGGGGTGCCCTCCTCACCGGCGCCGCCGCAGCACTGGGTTCAGTGGGCCTCATCTTGGTGCAGGTCGTCGTCTTCGCCATCCATCCACCACCGGACACGGTCGAGGGGTACGTCGACCTGATGTCACACAACCCGCTGCTGGGACTCGTCAGCCTTGACCTGGTACTCAGCGTCAACAATGTCCTGGTGGCACTGGTCTACCTCGCCCTCGTGGTCGTTCTCTGGCGGCGCGCCCGATCCACGGCCGCGATCGCCGGGGCCCTGGTCGTTCTGGGCATGGCGAGCTACCTCGCCTCCAACCCCTCGGTCGACATGCTCCTGCTGGCCCGCGAGTACGCCGCCGCTCCCGCCACGGCCCGGCCAGCGTTGCTGGCAGCCGGCGAGGTGCTGTTGGGATCGTGGCGAGGCACGGCGTTCCTGACCTACTACATCCTGAACGGCATAGCCCTGCTCCTGGTCGGCCTCGCCCTCATCCGCACCCGGGCGCTGGGTCGTGCGGTCGCCTGGTGGGCGCTGGTCTCAGGGATCTTCATGCTGGTCCCCTCGACGTTCGGCACCCTGGGGCTGGTCATGTCACTCCTGTCCCTGTTCCCGTGGTGCGTGATGTGTGTGCTGGTCGCACGGCGCCTCTGGTTCTTGGCATCAAGGCCACCACCGGCGACGCGCTGACTGGATGGTCCCGATCCAGTGCACGCAGGCCGGACCCAACAAGGCATCCTCCGATCGGATGACCCGGGGTCGGGGCGGTTGGGGGACGTTCCTCCCCCGTTCCACGGCAAGGCTGGGGACATGGCATTGATCACGGTCTCCGGTCTCACCAAGTCCTACGGCGCACGCACCGTGCTGCACGGTGTCGACCTGTCCGTGGACGAGGGCGAGATCGTCGGCGTGCTGGGCCCCAACGGGTCGGGCAAGACCACGGCGGTCGAGTGCATCGGCGGCCTGCGCACCCGGGATGCCGGCACCGTCGACATCGCCGGCATGGATCCCGCAACCGACCCACCCGAGTTGCGCGAGATCCTCGGCATGCAGCTGCAACAGGCCCGCCTGCCCGCGAAGATGCGCGTCGGCGAGGCGCTCGAGCTCTACGCAGCCTTCTACGCCGACCCGCGCCCGGCGTCCGAGCTGCTCGACCGGTTCGGCCTGGCCGAGCACGTGCGGCAGCCGTTCGGCAAGCTGTCGGGTGGCCAGCAGCAGCGCCTGTCGATCGCCCTGGCCCTGATCGGACGTCCCCGCATCGCGTTCCTCGACGAACTCACCACCGGCCTCGACCCCGCGGCCCGCCGCGAGATCTGGGAGTACCTGAAGCTGCTGCGCGCCGAGGGCGTCACGATGCTGCTCGTCACGCACTTCATGGAGGAGGCCGCGTACCTGTGTGACCGCGTGGTCATCCTCGAGCAGGGACGGATCGTCGCCGATGGCACCCCCGCCGAGATCGCGGGGGCGACCGGACAGCAGGAGACGTCCTTCGACCACGACCCGGAGCTCGACCTGGCCGGACTCGAACGACTCCCCGGCGTCGTGAGCGTCATCATCGAGCGCGGGCGCGTCGTGGTGCGCGGGGACGCCGACTCGCCCCAGGCCGTGCTCGCCGCCCTGACGGCGGTTGGCGTCGCTGCCCGCGGGCTCCGGGTCACGTCGCCGTCGCTGGATGACGCCTATCTCACCCTCACACGCGACGGGAGCACCCGATGACCGCCTTCACCGCACACCTGCGCAATGAGACCCGGCTGCTGCTGCGCGAGCCGGCCGCCCTCATCTTCGGGGCCCTGCTGCCGCTCGCCGCAATCATCGTCATGACGGCGATCCCGGCCGCGCGGAACGCCGTGCTCGACTTCGGTGGCCGGTCGGTCATCGAGCTGTACCAGCCCACGCTCGTCCTGTTCGCCACCTCGGTGCTGGGGCTCACGATCGTCCCGGCGATCCTGGGCGGCTACCGCCAGCTCGGCGTCCTCCGACGGCTGCGGACGACCCCCGCCTCACCCGCGGGCCTCCTCGCCGCACTGTTCGTCGTGGTCGCCGCGGTCGGGCTCATCGTCACGGCGCTTCTCGTGCTCATCCCGGGGCTCGCCGGGGCCGGCGTCCCGAAGGATCTCGGCTTGTTCCTGCTGGCGGGGACCCTGGGGCTGGTCGCCTTCCTCGCGCTCGGCACCGTGCTGGCGGCGGTGGTCCGCTCCCCGCAGGCGGCCGCGGGCATCGGTAACCTCGTCGCAGCCATCATGTGGTTCTCGGCGGGCCTGTGGCTGCCGCGCGTGTTCTTCCCCGACTGGCTGGTGACCCTCACCGACCTCACCCCCGGCGGGGCGGCGACCCAGGCGATGCTGGACGCTGCGGCCGGCGCCCCGGCGTCGTGGCAGCCCTACGTCGTGCTGCTCGCGTGGACCGCGCTCGGGGCCGGCGTGGCGGTACGGGTGTTCCGGTGGGAGTGAAGGCCACGGCTTCCGGCAGGATGGGAGCATGAGCCCCCGACGCGAACGCCTCCACCTGGGCGTGGCGCTCGGGCTGCTCGGGGCCAGCCTCGCCGCCGCGGTGGCCATGGCGGTCCTGGGCGTCCCGGTGGTGCGGGTCGTGGACCTGCCGTGGTTGGTGCTCCTCACCGCCGTGATGGCGGGCATCCGGGTCGTCGGGAACCGCCCGGCCACGACCGACTCCCGTGCCATGACCCTGTTCTGGGCGAACCTCGCGGTCGCCGCGGTCGCGGTGTGGCTGTCCCCCGCGTTCGGGCTCTACCTCTTCATCGGCTACTACGAGTCGGCCCAGTTCCGATCCCGCGCGGGCCGGATCGCCGGCATGGCGGGCGTCGCCGTGGTGATCGCGGTCGCTCAGGTCGGCGGACCCCGCTCGGTGCTGTTCACGCCGCCGGTGTACGGGGCCTTCGTGGCCATCAACCTGGCCATCACCGCCCTGATGGCGGCCCTCGACCGCAAGCGCGAAGCCCTGTTCGTCGAGCTCACCCGCACCAACGACGAACTCCGCGCCGAGCAGGCGCGCTCGGCCTCGTTGCGCGACCAGCTCGTCGCCCAAGCCCGCGAGGCCGGCATCGCCGAAGAGCGCGCCCGGCTCTCCCGCGAGATCCACGACACCGTCGCCCAGGACCTCGTGGCCATCATCGCCCAACTGGACGCCGCGTCCGCCGCCCCCGACCCCACCGAGCGCGACCGTCGCCTGGCCGCGGTGGACACCACGGCCCGCGAGGCGCTCGCCGAGGCACGTCGTGCCGTGCGGGCCCTCGCGTCCCCGCGCCTGGACGGCGCCGACCTGCCCCTGGCCCTCGACGACCTGCTCGGCCAGTGGCGCGGGACGACCGGGCTCGGGGGCGAGCTGCGGGTGATCGGGCAGCCCGCGTCCGGGGGCAGCGACGACGTGTTGTTGCGCATCGCCCAGGAGACACTGGCCAACGTCGCCCGGCACGCGCGAGCCCGCCGCGCGGACGTGACGCTGACCTACGCGGACGCCGACACCGACACGGGGACGCGGCTCGAGGTCACCGACGACGGGATCGGCTTCGACTCCACCGCCGTCAGCCGTGGCTACGGCCTCGCGGGCATGCGCGTCCGGCTCGCCGCGGTCGGTGGCACACTCGAGGTCGCGACGGCACCGGGCGAGGGGACTCGGGTCATCGCCGTGGTCCCGGCGCCGGGAGAGGAGCCCACATGATCACCGTCGTCATCGCCGATGACCACCCCCTGGTGCGTGACGGCATCGTCGCCATCCTGACCCGCGAGGGTGACATCGACGTGGTGGCCGAGGCGGCGTCCGGGCCCGAGGCTGTCGCGATGGTGCGCCACCACGACCCCGACGCCGTGCTCATGGACCTGCGGATGCCCGCCGGCGACGGGGTGGACGCGATCCGCGCACTGCGGGCAACCTCGAGGACCCGGCCCCGGATCCTCGTGCTGACCACGTACGACACCGACCACGACATCCGGGCCGCGCTCGCGGCGGGGGCCGACGGCTACCTGCTCAAGGACACCCCGCGGGCAGACCTGATCCGGGCGGTGCGGGAACTGGCGGCGGGGCGACCGGTCCTCACGGCGTCCGCGCTGGCGGCCCTGACCGGACGCGGTGCCGAGACCGCGCTGACCGCCCGCGAGGCCGAGGTGGTGCGCGAACTCGCCGCGGGAGGCACCAACCGTGAAGCGGCTCGGCGGCTGAACGTGAGCGAGACGACGTTCAAGACGCACCTGTCCCGGGTTTACGAGAAGCTGGGCGTCTCCGACCGGGCCGCCGCGGTGCGGGTGGCGTACGAGCGGGGCCTGATCTGAGTGCGGGACGCGACCTCTGGCGACCCACGGCGACCCTCGGTCGGTGGAGGCGCAGTGCATCACCTGACTCGGCTCGCTGACTCGATCGTCCCGATCCAGTGCGCGCAGGGCGACCAAGCGGGTCGTGTGCCATTCACTGCAGGGGTGAGCCGTCGCCCCCAAGGGTGTCGCGCCCAAGGGTGGTAGCAGAATGGGCCCCCGGTCAGTCGACCGAGGGCCCAGCTGTTGTGCGCGAGAGAGGACTTGAACCTCCACACCCGTAACCAGGTACTAGCACCTCAAGCTAGCGCGTCTGCCAATTCCGCCACCCGCGCAGGTGTCGGCCGGGTTTCCCCGACAGCCAGAGAACTATAGCGCGAGCAGGGAGGTTGCACCAAAACGCCCTCCGGCTGCGACCTCCGCAGTCACGAACCGGCGTGCAGGGCGAGGTCGACCAGGGCCGCCGCGGTGGCCTCGCTCTCGTCGATCGCCTCGTCGTAGGGGTCGCGCAGCATCTGGGCCAGCAACCCGTTGTAGACGACCACGAGCTGCCGGGTCAGCCGCACCGCCGCAGCCTCCCCCAGGCCGAGCTCGGCCACCAACGCCGCGTGCTGCGAGCGCAGCAGGTCCGTCTCGTCGTCCAGCACCGCCTGCAGGGCGGGTGAGCGCACCGACAGGGCGGCCCGGGTCCCCGAGAACGCGCACCACTTCTCGGGCAGGTACTCCCGCTGGTAGCGCCGCATGGCCGGGTAGACCGACAGGACCCTCCCCCGGGCGTCCGGGGTGGCGTCCACCTGCTCCTGCCAGACCCGCGACCAGATGTCGAGGCGCCGGCGCAGCGCGGCGGTGATCAAACCGTCCTTGCTGCCGAAGTGTTTGTACAGGCTCGGTGGCGACGCCTCCGCCGCCTTCAGGATCCTGTCGATCGGCGTCGCCAACACGCCCTCCACGAAGAAGAACGAGTCGGCAGCATCGAGGAGCCGTTCACGCACGGCAGGGGTCGCGCGGCGGGGTGGGATCGGCCCAGAGGTCATGGCGGACAGCATATAACTTGCGTTATCGTTCATAACGCCCGTTATATTTGCTGGCCAGACATGCCCAGACCCTTGAGGAGATCGATGCCCAGCTTGTACATCGACGGCGCGTGGCGCGAGGCCGAGACCGGCGCCACCCGAGACATCACCCATCCCGGCGACCGCAGCGTCATCGCCACCGTCAGCGAAGGCGGCTCCGCCGATGCGCAGGCCGCCATCGCCGCCGCCCGCCACGCGTTCGACCACGGCCCGTGGCCGACCACCCCGACGCCCCAGCGGGCCGCGGTCCTCGCCCGGGTCGCCGACCTCCTCGAGGCCGAGCGCGACGACGTCGCCCGCCTGGAGGCGCTCGACACCGGCAAACGCTTCGTCGAGGCCCAGCTCGACATGGATGACATCGTCGCCGTGTTCCGCCACTTCGCCTCCCTCGTGCAGGGCGAGGCCGGTCGGGTCATCGACACCGGCATGCCCGGGATCTCCAGCCGGGTGGTCCACGAGCCCGTCGGCGTGTGCGCGCTGATCACCCCGTGGAACTACCCCCTGCTCCAGACCGCCTGGAAGGTCGCCCCCGCCCTGGCGGCCGGCAACACGTTCGTGCTCAAGCCCAGCGAGCTCACCCCCCAGACATCGATCTGGCTGATGGACGCCCTCGAGCGCGCCGGCCTGCCGGCCGGGGTCGCCAACCTCGTCCTCGGCACCGGCCAGGAGGTCGGCTCCGTCCTCACCGGGCACCCCGATGTCGACCTGGTCTCCTTCACCGGTGGCCTGGCCACCGGCAAGGCCATCATGGCGTCGGCCGCGGGCACGGTGAAGCGCGTCGCCCTCGAGCTCGGCGGCAAGAACCCGAACATCATCTTCGCCGACGCCGACCTCCCGGCGGCCATCGACAACGCGCTGACCGCCGTCTTCCTCGACTCCGGCCAGGTGTGCTCGGCCGGCACGCGACTGATCGTGGAGGAGAACATCCACGACGAGGTCGTCGACGAGCTGGTCCGCCGGGCGGAGGCGATCCGCCTCGGCAGCTCCTTCGACGACGACGCCGAGACCGGCCCCCTGATCAGCGACGAGCACCGCCACAAGGTGCACGCCTACGTCACCGACGCCGTGGCCGAGGGCGCCGTCCTGCGCACCGGCGGGACGATCCCCGGCGGTGACCTCGCCCAAGGCTCCTACTTCCCGCCCACCATCCTCGACGGCTGCACCACCAGCATGCGCTGCGTGCAGGACGAGTCCTTCGGGCCCGTCCTCACCGTCGAGACCTTCTCCGGCGCCACCCGCGACGAGGCCGAGGACGCCGCCGTCGCGCTGGCCAACGACACCATCTACGGGCTCACCGGCGCGGTATGGACCGAGAACGCCGGACGCGCCGAGCGCGTGGCCGGACGCCTCCGCCACGGCACCATCTGGATCAACGACTACCACCCCTATGTGCCGCAGGCCGAGTGGGGCGGCATGAAGCAGTCCGGCATCGGGCGCGAGCTCGGTTCGGCCGGCCTGCACGAGTACGTCGAGACCAAGCACATCTGGCACAACACCCGTCCCGCGAAGGCCGGCTGGTTCGCCGACCCGTCCGACAACCACGAAGGAAACTGATGAGCAAGCGCTACGACTACGTCATCGTCGGGGGTGGCTCCGCCGGCTCCGTCCTGGCCAACCGCCTCTCCGCCGACGAGGGCACCAGCGTGCTGGTGCTGGAGGCCGGCCGTTCCGACTTCATCCTCGACCCGCTGATCCACATGCCGGCGGCCCTGATGTTCCCCTCGGGCAACCCGCTCTACGACTGGGCCTACGAGACCGATCCCGAGCCGCACATGGGCGGACGCCGGATCGCCCACGCCCGCGGCAAGGTGCTGGGCGGGTCCTCCTCGATCAACGGGATGATCTTCCAGCGCGGCAACGCGGGTGACTACGACAAGTGGGCCACCGACGACGGCATGGAGCACTGGGACTACGCCCACTGCCTGCCCTACTTCAAGCGCATGGAGACCACCCTCGCCGGCGCCGACGCGTGGCGGGGCGGGTCCGGCCCGCTGAAGCTCGAGCGCGGGCCGGCGTCCAGCCCGTTGTTCCAGGCGTTCTTCGAGGCGACCACCCAGGCCGGGTACGCGCGCACCGACGACGTCAACGGCTACCGGCAGGAGGGCTTCGCGCCCTTCGACCGCAACGTCTACCGGGGGAGCCGCCTGTCGGCGTCCCGCGCCTACCTGCGACCGATCCGTGACCGCAAGAACCTGACGATCTCGACCCTGTCGTACGCGACCGGGCTCCGCTGGAGCGGCACCCGGGTGACCGGCGTCGACTACCAGCGTCTCGGGCGTCCCCACAGCGTCGAGGCCGGCGAGGTCATCCTCGCGGGCGGGGCGTTCAACTCCCCGCAGCTCCTCCAGCTCTCCGGCGTCGGATCCCCCGAGGTGCTGTCGGCGGCCGGCGTCGAGACCCGCATCGACCTGCCCGGCGTCGGCGAGAACCTGCAGGACCACCTCGAGGTGTACCTGCAGCACACCAGCCTCCAGCCGGTGTCGATCGCGCCGTGGCTGAAGATGTGGAAGGCGCCCTACATCGGCGCCCAGTGGCTGTTCTTCAACTCCGGCGTCGGCGCGAGCAACCACTTCGAGGGCGGCGGCTTCATCCGCACCAACGACGAGGTGGCCTACCCGAACCTGATGTTCCACTTCCTCCCGATCGCGGTGCGCTACGACGGCACGGCGTCCGAGGGCAAGCACGGCTATCAGGTCCACATCGGGCCGATGAACTCCGACGTGCGCGGACGCCTCCACATCAAGGACGCCAACCCCACCAGCCGTCCGTCCATCCTGTTCAACTACCTCTCGACCGAGAACGACCGCCGCGAGTGGGTCGAGGTCGTCCGGGCGGCCCGGCACATCCTGTCCCAGCCGGCCTTCGCCGCCTTCGACGGTGGCGAGACGAGCCCCGGGCCCGACGTCCAGAGCGACCAGCAGATCCTCAACTGGGTCGCCCGGGACGCCGAGACCGCCCTCCACCCGAGCTGCTCGGCCAAGATGGGCACCGACGCCGAGGCGGTCGTGGACCCGTCGACGATGGGCGTCCACGGCACCGAGGGCCTGCGCGTCGTGGACGCCTCGGTGTTCCCCTCGATCACCAACGGCAACATCTACGCCCCGGTCATGATGGTCGCCGAGAAGGCCGCCGACCTCATCGCCGGCAACACGCCGCTGCGCGCGGAGCACCCGCCGGTGTACCGGGCGAAGGCCGGACTCCCCCTCTACCCGGAGGGCGATCCCCGCAACGACGCCTGGGACACCCGGCGTGACATCCCGAGCGCCGTCGCCGCGATGGCCGCGTCCGAGGAGGCCAACCGATGAGCACGACCCAGGTTCCGCACAGCCCCCCGGGCGAGGCCCCCGCGACGGAGGCCCCCCATCGAACGGGCATCAAGCCCCGGGTGATCATCGGGTCGGCGCTCATCATCGTGCTGGTCGCCGCGTGGGCCCTCGTGGCCCCCGATCAGTCCGCCGAGATCCTCGGCGCGGCCGTCGGTTGGACGGCCGAGTGGTTCGGCTGGTTCTACATCGCCCTCGCCACGGCGATCCTCGTGTTCGTCATCTACGTCGGGTTCCGCCACAGCAAGGTCCGTCTCGGACAGGCGGACGACCGGCCCGAGTTCTCGACGTTCGCGTGGGCGTCCATGCTCTTCGCCGCCGGCATCGGCACCGACGTGATGTTCTTCGCGGTCGCCGAGCCCGCCACCCAGTTCATGTACCCGCCGCAGGGCGACGGCAGCACCCTCGACACGGCGCGTGAGTCGACCGTGTGGACGCTGTTCCACTACGGCATCACCGGGTGGGGCATGTACGCCCTCATGGGCATCGCGCTGGGCTTCATCGCCCACCGCAAGGGGCTGCCGCTCGCCGTCCGCTCGACCCTGTACCCGCTCATCGGGAAGCGGATCAACGGTGCGGCCGGCGACGCCGTCGACATCGCGACGATGATCGGCACGATCTTCGGCGTGGCCACCTCGCTCGGCATCGGCGTCGTCATGCTGAACGTCGGCCTCGACATCATGTTCGGCATCCCGCAGGGCATCCCCGCCCAGATCGGGCTGGTCGTCCTCGCGGTCGCGGTCGCCACCGCCTCGGCGCTCACCGGCGTCGACCGGGGCATCCGCATCCTGTCCCAGCTCAACGTGCTCCTCGCGCTCTTCCTCGCCGGTTGGGTGCTCGTCACCCGCGACACCGCCTTCCTCCTGCGCGCGGCGATCATGAACGTGGGCGACTTCGTCAACCTCTTCCCGGGCATGACCCTCGACACCATGGCCTTCGACCACGACCCCGACTGGATGAACGGCTGGACGCTGTTCTTCTGGGCCTGGTGGATCGCCTGGGCGTGCTTCGTGGGCATGTTCCTGGCCCGGATCTCGAAGGGCCGCACCATCGGGCAGTTCGTGCTGGGCACGCTCACGATCCCGTTCCTCTACATCGTGATGTGGGTCACCATCTTCGGCAACGCCGCGGTGAAGAAGATCATGGACGGCGACGCCGAGTTCGGCGAACTGGCCGTGAACAGCCCCGAGGCCGGGTTCTTCACCCTGCTGCTCGACACGCCGGGCGCGCTGTTCCTGGTCGGGCTGGCCACCTTCGTCGGCCTCCTGTTCTACGTCACGTCGGCCGACTCGGGGTCGCTGGTGATGGCGAACCTCTCGTCGCACCTCCCCAGCGCCGACACCGACGGCCGGCCCTCCCTGCGCATCTTCTGGGCCGCGGCCACCGGGGTCCTGACGATCGCCATGCTGGTCGTCGGGGGCATCCCTGCGTTGCAGATGGCCACGATCATCATGGGCCTGCCATTCGCGTTCGTGATGATCCTCGTCATGTGGGGCCTGCACCGCGCCCTCGAGGGCGAGAGGAACCTCGACGCCGCCCTGCAGTCGACGCTGGCCGCCTCGGTGGTCGCCGCACCGTCCGGTTCGGGCTCGTGGCGCCGCCGGCTCTCGGAGGGCTTCGGCCTGGTGAGCCAGAAGCAGGCCGACCGGCAACTGGACGCCGTGGTCGTGCCCGCGCTCGACGAGGTCCGGGAGGAGCTCGTTGCCCGGGGCACGGAGGCGCACGTCGAGCAGGGCGAGGGCGTCGGCCGGATCGGCCGGACCGCCGCCCTCGTGGTGCCGCACGCCGCCTCCGACTTCCGCTACCCCGTCCAGGTCCGGGTCACCCCGGCGCCCAGCTTCGGGGCACGCATGCTCGAGGGCGACGACCTCACCCACACCGTGGAGGTCGAGCTCCCGACGGGTGGCAGGTACAGCCTGATGTCGTACACCACCGACCAGGTGTGCCACGACGTGCTCGACCACTACGAGCGCTGGGCGGCCTCGGTCGAACTCACCGGCACGGTCTGACCCACAGACGCACGAAGGGTGGCGCGGACGATGTCCGCGCCACCCCTTGTCGTTCGTGCTGCCGCTAGCCGAACAGCGTGATCGCGCTGGTGACCAGCATGTACGCCGACACCGCCACCAGCAGCCACGCGAACGCGCGCTTGAGCACCGCCGCGTCGAGGCGTCCGGCCAGGCGCGCGCCGAACAGGGACCCGATGATGGTCGCGGTGGTGAAGACCCCGATGAACACCCACTCCAGCGCAATGCCCAGGGCCAGCTTCGTCACCAGCGCCGAGGCGCTGTTGAGCGAGATCACCAGCAGCGAGGTGGCCACCGCCACGGCCATCGGCAGGCCCAGCACCAGGGTCAGGGCGGGCACGATGGCGAAGCCCCCGCCCACGCCGAAGAAGCCGGTCAGGACGCCCACGCCCAGACCGGTCAGCGCCGTGAGGACGGCCACCTTCGGGGTGAGCTTGGCCGGTCCGTCCCCCAACTTCTTGCGGCTGGGGCGCAGCATCAGGCCGGCCACCAGGGCCAGGAGCACGGCGAAGCCGGCCATGAGCCAGTCGGGGTCGAGCCCCCGGGACAGGATGGAGCCGAGCACGGCCCCACCCATGCCGAAGGCCGCGAACACGAGCCCCCGCACCCAGTCGACGCGGCCCGCCCGTGCATGGACGGCCACCGCCGTCAGCGACGAGACGCCCACGATGACGAGCGAGGCGGTGGTGCTCTCACGGATCCCCATGCCGAACGCGTAGGTCAGCACGGGGATCGTGAGGATCGCTCCCCCACCCCCGAGGGTGCCCAGGACGACGCCGATCACCAGGCCGACGGCGATCGCCCCGACCAGGTTCACTGCACGACCGGCAGCCCGGCGCCCTTGGCGTTGTCGAACTGGTCATCGACGTGCACGACGTTGCGCCCGGCCGCCGACAGGATCGACGAGGCGATCGACGCCCGGTAGCCGCCGGCGCAGTGCACCCACAGCTCACCCTCGGGCCAGTCGTCCTCGCGCTGGATCAGGTCGTGCAGCGGGATGTGGACCGCACCGTCGATGTGGCCCTCCTCCCACTCCAGGCGCCGGCGGGTGTCGAGGATGACGACCGGGCGGTGGTGGCGCACGTCCCGCAGCTGGGCGAAGTTGGCCCGCGGGTAGGTCGCCAGCTGGCCCTCGGTCCAGTCCTCGGGCTTGCCGGTGGCCGCGCCCTCGAGGCGGTCGATGCCGATGCGGACCAGCTCGCGCTGCGCCTCGGCGACCTCCTCGGGGGAGTTGCCGAGCAGGGTCAGCGGCGTCCCCCACGGGATCAGCCAGCCCAGGTAGGTGGCGAACTGTCCGTCGAGGCCGGCGTTGAAGGTGCCCGGCACGTGGCCCGCGGCGAACGCGACGCGGTTGCGCAGGTCGACGACCCACTCGCCCGCCTCGATGCGCTTGCGCAAGGTGGCGGCATCGGCGGGCTCGGGCTCGGACAGGTCAGGCTCCCCGGGTCCCGCCGAGTTCGCCGGTCCCATGTGGGCGTAGTAGGCCGGCCAGACGTCCAGGCCCTCGAGCAGGTCGGCGACCCACTCCTCCTCCGGCTGGGTCAGCACCGGGTTGGCCGCCTTCTCCACACCGATGGTGGACCGGTCGGCGGACGCCTGCGTGGCCGAGCAGAAGCTGCCGAAGCCGTGCGTGGGGAGCACGCGGGCGGCGTCCGGGAGCTCCTCCGCGAGCCGGTGCGCCGAGGCGTACTGGTGGTGGGCGAGGTCATGGGTGTGGTCGGGCCCCAGCAGGTCGGGACGGCCGGTCGTGCCGAACAGCAGCGAGCCGCCGGTGAAGACGCCGATGGCCTCGTCGCCGTCGCTCAGGGCGTACGACAGGTGGGTGAAGGTGTGGCCAGGCGTCGAGATGACGCGCACGCGCATGCGCTCGCCGACGGCGACCTCGTCGCCGTCGCGGATGGCCACCCGGTCGAACGTGACCGGGTCGTCGGCGTTCACGTGGTAGGCGGCGCCCGTCTGCTGGGCGAGGGCGAGGCCCCCGGTGACGTAGTCGTTGTGGATGTGGGTCTCGAACACGTGGGTGATCGTCACGCCGGCGGCCTCGGTGATGGCGAGGACGCGGTCGATGTCGCGCTGGGGATCGACCACCAGGGCCACCGCACCGTCGTGGGCCACATAGCTCCGGTCCCCCAAGCTGGGCGTGTCAATCGGGATGATCTCGATCATGGGGTCTGCTCCTCTGCTCGATCCGAATACCCCTAGGGGTATATTCTGTCGTAGTCTGGCCTTGATCTCAAGGAAGGTGCACGATGGCGCAACGGATTTCCCTGGACGAGTTCATCCCGCTGCAGGAACAGGGCGCGGTGGTCGTCGATGTGCGCGAGGCGAACGAGTACGTCGAGGGGCACGTCCCCGGCGCAACCTTCGCCCCGATGAGCCGCATCGCGCTCCACCTGGCCGACATCCCGCGCGACGAGGACGTCTACGTCATCTGCCGCTCGGGCAACCGGAGCCAGGCGATGGCCGACCTCATGGCCGGCCAGGGCATCCGGGCGATCTCGGTCGACGACGGCACGATGGGCTGGATCAACCGCGGACTCCCGGTGCACACCGGCCAGGAGCCCTGATCCCCTACAGTCCACGGACCTGGTCGGGCGTCAGCTCACCGAACCCCAGGTCGGCGGGCAGGCGACGCCCCTGGGCGCGGAAGTCGGTGTCCAGCACGATGGACGCCAGCGAGATCACCGTGTCGACGGCCGGCGTGGGCACGTGGAACTGCTTGGCCAGCTCGGAGATGAACACCAGGCCGTAGGGCACGTCCTCGGTGAGGTACCGGAAGTCCAGCGTCGAGGGCGCCTGCGACTTCGCGAAGCCGATCCCCTGGTTGTACCCCTTCAGCCACGTGGCCTCCGACAGGTAGCCCTGCCGCACCCCGAGCTCGGGGTCGGGCACGATCCGGACGCCGAGGGCCCGGCCCAGCGCGATCCGCTCCTCGTCGACCGCTGCCATGAGGCGGGCGGACGCCGGCGTCACCCCCTCGGTGTAGAACAGGAAGTCGCCGCCGGTGTTCTCGATCCGGCTGGCGTTCAGCAGCATGATCGCGGGGTGCAGGACGGGGTTCCCGTTCTGGAGCGTGGTCTGCAGCACATTCGCGGCCGCCTCCGCCTGCGGCCACACCACCTGCAGCTTCGCGAGGAGTTCGGGCGTCCGTGAGCTCGGGACGGCGGCCACGAAGAGGCCGTCGAGGACGCGCGTGGTGACGCGCACGACGCCGGGTTCGACCAGGCGGCAGCCGTACGGCAGGGTGCTCGTCTCGCCGATGACGTAGGTGTCGTCGAGGATGTCCAACCCGAGGGCCTTCTTCAGGACGATGGCCCCGTTGCACCCGCTGGGCAGCATGCAGTAGGCCGCGTCGGTGGACAGGTGGCCACGCAGGGCCTCCCCCATCTCCTCGTGCGCGTAGGCCGGCCCGACGATGAGCACGAGCTCGGCACCCTCGAGCGCGCGGGCCAGGTCGTGCCCGGCGTAGCGGATCGGCGCCCGCCCCTCGAACTTGACCCGCCCCTCGATGTGACCGGACGCCGCGATCGCGGCGACGTTCCCCCCGAACTGCGTGAAGTCCCACAGCGCCACCTCGTGGCCCGCCTGGGCCCACTCGAACGCCGCCGCTGTCCCGCCATTGCCCGAACCCAGGATCGCCAGCCTCATGCAGCCACGCTATCCCTCCGGCGGCGGCCCCGGGTGGGACTCGATGAACCGGCTCCGGTCAGCGCTGGTCGCTGGCCGCGAAGGCTGGGTCGCGGCGTCCGCGGCACCGATGCCCAGGACGTTCGTGGTCACCATGGCAGACGCTCTTACCCCCGGGGGTATCCCACCTCCCCCTCCCCCCTCACCCATACGGGGAGGAGGCCGAACCGAGTCTGATTCGGTAGTCTTCGGGCATGAATCGCCCCCCAGCGCTCGTCGACCTGCGCAAGTTGCGCGCCTTCGTCGCGGTGGCTGAGGAACGACACTTCGGACGGGCTGCCGAGCGGCTCTACGTCGCACAGCCGGCCCTCTCCCAGACGATCAAGGGACTCGAGTCCGACATCGGCGTGCGCCTCCTCGACCGCTCGACCCGACGCGTCGACCTCACCCCCGCGGGCGCGCAACTGCTCGAGCGAGCCCGCGCGCTCCTGGACGCCGCCGCCGACGCCGTCCACGAAGCGCGGCGGATCGACGCCGGCGAGCAGGGCACCCTGCGCCTCGGATTCATCGGCTCGGCGAGCTTCGGCCTTATGCCGGCCCTGTCCCGCACGCTCGCCGAGGAACTGCCGCGCCTGCGCCTCGACCTGACCGGCGACCTGCTCAGCCCCGAGGTGGCCGCGCGCCTCGCGGACGGATCGCTCGACATCGGCATCCTTCGTCCGGTCGACCTCTCCCCGGGGATCCACCACCGGGTTCTCAGGTCGGAGCCGCTCGTGGCGGCCCTCCCCACCGGGCACCCGGCGACCGGCACGACGGTCGCGCTGTCCGACCTCGCCGGGGAACGCTTCGTCGGTTACCTCGCCCGGGCCAGTGCCATGGCCACCGCCCTGGCGGAGGCCTGCCGCGCGGTCGGCTTCATCCCCGACATCGTGACCGAGGTGCGCGAGACCGCCACCCTCGTCGCCTTCGTGGCCTCCGGGCTGGGGGTGGCACTCGTACCCGAGGGCGTCGCCCACCTCCAGATCCCCGGTGTCGAGTACGTCCCCCTCACCGACGCGGTCACCATCGACCTCGTCGCCGGCTGGAGGGCCGATCTCCCGCACACCGTGGACGACATCATCGACCGCCTGACCGACCTCGCCCGGACTGAGGGCTGAGGGGATCGACTTTCTCCACGATGCGGCGGACGCGGCGGCGTCGCGCAGCTAGGCTCCCGAGCATGGAGCCGACGACCCGCGCCGCCACGCTGGACGACGCCGCGGCCATCCAACGGCTCAACCGCGACGACCTGGGGTACGACCACCCCCTGGAGTCGGTCACCGAAGCCCTGACCGAGGCCCTGTCCAGCCCTCGCGACCGCGTCCTCGTGGCCGAACTGGACGGCGAGGTGGTCGGCTACGTGCACGGCGAGGAGTACCGGCTGCTCTACGAGCGACCCATGGTCAACGTGCTCGGCATCGCCGTGAGCGACACCGCGCGGCAACGAGGGGCCGGGCGCGCCCTCCTGACCGAGCTCGAGGCCTGGGCCCACAGCCGCGGCGCGCACGCCCTGCGCCTGGTGTCCGGTGACACCCGGCCCGGCGCCCACGCGTTCTACGGACGCCTCGGGTTCGCGCCCGTGAAGACGCAGGTGAACTTCCGCAAGCCCCTGGAACGAGGAGGAATCCCATGAAAGAAGACCGACCAGTCCGGATCGCCGCCATCGGCCTGGACCACGCCCACATCTACGGGCAGGTCCCCGGGCTCATTGCCGCCGGGTGCGAACTGGTGGCGACGGCCACCCGCGACGACAACTCGGCCATCGCCCGCGGGCTGCGCGAGCGCTACCCCGACGTCCCGGTCCGGACCGAGGAGGAGATCCTGGCCGACCCGTCGATCGACCTCATCGTGACCGCGGCGATCCCCCGCGACCGCGCCGGCATCGCCGTGGCAGCCATGCGCGCCGGCAAGGACGTCGTCACCGACAAGCCCGGCTGCACCACCTTCGAACAGCTCGACGAGCTCCGCGCCACCGTCGCCGAGACCGGCCGCTTCTGGTCGATCACCTTCTCCGAGCGCTTCGAGGTGCCCAGCGTCGCCCGCGCCGGCGAGATCGCCCGCTCGGGCGCGATCGGCACCGTCATCCAGACCCTCGGGTTGGGCCCCCACCGCGAGGGCGACCGCGTCCACCTCGGGGACGCGGCGGGGCGTCCGGACTGGTTCTACGAGGAGGACGCCTTCGGCGGCATCCTCGTGGACATCTGCAGCCACCAGATCGACCAGTTCCTGTGGTTCACCGGCTCGGAGACCGCCGAGGTCGTGGCGTCCACGGTCGGCAACTTCGCCCACCCCGACGACCCGGGCATGAACGACTTCGGCGAGGTGCTGCTGCGCAGCGAGAACGCGCAGGGCTACGTGCGGGTCGACTGGT
>DUOQ01000224.1 GCA_012838755.1 Propionibacterium sp. | reverse complement strand
GCCGACGTCGCCGAGCCCGACACGGCGGCCCGTGCGGCCGCCCTGGCGATCGAGACCTGGGGACGCCTCGACGGCGCCCTCGTCAGCGTCGGGGGCCCGCCCAAGGGGTCGGTGCTCGGCACCGACGACGCCACCTACCGGGCCGCGTTCGACTCCGTCGTGGTCTCCGCCCTGCGTACCGCCCGCGAGGTCGTGGCCGCGGCGTCCGGACCGGTGGCGCTCGCGTTCGTGCTCTCGACCTCGGTCAAGGAGCCCCTCGAGGCGATGGCCCTGTCCAACGTCACCCGGCCCGGCCTCGGCGTCCTGATCACGCAACTGGCCGACGAGTTCGCCGACTCGGGCTCCCGCGTGGTGGGCCTCATGCCCGGCACGATCCAGACCGACCGGATCAACTGGCTCACGTCCCAGAGCACCGACCCGCAGTCCGCGATGGCCGGCATGGGCCGGGCCTGCGCGATGAACCGCCTCGGCCAGCCCGAGGAGTTCGGGCGCGTCGCCGCGTTCCTGCTCTCCGACGCCGCGTCCTTCGTCACCGGGTGCGTCATCCCGGTCGACGGGGGCCGCCTGCGCAGCCTCTAGATGGGGCTGGACGCCGCCCGCGGCCTGCTCGCCTGCCCGGTCTGCGCCGGGCCGCTCGAGGCCGACGGCTCCGACCCCGTGCGCTCCTGGGCCTGCGGGGAGGGCCACCGCTTCGACGTCGCCCGTCAGGGCCACCTCAACCTCCTGCGCGCCGCCCAGCCCGCGCACGCCGACACCCCGGCCATGGTCGAGGCACGCGGACGCGTCCTCGCCTCCGGGGCGTTCGACGCCGTGGACGCCGCCCTCGCGCGCCGGGCGTCCGGGATGCGCACCGTGCTGGACGTGGGCGGGGGAACCGGCCACCACCTGGCCCGCCTGCTCGACGCGCTTCCCGACGCGCGCGGGATCTCGCTGGACGTGTCCGCCCCGGCCGCCCGTCGGGCGGCGAAAGCCCACCCGCGGGCGGCGTCCGTCGTCGCCGATGCCTGGGGGACGCTGCCGGTCCGGACGAAGCGCATCGGGCTCGCCATGTGCGTGTTCGCGCCGCGGAACATGGCCGAGTTCGCCCGGGTGCTCGCCGACGGCGGCCTCCTGCTCGTCGTGGCCCCCGACCCCGCCCACCTGCTGTCGCTGCGCGAGCGGTACGGCCTGCTCGGCATCGAGCCCGACAAGGACGAACGCCTCGCGCGCACGGCGTCCGCCCACTTCGAGTCGATCGGGCGCCACCGGCTGCGCTCGCCGCTGACGGCGGGCGCCGACCTGGTCCGTGACCTGATCGCGATGGGGCCCAATGCGTTCCACGGCGTCCCCGAGGAGGTTGAGGCGATCGACACCGAGGTCGCGGTGAGCGTGTGGCTGTTCCGGCCCCGCCGCTGACCCTGTCGGACGCCGCGCGCACCGGGTACGTTGCACCCATGAACGTGTTCGAGAACGTCACCGACCTGATCGGCCGCACGCCGCTGGTGCGCATCAACAAGCTCTTCCCCGACGCGAGGGCCACCGTGCTGGCCAAGCTGGAGTTCTACAACCCGGCGAACTCGGTCAAGGACCGGATCGGCGTGTCGATGGTCGACGCGGCGGAGGCGTCCGGCGAGCTGAAGCCCGGCGGCACGATCGTCGAGGCGACCTCGGGCAACACCGGCATCGCCCTGGCCATGGTCGGCGCCGCCCGCGGCTACGACGTCGTGCTCGCGATGCCCGAGACCATGAGCAAGGAGCGCCGCGCCCTCCTGCGCGCCTTCGGCGCCGAGCTCGTCCTCACCCCCGGCCCCGACGGCATGCGCGGTGCCGTGGAGAAGGCGAACGAGATCGCCGCCGAGCGGGGCGGCGTCTTGGTCAAGCAGTTCGAGAACCAGGCCAACGTCGACGTCCACCGCCGCACCACGGCCGAGGAGATCTGGAACGACACCGACGGCACCGTCGACATCGTCGTGGCCGGCATCGGCACCGGCGGCACGATCTCGGGGGTCGGCCAGGTACTCAAGGAGCGCAAGCCCGGCGTGACCATGGTGGCGGTCGAGCCCGCCGAGTCGGCGATCCTGTCGGGCGAGAAGCCCGGCCCGCACAAGATCCAGGGCATCGGGGCCAACTTCATCCCCGAGATCCTCGACCGCTCGGTGATCGACGAGGTCATCCCCGTGTCGTCCGACGACGCCGTCGACATGGCCCGCGAGGCCGCCCGCTCCGAGGGTCTGCTCGTGGGGATCTCCTCGGGCGCCGCCCTCACGGCCGCCGGCCAGGTCGCCTCCCGCCCCGAGAACGACGGCAAGACGATCGTGGTGGTCATCCCGAGCTTCGGCGAGCGGTACCTGTCGTCGGTCCTCTATGCGGACCTGATGGACTGACCCACTCCGGAAGTGCTGGAGTGGGGCCCATGAGTTCCGACACCCGCCTCCGCACCCTCCTCGACCGCATGACCGAGGACCTCGACGCAGCGATGCGCGAGGACCCGGCCGCGTCGAGCCGGCTGGAGGTGGCCCTGCTCTACCCGGGCGTCCACGCCGTGTGGGCGCACCGGGTGGCGCACGCGTTGTGGACGAAGAAGTCGACCCTGCGGCCCCTTGCCCGCGCCATCTCGCAGTGCGCACGCGGGGTGACCGGCGTCGAGATCCACCCGGGCGCGACCATCGGGCGCCGGTTCTTCATCGACCACGGCATGGGCGTGGTGATCGGCGAGACCTCCGAGATCGGCGACGACGTCGTGATGTACCACCAGGTCACCCTCGGCGGCCGGTCCCGCGGACGGTTCAAGCGCCACCCCACGATCGGGGACGGCGTCCTGCTCGGGGCCGGGGCCAAGGTGATCGGCCCGATCACCGTCGGTGAGGGCACCCAGGTCGGCGCCAACGCCCTGGTCGTGCACGACGTGCCGCCGAACTCCGTGGTCACCGGCGTCGTCGCCGACACCACCATCGACCCGGTCGCCTGAGGCGACCGGCACCACGAGAACTCGAGAAGAGAGCGCTGTGAAGCCGTTCCTGCACCTGTCCATCCGCGACCACGACGAGGCGGTCGCCCGGGAGTTCGACTCCATCGCCCACTTCGCCGGGCTCAGGCCCGGGCAACTGGTGCAGTTGCGCGCCGAGCAGGCGCCGCTGCCGGTGATCCATCCCGATGACTACTCGGGCATCATCATCGGGGGCGGCCAGTACAACACCTCCGACGAGGTCAAGAGCGAGACCCAGCGCCGTGTCGAGGCCGACCTCGGCCAGATCGTGGACACCGCCCTGGCGTCCCAGGTGCCCCTGCTCGGACTGTGCTACGGCGTCGGCATCGTCACCCAACACCTGGGTGGCCTCATCGACCGCACCTACGGCGAGACCACCTCGGCGGTCGAGGTCACCCTGACCGAGCACGGGCGCACCGACCCGCTGTTCGAGGGCGTCCCCGACACGTTCATGGCGTTCACCGGCCACAAGGAGGCCTGTTCCCGGACCCCCAACGACTCGGTGCTGCTGGCCACCGGCACCGCCTGCCCGGTGCAGAGCTACCGTGTGGGCGACCGCGCCTACGTGACCCAGTTCCACCCCGAGCTCGACGTCGAGCGCCTCGTGGAGCGCATGGTCATCTACCGCAACGCGGGCTACTTCGACCCCGACGAGTTCGATACCCTGGTCGAGGCGGCACGCGGGGCGGGCGTCAACGAGGCCCCGGGCCGGATCCTCCGCAACTTCGTGGAGGTCTTCGCCCGCTGACCTAGTCGGTCCCGTGCTCGCGGGCGATCTGCTCGTGGTGCCGGACGACCTCGGTCACGATGAACGTCAGGAACTTCTCGGCGAACTCGGGGTCGAGGCCGGCTGAGTCCGCCAGCGCACGCAACCGGGCGATCTGGCGGCGCTCCCGCTCGGGGTCGGCCGGCGGCAGCCCGCGGGTGGCCTTGAGCCGCCCCACCTCCTTGGTGATGCGGAACCGCTCGGCGAGCAGGCACACGAGCGCCTGGTCGAGGTTGTCGATGCTGGCCCTCAGGTCAGCCAGCTCGGCCGGGATCTCGCTCATGGGTTCACAGTACCGAGCACAATGGGGCTCGTGAGCCCCGAACATGCACCGGACGCCGGCGTCCCGGTCTGGGCCGTGCTCAACCCCACCGCGAAGCGGTACGCCGTGGCCCGGCACTCGCTCGAGCGCGCCTGCGCGGACGCCGGGCTCCCCGAACCGCGCGTGCTCACGACGACCGCGAAGGAGACCGGCTGGGCCCAGGCCCGCGAGGCGGTCGCCCGGGGCGCGCGCCACGTCGTCGTGGGGGGTGGGGACGGGACCGTGCGCGAGGTGACCCGCGCGGTCGCGGGGTCGGGCGTCCACCTGGGCATCCTGCCGGTGGGCACGGCCAACCTGTTCGCGTTCAACGTCGGCCTGCGGACGCGGGACCCGCGCCTCATGGTCGACCGGGCCCTGTTCGGGACGCCCGCCACCATCGACGTCGGCTGGGCCAGTTGGCGTCCCGTGGTCGACGGCCGGGTCGGCCCGCCGTCGGTCGAGCAGCCCTTCCTCGTCATGGCCGGTATCGGGCACGACGCCGCGACGGTGCTGGCCACCGACCCATCCACCAAGTCCCGGCTCGGGTGGGTGTCCTACCTCGCGGTGGGCACCCGGCACCTGTTCAGCAAGCCGCTGTCGATGCGCCTGTCGGTCGACAATGCCCCGGGGCGGCGCCTGTCCACGTGGACCGTCCTGGTCGCCAACTCCGGCACGCTGCCGGGCGGCATCCAGGTCGTCCCGGGCGGCCGGCCCGACGACGGCTACCTCGACTGCCTCGAGGTGCCGCTGCGGACGCCGGCCCAGTGGGCGTCCATCGCGTGGGCCGGGGTGACGCGCCACCGCTGGGAGGCGGCCGCCCTGCGCCACTCCCGGGTCCGCACCCTGTGGGCGGTCCCCGACGAGCCCGCCCCGCTCCACCTCGACGGTGACGTCATGGGCGAGGTCGCCGACGTCCGCATCCGTCTCCAGGCGGGCGGCCTGCTGGTCCGCACCGGCCGCTAGGCTGGCGGGGTGCCCATCGACCAAGAGCTCATCGCCGCGCTGCTGAAGGGTCACACCGAGCGGCGCGAGGAGGCCCAGGTGCTCGAGCTGTTGCGCCGGGCCTCCGCCCCCACCCTCGACACGGTGCTGCGCGAGGTGGACGCCGCCGGCCTGTTCCGCAGCATCGACAACCACTGGTTCGGCCCCCAGCACCGCAGCGACCTGCGGGAACTGCTGGTCGAACGGCTCGGCGACCTCTCGATCGAGGCCCAGGCCAACCTGGCCCACGGCATGCAGGCCGGCCACACCGACCGGGCCGACGAGGAGGCGATCGCCGCGATCTTCCACGCCCGGCAGGGTGTCGAGCTGACCCACCTGAAGAACCGGATCAACAGCCGCACCGACGCCCACGACCTCGAGGGCCTGGTGTTCGGCGACATCGGTGACGAGGCCGTCCGGGCCGGGATCCTCGAGCACATCGCCACCCAGGCGGCCGAGGTCGAGACCGGTGAGTCGAAGGTCCTGTGCGACATCGACGACACCGTGATCTGCGCCCTCCACGACCGCCGCTACCCCCGCGGCACGATCTACCCGGGCATCCTCGCCCTGCTGGACGCCCTCGACCGCGGCCCCGACGACGACCCGTTCTCCACCGGCGACCTCACCTTCGTGACGGCCCGGCCCGGCGACGCGTTCGGCCTCATCGAGAACCACACCCGCGCCTCGCTGCGCCGCGCGGGCATCGCCACGCACTCGGTGCTGACGGGCACGCTCGCCGCGCTCGTCACGCACGACCTGATGGCCGGGCAGAAGATCGCCAACATCGACCACTACCGGCAGTTGTTCCCCGAGTACCGCAAGCTGTTCATCGGCGACTCCGGCCAGGGTGACGTCCGCGTGGGCGAACTGCTGCTGGAGCGCTTCGGCGAGGTCGTCGACATCGTCGTCATCCACGACGTGGTCGGCACCCCCGACGACGAGCGCGCCCGGCACGCCGAGCAGGGCATCCACTTCGTCGACACCTACGTCGGGGCCGCCCGCCTCATGCACGAGCGGGGCCTCATCGCCGAGGCCGGGCTCGAGCGGGTCGTCACCGAGTCCCGGGGGGCGCTCGACGACATCGACTGGGACTCCGACGAGCAGCGCGAGGCCGTCGTGGCCCTCATCGACCGGGACGCCGCGGGCATCGACGTGCACACCACCCCGACCTCGACCGCCTGAGGGTCCCCGGCCCGGTCACGAGCGACCCGCCGCCGAGGCGATGCCGAGCCAGGTGTGGTGGTTCCCGGCCCAGCACCAACCGACCTTCGGGGCGTCCCGGCGCGCGGCGCCGTCTCGGCCGGTGCCGCGGCTGATCCAGATCGCCGGGGTCCGCGCGTCGAGGCCGCGGGGCCCGCGCTTGCGGGAGCCGATGCACATGAAGCACCGGTTCTGCTCGAGCCGGTCGGGCTCCTGCAGCAACCAGCTGATGCCCTCGCTGATGGTGAGGGGCGTCCGCCCGCGCGCGGTGATCGCGGGGAGGGCGTCGTTGGGCGTCCAGCCCCGGAGGTCGTCGCCGCGCTCCACGCCGTGGAGCAGGTACAGGGACCGCTCCGGCACCTGGAGCCCGTCGAGGGGCTCGAAGTCGGCGAGGTCGGTCATGTCCTCCACCACGAACCCGGGCCTGCCGGCCCGCTCGAGCAGGCCCGCCAGCACGGACGCCGGGACGAGCGAGGGGTGCACGCACACGATCCCCCCGCCGTGGAGTCCGCCGGCCAGCGCCCGGAACTCGTCCTCCCCCATCCCTGCCCGGGCGGGTACGCCCACGCCCACCAGTCGGGCGACCTGCTGCCTGATGTCCATGCGTCTCCTCCAGCTCGGGGCGGTCACGCTACCCGATCGCGCGGACGGTCGAACCCTGACCCCTGCCGGGGGATCAGGCGGCGCGCAGCAGGGCTGCCGCCAGGGGCGCGGCGTCCCGGCCCCCGCTGGAGCCGTCGGCCACGAAGGCCGCCACGGCCAGGTCGCCCCGCGCCGCCATCAGCCACGCGTGGTACTGCCCCGGCGCGTACGTCGCCGTGCCCGTCTTGGCGAGCACGCCGTCCAGTCCGGTCAGGGCGCCGTAGCCGCCCTCCACCGGGTTGTTGGCCAGCAGCGAGCGCAGCGCGGACGCCTCGGCCTCGGTCAGCGGGCTGGCGGGTTCGGCGGCGGCGCCCGGCTCGTCCACGAGCACCGGGCTCACGGCGTGGCCGGCGACCACGCTGGCCATCACCGTGGCCATGCCCAGCGGTGAGGCGAGCACCTTGCCCTGCCCGATGAGGGACGCCGCGTGCTCCACCTCGGTGTCCCCCTCGGGGACCGCCCCGAGGAAGCCACCGACGACCAGGTTCGGTTCCGCGGTCAGCCCGAGCGCGCCCGCGGCGTCCGCCACGTCGGCGTGGGTGAGACGGTCGCGCTCGTTGATGAACGCGCTGTTGCACGAGTGCGCCAGGGCGGTGTGCAGCGGCACCGTGCCCAGCGCCGAGGAGGGGTAGCCCTCCCAGTTGTCGAAGCGGTAGCCGTCGACGACCACACCGTCGGAGCACTCCACCGGGGCGTCGGCCCCCTCCCCCGCGCGCAGCAGCGCCAGCGCGCTGACGGTCTTGAACGTGGAGCCGGGCGCGTACTGGCCCAGGGTCGCGGTCGACAGCCCGTCGGAGCCGGGGCCGGACGCCGCGGCGAGGACGGCCCCGTCGCTCGGCCGGATCGCGACCAAGGCACTCGCGGGGCCGACCTCGGCGAGGATGCGCTCGGCCTCGACCTGGAGCCCGACGTCGATGGTGGTGAGGACGTGCGCGCCGTCGAGGGCCTCGACCCGGAACGCCTCCCGGGCCCGGCCGTCGGCGTCCACGATCGAAACCACGAACCCGGTCGTCCCGGCGAGCACGTGGTTGCGGGCCTCCTGCAGGCCGCCGCGTCCTACGAGGTCACCGGGGCGGATCGTGCCGCCGGACTTCTCGACCTGCTCGGCCGTGGCGTCCCCGACGACGCCCAGCAGCGGGCGGGCGAACGACGAGGTGCGCCCGAGCGGGAAGGTGGTCGGCACCGCGCGGACACCGATCCAGCGCTCGGTGCGGGCCACGAGTTCCTGGTCCTCGGGCACGTGCTGGCGCAGGATGCGCGCCTCCACGAACGCGCGCGGCCCCGAGCGCCGGACGCGGTCGGCGAACGCCTCGGCGTCCAGGCCGAGTTCGGTGGCGAGCTTGCCCGCCGAGTCGGCGGCGGTGTCGACGTCGGTGAGGGTCTTGTCGATGCCCAGACGCCACGCGGGGGTGTTCGTGGCCAGCGGCTCGCCGCCCTGGCCCAGGATCGAGCCCCGGGTGGGCGCCAGCCGGGTCGCGCGCAGCGACTCGCCCTCGCCCAGGTCGGGCGCGATGGTGGCCGGGGTGAGGCGCGCACGCCAGTCCTCCCCGTCGCGCATGAGCTCGAGCGGCGTGGAGTACTCCCAGGCGGCCTTGCCCTCGTGGATGGTCCACGACCAGTCCAGCGTGGTGGTCACGACGCCGGGCTCGCGCGGCACCAACTCGGTGGCGCGGGCCACGGTGGGGCGCAGCGCGCCCATCCCGGTGAAGACCTGCTCGAGGTCGACGGCGGCGGGGTCCGTGACATCGGTGTCGGCGAGCTCGCCGCTGGCCAGCCCGGCGACGATGCGATCGGCGGCCTGCTCGAGCAGTTGTCCCGGCCGGACGCCGAACCACCACACGCCCCCGGCCAGGCCGGCCACCCCGGCGACGAGGGACAGGACCAGGACGAGGAGGGAGCCCTTGCGCATGTCAGGCGTGGACCACGATCTCCACGCGCTGGAACTCCTTCACCTCGGTGTAGCCCGTGGTACCCATCGCCTTGCGGAGCGCGCCGACCAGGTTCATCGTGCCGTCGGGGGTGTGCGAGGGACCGCGGACGATCTCCTCCAGCGTCCCGACCCGGCCCATGCGCACCCGCTCTCCGCGAGGCAGCTCCGGGTGCCAGGCCTCGGGGCCCCAGTGCCAGCCGCGACCGGGCGCCTCCTCGGCGCGGGCCAGCGGGGTGGACACCATGCAGGCGTCGGCGCCACAGGCGATCGCCTTGGCGATGTCGCCGGAGCGACCGAGGGCACCGTCGGCGATGACGTGCACGTAGCGGCCGCCGGACTCGTCCATGTAGTCGCGACGGGCGGCGGCGACGTCGGCGATCGCCGATGCCATCGGCACCTCGACGCCCAGCACGTGGCGGGTCCGCCCGGTGGCCGCGCCACCGAAGCCGACGAGCACGCCGGCCGCGCCCGTCCGCATCAGGTGGAGGGCGGCCTGGTAGGTCGCACAGCCACCCACGATGACGGGCACGTCGAGCTTGCGGATGAACTCCTTCAGGTTGAGCGGCTCCTGCGAGCTCGACACGTGCTCGGCCGACACCGTCGTGCCGCGGATCACGAAGAAGTCGACCTGGGCCTGCTCGACGACGGAGGCGAACTCCTGGGCCCGCTGCGGGCTGAGCGCACCGGCGACGGGGACGCCGGCGTCCCGGATCTCCATCATGCGGGCGGTGATGAGCTCGGCCTTGACGGGCTCGGCGTAGAGCTCCTGCATGCGGGCGGTCGCGGCGACCGCGTCGCTGATCTCGGCCAGCTCGGCGAGGATCGGCGCCGGGTCCTCGTAACGGGTCCACAGTCCCTCGAGGTTCAGCACGCCCAGCCCACCCATGCGCCCGAAGGCGATGGCCGTCTCGGGCGACATGACCGAGTCCATGGGCGCGGCGACGATCGGGAAGTCGAACGTGAGGGCGTCGATGCTCCACGTCAGCTTCACGTCCTGCGGACTGCGGGTGCGCCGCGTCGGGACGATCGCGATGTCGTCGAAGGAATACACCTGGGTGGCGCGCTTGGCGCGGCCGATCTCGATCATGTTGCTCACTTCTGGGAGTAGTTGGGTGCTTCGACGGTCATCTGGATGTCGTGCGGGTGCGACTCGCGCAGGCCCGCCGCGGTGATGCGGACGAACCGGCCCCGGTCCTGCAGCTCGGGGATGGTGCGGGCGCCGGAGTAGAACATCGACTGCTTGAGCCCGCCGATGAGCTGGTAGGCGACGGCGGCGAGCGGGCCGCGGTAGGCGACCTGGCCCTCGATGCCCTCGGGGATGAACTGGTCGTCGGTGGACGCCGAGGCCTGGAAGTAGCGGTCGGAGGCGTAGGAGCCCTGCTTGCCGCGGGCCTTCATCGCCCCCAGCGAGCCCATGCCGCGATAGCTCTTGTACTGCTTGCCGTTGATGAACACGAGCTCACCGGGGCTCTCGTCGCAGCCGGCCAGCAGTGAGCCGAGCATGACCGCGTTCGCGCCGGCCACGATGGCCTTGGCGATGTCACCGGAGTACTGCAGGCCCCCGTCGCCGATGACCGGGACGCCGGCGGGCCTGGCGGCGCGGGCCGCGTCGTAGATCGCGGTCACCTGCGGGACGCCGACCCCGGCGACCACGCGGGTGGTGCAGATCGAACCGGGGCCGATGCCGACCTTGACCGCGTCGCCCCCGGCCTCGACGATGGCCTTGGCGCCGTCATAGGTACCGACGTTGCCGCCGATGATGTCGACGTGCTGGGCCAGGGGCTCGGCCTTGAGCTTGCGGATGAGGTCCATCTCGGCGCGGCTGTGGCCGTGCGCGGTGTCGGTGACCAGCGCGTCCACCCCCGCCTCGACGAGCAGCATCGCCCGCTCCCACGCTTCACCGAAGGTGCCGATGGCCGCGCCGACGCGCAGGCGGCCCTGCGGGTCCTTCGTCGCGAGGGGGTACTTGTCGGACTTCACGTAGTCCTTGAGCGTGATGAGGCCGGTGAGCTTGCCGTCGGAGTCGACCAGGGGCAGCTTCTCGATCTTGTGCTTGGCCAGCAGCTTCAGCGCCTCGGGCGCCGGCATGCCGGGGTAGCCGGTGACCAGGGGCATGCGCGTCATGACGTCGCCGACCCGGCGGTTCGGGTCGTCCTCGAACCGCATGTCGCGGTTGGTGATGATGCCCAGCAGGCGCCCGTCCTCTTCGACGACCGGCAGGCCGGAGATGCGGTACTGGCCGCACATCGCGTCGACCTCGCCGATCGTGGCGTCGACGGTCGTCGTGATCGGCTGGTCGATCATGCCCGCCTCGGACCGCTTCACCCGGTCGACCCGGCTGGCCTGGTCGTCGGCCGACATGTTGCGGTGCAGGATGCCCAGGCCGCCCTGGCGGGCCATGGCGATCGCCATGCGGGCCTCGGTCACGGTGTCCATCGCCGAGCTGAGCAGCGGCACCTTGATCGAGATGCGCCGGCTCACCTGCGTGGTGGTGTCGACCTCGTTGGGGATCACGTCGGACTCGTTCGGCTGCAGGAGCACGTCGTCGAACGTGAGGCCCAGCGGTGCGAACGGTGCCGGGACACCGGCGGGGGTCAGGTCCTCGAACGCCATAGAAACTCTCCACCTTCAGCCGCGACCAGCATGGACCGCCAGTCTATCGCCGGGCCCCGACAGGACCCGTCCCGGTCCGACCGGCGCCCCCGAGCCGGGCTCAGACGAGGTCGGCCAGCGCGGCGTCCAGGTCGCCGAAGGCGTACGCGAAGCCGAGCTCCACCGGCAGCACGCGTGGCTCGATGCGCTGCGAGGCCATCATCACCTCGTCGACCAGCTCGCTCCCATAGCGCGCCCGGAGCACGGCCTCGGGCACCGGCAGGCCTGGCCGGCGACCCCTCGCCCGGGCGACGGCCGCCACGAAGTCGGACTCGCGCACGGGGTGCGGGGCCGCGACGACGGCCGGCCCCTCATGGCGGCCGGTGACCAGCGCGATGGTGGCCGAGAACCAGTCGGCCCGGTGGATCCACGTGCGCCACTGGCGGCCGTGGCCGAGGCGTCCGGACAGCAGCCCGCGCCGGCGGTGCTCCCACATCCCGCCCGGGACCCCCAGCACCGCCGGGGTGCGCAGCAGGACGGTCGGCACCGGCGCGTGGCGGGCCGCCGCCTCCCACGCCGCGGTCGACTCGGCGAGCCAGCCCGGCCCGACGCCCGAGTCGGCGTCGAGCACCTCCTCGCCGCGGTCGCCGTAGAAGCTCGTGGCCGACAGGTTGGCATAGCGCTGGCAGCGGCCATCGGGCTCGAGGTGGCTGACGACGCTGAGCGATCCGGTGACCTGGTTGCCCTTGACCTGGTCGCGCACGGACTGGTTCCAGCGGCGCCACACGTTCGCCTCGAAGACGTTGACGACGGCGTCCACGTCGGTGAGGCCGGGACCGTCGATCAGTCCCGCCTCGGGCTCCCAGCGCCGTTCGCCGGGGCCGGACGCCTCGCGCTCGACCAGCTGCACCACGTCGTGGCCCGCCGCCCGGAACCCGGCCGCCAGGGGCTCACCGAGCCGTCCCGATGTCACCGCCACACGCATGGGGACGAGTCTAGGCCCGCACGGCCCCCCTCGTCGTCACGGACGCCCCACGGGCTCAGGCGGGCGGCCAGGTGACGCCGTGCCACACGACGGTCTGGATGGCGTTCCAGACCAGGAAAGCCACGACGAAGCCCGCGAGCCAGCGGCGCTGCCGCTCGCTCAGCGGCACCAGGGCCAGGAGGGCGAGGCTCCAGGGCACGTACCACGGGTGCAGCGCCTGGCCGAGGACCGCGAGCGCGAGCGAGCCCCACCCGACGGCGGAGACAGGGCGGTCGGAGAACCGGATCACGACCCACGCCAGCCCCGCGAGCAGGGTGATGTTGGACGCCAGTCCCACCACGAATCGGAAGCCCGCCGGATCGGCGCCCAGCCACTCCACGAGCGCTCCCCCGAACTGGCCCAGCAGCCCAAAGGGGGCGACGGTGCCGGCGGTGCCCATGAGGGTGAGCCAGGCGGTCCAGCCGAAGCCCTTGCCGGTGGCCAGGCTGATCGCCACGAAGGTGGCCACCGCGATCGCCGTCACGCCGGCGGTGCGCACCCCGTACGTCCACAGCCGCCGCCCCAGCGGCAGTTCGCGCAGCCGGAACAGCAGCGGGACGCCGGCGACCGCGAGCACGGTCAGCCCGCCCTGCTGCTTCAGGGCCATGGCGACGCCGACCAGCACCGGCGCGACGACCCAGACCAGCAGGCGGGATCGGGCGCCACCCAAGGGGGTCTCGAGGGCCACCACCACGGTGTACACGGCGAGCAACGAGACCCCGGCCATGAGGGCGTCGTTGTGGGCCCCGCCCAGGAAGTGCACCAGCAGCAGCGGGTTCAGCAGGCCCCACCAGGTGGCGCGGTCTGGCGCGAAGGGGTCGGTGGGCCGCAGGTGGGCGGCGATCCGCGGCAGGGTGAGCCCGATCAGGGCCACGCCCAGCACCGCCGGGAGCCGCATCGCCACCACCGACCAGTAGTCGTCGTTGCCGGTCAGGGCGACCACGGCTTGGTTCACCACCAGAGACAGGGCCGGGTACGCCACGCCGTTGCCCTGCCACAGCGGGTCGACGGAGTCCGCGAACGGTCCCCCGGCGCTGGCCAGCCCGTCGGTGTACACCGATCCGCCGGAGTTCTCGATCCAGCCCGAGTCCGCGTAGAGGACGGCGTCGGCTGACAGGGTGGGCGGCGACCACAGCAGCGGCAGCGCCCAGGCGGCCAGCAGCCACCCCGGACGCGCCGGGCCCCGGAAGCCCGCCCCCACCGAGGGACGTACCTTCCACCACAGGACGCTGAGCGCGACGCACCCCACCACGATGGCGACGCGGTTGAGCGGCAGGGGGAGCGCGGTCCCGACGGCGGTGACCACCGGGTCGAGCCACCCGTCGGGGTGGAAGGCGAACTCGGGGTGGGCCGAGCCCCAGGCCACCAGCGCGGAGGCCGCGAAACCGACGGCGGCGGCCACCCCCCAGGAGGGGCCGGCGCCCCGGGGGTGCGTGTGCTGGTCGGTGTCCATCGCCGTCCCAGTATGGTCGCTACCGTGGTGGCGTGCACCCCGACACCCACCCCCCTCGTGTCCGCCCCCTGCCCTGGTACCGGCCGCCCGCGGCGAGCGGGCGCGTGCTGGCCCCCGACCTGGCGCGCGGCTTCATGCTGCTGTTGATCGCGCTGGCCAACGCCTCGTGGCACCTGTGGGGCCACCCCACCTCGATGGCGATCCACCCCTCCGACGGCTCGGCCCTCGACCGGGCCCTGCGCGCGGCGCTGGCAGTGGCCATCGACGGACGCATCTACCCGATGTTCGCGTTCCTGCTGGGCTACGGGATGGTCCAGTTCGCCCGGTCCCGCGCCGGTCGTGGCGTCCACCCCCCGGAGATCCGGCGGCTGCTGAGGCGGCGGCACTGGTTCCTGGTGCTGTTCGGCTTCGCGCACGCCCTGCTGCTGTTCTCCGGTGACGTGCTCGGCGCGTACGGCCTGCTCGGCGTCCTCCTGGTCGCCCTCTTCTTCAACCGCAGCGACAGGGTGGTCCTCACCTGGGCCCTGGTGTTCGTGGGGATCATGGTGCTCGGCGGCCTCGCCGGCGTGGCGGTGGCGGCCTGGCTCAGCAACGCGGCGGCCTCCGACCCGGCCCTGGCCCAGGAGATGGGCCGGGTGGTCTGGGAGGACACCACGGGGTTCGACGTCTCGGGCTCCGGCACGGCCAACTACCTGGTCGCCGCGGCCATGCGGGTCCTGATGTGGCTCATCGCCACACCGGTGTCCCTGCTCCTGCTGACGCTGCCCGCCGCCATTCTGCTCGGCTGGTGGGCGGCCCGCCGCGGCGTCCTCGAGCGCCCCGGCGCCCACCGCCGCCTGCTCACGTGGGTGGCTGTGGTCGGCATCGGGCTGGGCTGGGCGTCCGGTGTGCCCACGGCCCTGCAGTACGTGGGCCTGCTCGACCTGCCCGAGTACGTCAGTTGGGCCCCCGTGCCCCTGGCCTACGCCTTCGGCGGCTTCGCCGGCGTGGGGTACGCGGCCCTGTTCGGCCTCATCGCCGAGCGCGTCCGCACGCCCGGACGCCTCGGGCTCGCCCTGACCGCTGTCGGGCGGCGCTCGCTGTCGGCCTACCTGTGGCAGTCGATCATCATGGCGCCGCTGCTGTCCGCGTGGGGGCTCGGCCTGGGGCAGCACGTGAACACCGCCAGCGTGCTCGGGATCGCCGCGCTGGTGTGGCTCGCCGGCCTGGCCCTGTGCGTGTGGCTGGACGCCCGCGGGCGGCCCGGGCCGTTCGAGACCCTGTTGCGGAAGCTGGTCAACCGCGGGCCGGCCGTCCCGACCGGGTGGGGCGGGCCAGGCCCTGTCGCAGCAGCGGACGCACCCGGTAGCCGATGACCTCGCGGAGGTAGACGCTCGTCGACGTGCGCGTGATGCCCGGGCACAACCGGATCTCCTCGGCGACCCGGTAGAGGTCGTCGGGGTCGCGCGCCACGACGTGGCACAGCAGGTCGATGTCGCCGGCCGGGGCGTGGCACTCCAGCACCTCGGGGATGCGACGCAGCGCCTCCACCGTGGCGTCCAGCTGGTGCTGGTCCAGCTCGGCGGCGACGGTGGCGTGCAGGCCGCGGCCCAGCGCGGCCGGCGGGACGAGGGTGGACGAGAGCCGCAGGAAGCCCTCGGTGCGGAACCGTTCGAGCCGGGCCTGGATCGTGCCGCGGGCCAGGCCGGTGCGCTCGCTGAGCGCGAGCACGGTCATGCGGGGGTCGACGTCGAGCTCGAGCAGGATGCGCCGGTCGATGTCGTCGATCTGGTTCACGAAGGCTCCTCGTCGGTTTGACCATCCTGACCAGCTTGCTGGGAGATCATCTGATCAGATTGACCACATGATACGACCCAGTTTGCGCAGGTCGACGGGCTCAGGCTGAAATGGCGCACATCAGCGCGAGGCCCTCACGAGGGGTCGGACGCATCCGGGAGTCGTTGTCGCACCCACCAGCCGCGGCCCACCCCCGGGACCCAACGACAACGGGGCCCCACGCAGATGCGCGGGGCCCCGTAGTGGGTTTCAGCCTCAGTGGGCGTGACCGTGATGGTCGTCCTCGTCCTCCGGCTTGTCCACCACCAGGGTCTCGGTGGTGAGCAGGAGGGCCGCGATGGACGCCGCGTTGGCCAGCGCCGAGCGGGTCACCTTGACCGGGTCGATGACGCCGGCCGCGATGAGGTCCTCGTACTCGCCGGTCGCGCCGTTCCAGCCGTGGCCGGGAGCGAGCTCCTTGACCTTGGAGACGATGACGTAACCGGGCTCGCCGCCGTTCTCGGCGATCCAGCGCATCGGCTCGACGAGCGCCTTCTCGACGATCTTGACGCCGATCTTCTCGTCACCCGACAGGCCCAGGCCGTCGGCCAGGACGGAGGAGGCGTGGACGAGGGCGGAGCCGCCACCGGCGACGATGCCCTCCTCGATGGCCGCACGGGTGGCGCTCACGGCGTCCTCGATGCGGTGCTTCTTCTCCTTCATCTCGACCTCGGTCGCAGCGCCGACCTTGATCACGCAGACGCCACCGGCCAGCTTCGCGACCCGCTCCTGGAGCTTCTCGCGGTCCCAGTCGGAGTCGGTGCGGCCGATCTCGGCGCGCAGCTGCTCGACGCGACCCGCCACCGCGGACGCCTCGCCGGCGCCGTCGACGATGGTGGTGTTGTCCTTGGTCACCACGACGCGGCGGGCGCGGCCCAGCACATCGAGGCCGACCTGGTCGAGCTTGAGCCCGACCTCGGACGCCACCACCTGGCCACCGGTGAGGATCGCGATGTCCTCCAGCATGGCCTTGCGGCGGTCACCGAACGCGGGGGCCTTGACGGCCACCGAGGTGAAGGTGCCCCGGATCTTGTTCACCACGAGGGTGGACAGGGCTTCGCCGTCGACGTCCTCGGCCACGATGAACAGCTGGCCGCCGGCGCCGATGACCTTCTCCAGCAGCGGCAGGAGGTCGGTCATCGAGCTGATCTTGCCCGAGTGGATGAGGATGTACGGGTCGTCGAGGATGGCCTCCATGCGCTCGGGGTCCGTCACCATGTACGGCGACAGGTAGCCCTTGTCGAACTGCATGCCCTCGGTGAACTCGAGGTCGGTGCCCAGCGTGTTGGACTCGTCGACGGTGATGACGCCGTCCTTGCCGACCTTGTCGAAGGCATCGGCGATGAGCCGGCCGATCTCCTCGTCGCGGCTGGAGATGGTCGCCACCGACGCCATGTCGGCGGTGGTGCCGACCTGCTTGGCCACCTTGTGCAGTTCGTCGTCGATGGCGGACACGGCCGCCTCGATGCCGCGCTTGATGCCGACCGGGTTGGTGCCGGCCGCGACGGCACGCAGGCCCTCGTGGACGAGCGCCTGGGCGAGCACGGTCGCGGTCGTGGTGCCGTCACCGGCGATGTCGTTCGTCTTGGTGGCGACCTCCTTCGCGAGCTGCGCGCCGAGGTTCTCGTACGGGTCGGTGAGCTCGACCTCCTTGGCGACGGTCACGCCGTCGTTGGTGATCGTCGGGGCGCCCCACTTCTTGTCGAGCACCACGTAGCGGCCCTTCGGGCCGAGCGTCACCTTCACGGCGTTCGCGAGGGCGTCGACGCCCCGCTCCAGCGAGCGGCGCGCCTCCTCGTCAAACTGAAGGATCTTGGGCATGGATGACTTCCTTACTTGGAGACGACGGCGAGGATGTCACGAGCGTTCAGGAGCAGGTACTCCTGGCCGTCGTACTTGACCTCGGTGCCGCCGTACTTGGAGAAGATGACGACGTCGCCCTCGGCGACGTCCAACGGGACGCGGTTGCCGTTGTCGTCGATACGGCCGGGGCCGGTCGCCACGACCTTGCCCTCCTGCGGCTTCTCCTTGGCGGTGTCGGGAATGACCAGGCCCGAGGCGGTGGTGGTCTCTGCCTCCAGGGGCTGGACGAGGACGCGGTCCTCGAGCGGCTTGATCGTGACGGCCACGATGGTGCCCTTTCTTCGTGTTGGGACCCCAGGGTTGGGGCCCACGGTTTCGTTCGATGTGCGCCGCCCAGGCGTCGTCGCGGTGCCGCCGTGGGCTGGCAGACTCGATGGTCGAGTGCCAACCACGACTCTAGCCACGTGCTGGCACTCGTTCAACCCGAGTGCTAACCCGTGGGCAGCTCAGGCCACGCGCTCGCACACCACCACGCGCGCCCCGGCCGGCGTGGGCGTCACCACCACGGTCGCCGTGGCCCTCCCCTTCGGCTTGAGCCGGCGCCGCAGGGCGGCCGGGTCGAGGTCGAGGCCGCGCTTCTTGATCTCGAGCGTGCCGACGCCGTGGTCGCGCACCCAGGCGCGCAGCACCTTCTCGTCGTACGGCAGCACCTCGCGCACGGCGAAGACCGTGGCGAAGGGCGTGGGCATGTCCCACGGTGCGGTGAGGTACGCGACTCCCTCGTGGACGCGCTCGGCCCGGACGAGGCCGGCGAACTCGTCGACGAGACCGGCCCGGACGACCGCACCGTCGGGCTCGTAGAGGAACTCGCCGATCTCGCCCACGCCCACCGGGCCCCGCTCGGTGTCGGTCAGCTCCACCCCGTCGACCACGGCGGCGCGCCTGCCGGGCACGGCCCCCGGTCCGGCCCAGAGGGTGCACTCGACGACGCTGCCGGCGTCGGAGACCCACTCGGCCTCGACGTCGTCGGGGATCAGCGTGTGCGGCACCCCCGGCCCGAGCTTCACGCACGCCATCCGGGAGCCGTCCAGCAGTCCCACGACGAACTCCCAGGGCGGGCTGAGGTCCTCCACCCGCCACGACCGGCCGGACGCCGTGCGCCGGGCAGGGTCGGCGAACACGGCCAGGCCGGGGTCGGACGCCGCGAGCCCGGGCCAGGCCTCCACCACGTCGGCCACCTCGACCGGGACGCCGAGGCTCGCCGAGGCCAGCAGCGCGGTGACCTCGTCGCGTTCCACCGGGAGGACCGAGCACCCGGCCTCCTGCAGGGCCAGCGCGTCCACGCCGAGGCCGCAGCCGAGGTCGGCCACGACGGTGGCCCGGGCGGCGGCGAAGCGCGCGGCGCGGCGGGAGGCCACCGGCCAGCGGGTGGCCTGCTCG
>DUOQ01000223.1 GCA_012838755.1 Propionibacterium sp. | reverse complement strand
GCTCGCGATCCCTTTGGGCTGGCTGGCCAACCGCTTCCGCTGGGCGCGCACGCCGCTGCTGACCGGGGCGGGGCTGTTCTACGCGATCCCGTCGCTCCCGCTGTTCGTGGTCCTGCCGGTCGCCATCGGCACCGGCATCCGCGACCCGATCAACATCATCATCGCGCTCACGCTCTACGGGCTGGCCCTGCTGGTCCCGATCGCCGCGGACGCCCTGCGCCAGGTCGACGCGCGCATCCTCGACGCCGCCGACGCCATGGGATACCCGCCCATGCGACGCTTCGTCACCGTCGACCTGCCGCTGGCCGGGCCCGCGCTGCTCGCCGGGCTGCGGGTCGTCGCGGTCAGCACCGTGTCCTTGGTGACGGTCGGCGCCGTGCTGGGCGTGCCCAGCCTCGGCATGCTGTTCACCGACGGCTTCCAGCGCGGGATCATCGCCGCCGTGCTGACCGGCATCGTCGCCACGGTCGCGCTCGCCCTGGTCCTCGACGGACTGATCGTCCTCGCCGGCCGCCTGCTCCTGCCCTGGACGCGCCGCTCCCCCCGCGCGGACCGCACCCTCGCGACCAAGGGCACCGGCGCATGAGGCACCTCGTGGACGCCCTCGCCTGGATCGCCGACCCCGCCCGCTGGCCGGGCCCGGACGGCATCGCCACCCGTCTGGCCGAGCACCTGGGGTACTCGGTGGTCGGCGTCCTGATCGCCTGCGTGATCGGGATCCCCGCCGGCTGGCTCGTCGGGCACACCCGCCGCGGGCGGGGGCTGGCGGTCGGCCTGTCCGGCGCCGCCCGCGCCCTGCCCACCCTGGGCCTGGTCACCCTCCTGGGCATCCTGCTCGGCATCGGCCTGGTCGGCCCCGTGGTGGCGTTCGTGGTGCTCGCCCTGCCGTCGGTGCTGGCCGGTGCCTACGCCGGGGTCGAGGCTGTCGACCCCCTGGCGGTCGACGGGGCCCGGGCGTCCGGGATGACCGAGGCCCAGGTGCTGGCCCGGGTGGAGATCCCGCTCGGCATGCCCCTGCTCGTGGGCGGGATCCGCTCGGCGTTCCTCCAGGTGATCGCCACCGCGACGCTCGCCGCCTACGTCGGCGCCGGCGGCCTGGGCCGCTACCTGTTCCTGGGCCTGAAGACCCAGGACTACCCCCAGATGCTCGCGGCCTCCCTGCTGGTGGTCGCCCTCGCCCTCGTGTGCGACGTGTTGTTCGCCGTCCTCCAACGCGTCGCGACGCCCGTCGGCGTCCGGCGCCCCTGATCCCCCATCGAAAGGAACCCACCATGTCCGCCATCTCCCGCCGCCGCCTCGTCGGCCTCGCCGCCGTGGGTGGCCTGGGCGTCCTCGCCGGCTGCTCGTCCTCGGACCCGCTCGGTTCGGCCGCCCCGACGGCCCCCGGGACCGCGGCCGCCCCCGGCACCGCCGCCCCCGCCGGCGGCGGCACGATCGTCGTCGGCTCGCAGCAGTACTACTCCAACGAGATCATCGCCGAGCTGTACGCGCAGGCCCTCGAGAAGGCCGGCCACACCGTCGACCGGCAGTACCAGATCGGCCAGCGCGAGGTGTATCTCGCCGAACTCGAGTCGGGCAAGGTCGACGTGATCCCCGAGTACACCGGCAACCTGCTGCAGTACTACGACAAGGAGACCCAGGTCTCCGACTCCGCCAGTGTCTCCGCCGCCCTCGGGGACGCACTGCCCGACGGCCTGCGCGTGCTGGAGGCCGCCGAGGCGTCCGACCAGGACTCCTACACGGTCACGAAGGCGTTCGCCGACGAGCACGGCCTCACCACGATCGCCGACCTGGCCAAGGCCCCGCAGCCGGTGAAGCTCGCCGCCAACAGCGAGTTCGCCAGCCGCCCCTACGGCCCCGACGGCGCGAAGGAGACCTACGGGGTCGACATCGAGCTCGTCCCGGTCGAGGACTCCGGTGGTCCGCTCACGGTCCGCGCCCTCACCGACGGCACCGTGCAGGTGGCGGACCTGTACACCGCCGACCCGGCGATCTCCAAGGAGGGGCTCGTCGTCCTCGAGGACCCCGAGGGCCTGATCCTGCCGCAGAACGTCGTCCCCTTGGTGTCCGACAAGGTGGACGCCGCGGCCGCGGCCGCGATCGAGGCGGTCAACGCCAAGCTAACGGCGTCCGAGCTGCAGCAGCTCAACGCCCGCAGCGTCGACGAGCAGGCCCGCTCGGCCGACATCGCGAAGGACTGGCTCAGCCAGCAGGGACTCGCCTGAGGAACTCCAGCACGGCCGGGACGACCCGGTCGGGGCGGTCGCGCTGCACCCAGTGCCCGGCGCCCTCCACCACGAGCAGGGTGGCGTCGGGCAGGGCGTCCGCGGCTGCCCGGGCCCGCGCCACGGGGACGCCCGAGTCGTGCGTGCCGTGCACGACGAGGGTGGGCGTCCGGATCTCGCCGAGCCGGTCGGTGTAGTTGGTGCGCAGCCGGCCGGGCAGGACCTGGTCGCGCTGCCACTGGCCGAACGCCACGTACGCGTCGGGCCGGGCGGCCTCGGCCCGCACCGCGTCGACCAACGCGGGCGTCCGCTCGGTTGGGTTGCGGACGATGTCGCGCAGGCCCTGGCCCAGCAGGCGTCGGTTGCCGCCGTAGGCCTTCATCGCCCCTGCCATCAGGCCCGTGCGCACGGACGCCCAACTGACCAGCTGGATCGGCTTGGCCAGGAGCCCGTCGACCTGGTGGCCGGTGAGCCCGTAGGAGCCGAACAGCATGAGACCACGCACGCGGTCAGGGTGCTCGAGGGTGTACCCCAGGGACAGTCCCCCGCCCAGCGAGATGCCGCCGAGCACGACCTCGCCGAGGTCCAGGGCGTCCAGGAACTCGCCGACGTAGTCGACGAGGCGCTCCTGCCCCGCGGGCCAGGGCGCGAGCGGGCTGTCCCCGTAGCCGGGGTGGTCGGGGGCGTGCACGAGGTACCCGGCCTCCGCGAGCGCGGCCCCGACGCCGCCCCAGGAGAGCCACGCGCTGTCCACCCCACCGCCGTGGAGCAGGACCACCGGCGGGCCCGCGGGCGCGGCATCCGGGCGCCACGTCAGGTATGAGACCGGGCCCCAGCCCAGGTCGATCGTGTTCCGGTCATGTTTCATGGTGTCTCCCCGGTCGCGTGGTCCCATTCCACCACAAGGGTGCTGGCACAATGGGCGGGTGCCGAACGACCTCAGCAAGCGGGCTGTGCCCGCACGACGCCCCGTGGCCGACCGCGTGCGGTTGGGTGCCGCCACCGTGCTGGGCGATGCCGCCGCGCTGGCCTCCCGCGTGCTGGGCAAGGGCTCGGGGGCCTCGATCCGCGGCCAGGTGCTCACCCGCGTGCACCCGGGCGCGTTCACCTCGCTGGTGAAGGGACGCCGCATCGCCTCGGTCACCGGCACCAACGGCAAGACGACGACCGCGCACCTGCTGGCCGCCGCGATCCGTGCCGGCCTCGGTGGGGACGCGCAGCGGCTGGTGACGAACGCCGACGGCGCCAACCTGCACTACGGCATCGCCTCCGCGCTGGCCAAGGCCCCGCGCGCCGACATCGCGGTGCTCGAGACCGACGAGCGGGTGGTGGCCGACCTCGTCGCCGCCGGACACCCCGAGGTCCTGGTCATGCTCAACTTCAGCCGCGACCAGCTCGACCGCAACCACGAGATCAAGTTCCTGGCCCGGTCGTGGCGCGATGCCCTGCAGCGCGCCGGGGACGCCGGCCCGGTCGTGGTGGCGAACTCCGACGACCCGCTGATCACGTGGGCGGTCGAGTACGCCCGCCGCGTCATCTGGGTGGACACGCCCTCGAGGTGGTCGGCCGACGCCGTGCTCTGCCCCGCGTGCGGCGGCATCCTCGAACGCATCGACCCCAACGCCGACGAGCCGCAGGGCCGCTGGGACTGCCCCTCCTGCGACCTCACCGAGCACGCCCCCGACTACCAGGTCCGCGACGGGCTGATCGCCCTGCCCGACGGTCAGGTCGTCGACCCGCTGCTGAAGGTGCCCGGCTCGTTCAACGTGTCGAACGCGGCGTGCGCGCTCGCGGGGGCCGTCGAGATGGGCGTCGGCGTGGAGGACGCCCTGCGCGGCTTCCGCACCGTCGAGGCCCCCGCCGGCCGCTTCTCCGTCGCGACGTTCGGTGACGTGTCGGCCCGCCTGATCCTGTCGAAGAACCCCGCCGGCTGGGCCGAGTCGCTCGCGCTGCTGTCCACCCCGACGGTCGTGCTGGCGATCGACGCGGTCGCCGCCGACGGCAAGGACCTCTCCTGGCTGTGGGACGTCGAGTTCGAGCAGCTCGCCGGCAAGCACGTCGTCTGCACCGGGCCCCGGGCGTACGACCTGGCCGTCCGGCTCGAGTACGCCGAGGTCTCCCACGAGGTGGTCCTCGACCTGGCCGAGGCCCTGCGGTCGGTCGCGGACCAGCCGCAACCGGTCGACCTGATCTCGACCTACACCCCATTCCAGAAGCTCCTGAAGATGGCAGGCCTGCGATGAAGATGGTGGTCGTCTACCAGTCCCTGCTCGGCATCTACGGCGACCAGGGCAACTCCCGCGTCCTGGCCCAGCGCGCCCGCTGGCGCGGGATCGACGCGGAGGTCGTGTTCGCCGAGCCCGGATCCCCCCTGCCCGACGACGGCGCCATCTACCTCCTGGGCGGCGGCGAGGACGCCGCCCAGACCACCGCGGTGCGCGCGCTGAAGGAGGACGGCGGCCTGTTCCGGGCGCTGGACGGCGGGGCGGTGCTGCTCGCCGTGTGCGCGGGCTACCAGATCTGCGGGAAGACGTTCACCATCGGCGGGGAGGCCGAGGAGGAGCGCGAGGGCCTCGGCGTCCTGGACGTGACCACCCGGCGTGGCCCGTCGCGGGCGGTGGGCGAGATCCTGACCCACTGGACGCGCCCCGACGGGTCGGACTACGTGCTCACCGGGTTCGAGAACCACGGCGGCCACACCTTCCTCGGCCCGGACGCCACGCCCCTGGCTCGCGTCGAGGTCGGGGTGGGCAACAACGGGGACGGGACCGAGGGGGCTGTGTCGGCGTCCGGTCGGGTGATCGGCACCTACCCCCATGGCCCGGTGCTGGCCCGCAACCCCGCGCTGGCCGACCACCTGCTCGAGCTGGCCCTCGGGCATCCCCTCGAGCCGCTCGAGCGCGCGACCGAGCAGCACGAGGGGCTGCGCCGTGAGCGGTTCGCTTTCGTGCGGCGCTGAGCGTGCTGACCCCCCGGCCCACCTGCCCAGATTCACCGACCGGGTGCATCTGTCCCGACCACCGCGGGGCTGTGCACCTCGGTGCCGTCCGGCCCCCGGCAGCCGCGTCGATTTCGCATTTCCGCGGGGATGCACTAATGTTTCTCCTCGCGCGCACCGCTAGCTCAACTGGCAGAGCAGCTGACTCTTAATCAGCGGGTTCAGGGTTCGAGTCCCTGGCGGTGTACCAAGCAGAAGGGCCCGGGAGCATCGCTCCCGGGCCCTTCTGGTTGCTGGGATCAGCCCTTCACACCACCCGCGAGCATGCCGCGGACGAAGTAGCGCTGCAGGGACAGGAACACGATCAGCGGCACGATCATGGCGACGAACGCGCCGGCCGACAGGACGTGCCAGGCCTGGCCACGGCTACCGACCATCTCGGCGATCATCACGGTGATGGGTCGGTACTGCGGGCCGGCGAACGTGAGGCCGACCAGCAGGTCGTTCCAGACCCACAGGAACTGGAAGATGCCGAACGACGCGATGGCGGGCACCAGCAGGGGCATGAGCACCTGGAAGAACACCCGCACGTGCCCGGCACCATCCACACGGGCCGCCTCGATCAGCGACCTCGGGATCTCCCGCATGAAGTTGTGCAGCAGGAAGATCGCCAACGGTAGGCCGAAGATCGTGTGCGACAGCCAGACGGTCCAGTAGGTGCCGACGAGCCCGAACTGCACGTACTGCGTGAGCAGCGGGATCAGCGTCACCTGGATCGGCACGATCTGCAGAGCGAACACGGCCACGAACAGCCAGTCGCGTCCCTTGAAGTCGATCCACGCGAAGGCGTAGGCCGCCAGCAGGGCCAGGATGATCGGGATGATCACCGAGGGCAGGGTAATGACGATCGTGTTGATGAACGGCTGCACGAGGTCACCCGACCCGGTCAGCACGGCCTCGTAGTTGGCCAGGCTGAAGTCCGGGTTGGTGAACACGGTCCACCACCCGGTGCGCCGGATGTCGCTGGCCGGGCGGAACGACGTGATCAGCAGGCCGGCGGTCGGGATCGTCCACAGGATGGCGATCACGATCGCGATGATGGACGCCGCGGGCGAGCTGAGCCTGTTCCGGGCGTCGACGGCGCGCTGCTCGGCGCGCGTCAGCTTGCGGGTCGGGCCGTGCCCACCCTGGCGCGTTTCGGTGAGGGAGCTCGGGACGGCGGCTGCCGCCGGCGGGTTCGACTGGGTCATCGCTCTCCCTCCGAGATGCGCATCTGGTACACGTTGTAGACGATCAGCGGCAGGACGAGGATGAACAGCAGCACGGCGAGCGCCGCACCGATGCCCTGGGCCTGACGGGTGAACGTCTGGGTGTAGAACTCATTGGCCACGATCGAGGTGTCGAACTGGCCACCCGTCATCGTGCGCACGATGTCGAAGGCCTTCAGGGTCGCCATCGCGATCGTCGTCAGCACGACGATGATGGCCGACCGCACGCTCGGCACGGTGATCTGCCAGAAAAGGCGCATGCCCGTCGCCCCGTCGACGTTGGCCGCCTCGATCGTCTCGTCGGGGATCGCCTTGATGGCGGCCGACAACACCGTCATCGCGAAACCGGTCTGGATCCAGACCATGACGACGATCAGGTAGAAGGTGTTGATGGGGGCGTTCAGCAGGAACTGCTGGGGCTCCATGCCCAGCCAGACCAGGATCTGATTGAGCAGACCCGTCTGCGGTACCCCCGGCGCCTTGTACTCGTAGACGAACTTCCAGATGATCGACGCGCCCACCATCGAGATCGCCATCGGCAGGAAGATCAGCGTCTTGGCGAGCTTCTCGAAGCGGGTGCGGTCGACGAGGACGGCGTAGACCAGCCCGAGGGCGGTCGCCAGCAGCGGCACGAACAGCACCCACAGGAAGGTGTTCCGCAACACGGTGAGGAACAGGTCCTGGGTGAAGATCGTGGCGTAGTTCTCCAACCCCACGAATTGACTGAGGCTGTTGTTGTAGAGCGAGTTGCGGACCGTCATGGCCGCCGGGATCAGCAGGCCCAGCAGGATCAGCACCAGGGCGGGGCCGAGGTAGCCGGTCGCCGCCACCCAGCGCGGGAGGCTGGGCCGGTCCACGAGCATCAGCACGACCGCCATCACGAGCGCGAACAACGCGATCGCGATCAGCATGACGATGAACTTCTCAACCGTGGTCGTCGGTTGCATCAACCAGTCCATGCGTACTCCTTTCCTTCAGGAGAAGGGGCCCCCGACCGTAGGCGGGGGCCCCTCCTGAATGTGTCAGCGGATCAGGCGATCACTTGGGCCACGAGGTCTCGATGGCCGACATGGCGTCCTGCGTGCTCTTGCCCAGGGCCACCCAGTCGGTCATCTCCTTCCAGAAGGAACCGGCGCCGACGGCGCTGGGCATCAGGTCGGAACCGTCGAAGCGCACGACGGCGTCCTCGGCAGTGATGAGCTCATAGCTCAGCTTGTCGATCGGCTGGACCAGCTTGTTGGCGTCCAGCTCGCTGTTGGCGGACAGCCAGCCTCCGTTCGGGGTGGCGTCCGCCTTGGCGTTCGACCACTCCGGGCTGGTCAGGTAGGCCTGCAGCGCGGCAACCTCGGGGGCGTCACGGAACGCGAGCGCGAACTCGCCACCCACGAGCATCGGAGGCGTGGCACCCTCACCCGGCAGCGGGAAGGCCCAGACGTCGCCGTCCTCGGCCACCGTCACGTCGGGGTCGGCCGCCTGCCAGTTGGCCTGGTAGAAGGACGCCTGACGGTGCATGAAGCACTGGCCGTCGAGGATCGGGAAGCCCGCGTCGGTGAACGGGGTCGTGGCGATCGTGGTCACGCCGCCCAGTCCACCGTTGACGTACTTCTCGTCCTTCAGGATCGTGCCGGCCTTGTCGACGGCCTCGACCACGACCGGGTCGTTGAACGGGATCTCGTGGTTGACCCACTGGTCGTACTGCTCCGGCGTGCCGGTACGCAGCATCATGTCCTCGACCCAGTCGGTAGCCGGCCAGCCGGTCGCACCGCCGGACTCGATGCCCGCACACCAGGGACGCGCCGCGCCATCGGAGTGGTCGTTGGCGATCGTCTCGGTCAGGGTCATCAGGTCGGCCCAGGTCGCGGGGATCTCGTAGCCGTTCTCGGAGAACATGGTCGGGGAGTACCAGACGAAGGACTTGGCGTTCGCGCCGATCGGGATGCCGTAGTACTTGCCGTCGACGGAACCGATCTCCTTCCAGAACTCCTTGTAGTACTGGTCCACGTTGGCCTCGGCGGCCTCGCCCACCGGGACGACCTTGTCGGCGTTCTCGGTGACCAGGGTCTGCAGGAGGCCCGGCTGCGGGATGTAGGCCAGGTCGGGGGCGTTGCCGGCGGCGACGCGGACCGGGAGCTGGTTCTCGAACTCACGCGAACCCTCGTAGTCGACCGTGGCGCCGGTGCACTCCTCGAACGGCTTGAACGAGTCGACGTGTGGCTGCGCCTCGGCGTCGCTCGCGATGGAGGTGTAGACGCTGATCGTCTTGCCGCTCAGGTCACCGTACGACTCATAGGCGGCACAGTCGGTTGCGGCCCCGCCGCCCCCGCCGGCAGTCGAACCGCCACCGGGTGCCGGCGCAGCACCGCCGCCGCCACCCGAACACGCTGTCACTGCAAGCAACGCTCCGGCCGAGAGGGCCCCGAGCACTCCACGCTTGGTCTTGCTGGTCATCAAACCTCACTCCTGTGTGGGGACGTGGCACGCCAGGCGCGCCACCCATGTGCGCAACGCTAGTCCTGACGCAAACCGTCCGACAGGGGGCACGCCGCATCGTTACCGAGCCTTGACTTTACCGCGGCAAGAAGGCAGCGACGTATGAAACCCCCAGTCAGAAACTCCTTGGGGGGGGGAACCGATGACGTGGGGTCAGCGCCCCTGCGCGATCGACCGCACCACGACCAGCAGCGCGATGGTGCCCGCGACGGCGACGCCGAGGGCCGCGAGGCGCGAGGTGCGGGGGGACCCGTCGACGGACACGAACTGGGCCTTGGCGGCCTGGAACTCCCCCGCCGCGAACGCCTTGGCGTCCTGGACCGTGCGGGCTGCGACCGCCTTCGGGTGCGTCTGGGTGATCAGGCCCTCGACGTTGCTCGCCAGGCGCGCACGCGCCGCGGCGATCTCGGCCTGGATCTGTTCCTTGGAACGGGTGCCGTCTGCCACGTTCGGGTCCTCTCTCATGCGCCACGGACTGGTCGGTTCCCCACCCTATGCCATTGGCTACGCTGGCGCCCATGGCCAAACTGCAGGTGGGCGACGCAGCCCCGCCCTTCTCCCTCCCGAACGCCGACGGCACCCCGGTCTCCCTGTCCGACTACGCCGGACGCCGCGTGATCGTCTACTTCTACCCTGCCGCCATGACGCCGGGGTGCACGACCCAGGCCATCGACTTCACGGCGAACGCCACCGAGATCGACTCCGCCGGCTTCGACGTGGTCGGGATCTCCCCCGACTCGCCGGCCAAGCTGGCCGTCTTCCGCGACAAGGAGACCCTCGACGTCACCCTCCTGGCCGACGAGGACCGCACGGTGATGAACGCCTACGGCGCCTTCGGCAAGAAGATGCTCTACGGCAAGGAGATCGAGGGCGTGATCCGTTCCACCTTCGTCGTCGACGTGGACGCCGACGGCACCGGCACCATCTCGGTGGCGCAGTACAACGTGCGGGCCACCGGGCACGTCAACAAGCTCCGCCGCGACTTGGGCATCTGAACCCACCCGTCCACAGGTCCTGTGGACGATGCGGTGGAGAACACTGGGTCAACTGTGGGTAACGTGTGGATGTCCCTGTGGGGAACGAATTGCACCGAAGTAGTTCCTGACGAGAGGTTGTGCTTCGTGCCGGGGTGGCGTAGACATACTCCTACGCAGCCCTTCGGGGCAGCTGGCGACACCATAGGGAAGCGATTCCTCTCGATGGACTTCGGTCCGTCGGCCAGCCGGATGACAGGCCGGACAGGGATCAGGTACCGCGGAGTCGTCGATCGGAACGGTCATCACGCCCGGTCACCCAGAGAGCCCCCTGGAACTCATACTTCCAGGGGGCTCTCGCCCTGTCCGGGCAGGAAACGGGGGCTGACACGTCAGAGGCCGGGGCGCCCGAGGACCACCCACACCACGGCGGCGACGACCAGCAGCGTCCCGACGACCGCCCACCAGACCCACGCGCGGCGGTACCAGGGCGTCCGCACCTCGACGGGTGCCTCTTCCGCGACCGGCACCGGCACCGCGTCGGGGCGCACCATCGTGTGCTCGACCGGTTCGCCCAACCGGGGCGCGGGGCCGGTCAGGTCGC
>DUOQ01000222.1 GCA_012838755.1 Propionibacterium sp. | reverse complement strand
GCGTGAACCGGGGGTCGGGTTCCTGCCCGTCGGGGAACATGAGACGGGTGAACCGGGAACGCTCCTGCGGTGCCTGGTCGGTCATCGCCCTCCCTCGTCGTCGCGCGTGCCGGGGAAGGGACTCGAACCCTCATACCTCGCGGTACTGGTACCTAAAACCAGCGTGTCTGCCAATTCCACCACCCCGGCGCGGGGGCCAGTCTAGGCCCAGCGTCCACCGTGTTCGCCTGCCTCATGCGGGCAGGACCGAGAGGGGGAAGATGGGTGGCGCCACCATCCGACGAGACCCAAGGAGACCCGTGCACCGCAGGACCGCGCTCCTCCTCCTCGGCGCCGTGGGCGCCGGCCTCGCCGGCTGCGCCCCCGAGGCAGCACCATCGCCCTCCCCCACGCCCACGTCGAGCCCGACGCCCACGCCGACGCCCTCGCCGACTCCGACCCCGGGCCCACGGTGGCCGCTGACGGGGCGTCCGCTGGCCGACCCGGCGGACGCCGCCCACGCCGCGATCGCGGTCAAGGTGCCCGACAACCGCTACGAGCACCCGCAGGCGGGCATCAACGCTGCCGACCTGGTGTTCGTGCAGCTCGAGGGCTATGCCGACGCCCGCGGCGAGAGCGGCACGCGCCTGGTGCCGGTCTTCCACACGACACTGCCCGAGCGGGTGGCGCCGGTGCGGTCGGTGCGCCCGGTCGACGTCCCGCTGCTGGCCCCGATGCGGGCCGTGGTCGGCAGCACCGGGCACTCCGAGTGGGTGGGCAACTACGCCCGGCAGTTCGCCGACCTGCTCGACGTGTCGCTGACCAATGTGGCCGCCCGCCAGCGTGGGGCCTACTCGGTCGACCACTCCCGCGTGCGCACCGTCAAGGGCACGACCTACTACGACCGCGCGATCGTCTGCCACCCGCGCGTGCTGGCCCAACTGGCCCGCGAACCCTTCACCGCCGGCCCCACGCAGCCCTACCTGCCCCACGCGGTGACCGACGCCGACGTCTCCACGCTGGCGGGCGCCCCGGCCGCCCGGATCCGCGTCCCGTGGAAGTCGGGCAGCGCCTACGACATGGCCTACGACTGGGACGCCGGCCAGGGCCTCTGGCTGCGCAGCGTCCCGTGGGGCCCGCACGTGCAGGCCGACGGCCAGCGGGTGACGACCGACAACGTCCTCGTCATCCGGGCGGACCAGCGCGTCGCCAAGCTGGCCGACGGCGCCGGCGCCCCCGACCCCGTGCACGACATCATCGACGCCTCGGGCCCGTTCCTGTACGCCCACGGCGGCGCCGTCGTGCAGGGCACCTGGGCGAAGGCCGCGGTGCAGGAGCCGTTCACGTTCACCCTCGACGACGGGCGCCCGCTCGCGATGGCGCCCGGGCGCACCTTCGTCGAGCTGCCGAACCTGGACGCCGACGTCCGGGTGGGTTAGGCGCCCGGCCCCACGTGCTTGAGGGCCTCGCGACGCGATAGCGGCGCCAGGGCCTCGCCGCGCTCGGCGACGAACGCCCGCACCCAGTCCGCGTCCGTGCGGGCGTGCTGGCGCAGCGCCCAGCCGATGGCCTTGCGGATGAAGAACTCGTCCCCGAACACGGAACCCACCAGGTTCGCGTCGATCGCGTGGGTCAGCAGGTCGAGGTCGGTGGCGGCCTTCGCCTTGAGCTGGCCGATGATCGCGATGCGGCGCAACCAGAGGTCGTCGGTGGTGGCCCACTCCCGCACGGCCGGGCGGGCGGCGTCCGGGTGGGCGCGCAGCACCTCGTCGACGAGCGAGGCCACCGCGTCGACGAGGTCCCACCACGCGCCCACGCCGGCCAGCCACGCGAACAGGGGCAGCGCGTCGGCGTCCCGGAACGCCCGGTACCGGCGGTGCCCGGCCAGCTCGAGCGCGGCGTAGCGCTCCTCGCGGTGGGACGCCCCGGCGTACAGGGCGCGCACCGCGCGCTCCCAGGCGGCGCGGTCGTCCAGCGGGTGGGCGGCGACGAGGGGGCGCACGATCCGGCGCACGTCGGGCATCGACACCCCGTGGAACGGCATCGTCGACTTCATGTAGCGCTGCATGGGGCCCGCCTTGGCCGGGTCGGCCGCCCCGGCCAGGCCGGAGCGGACCGCCGCGAGCAGGACGTCACCGCTCATCGCGGGTCGTCCGTCAGGACCCGCAGGCCGAGCGCCTCGGCCAGCGCCGGCGCCCACCACACCACCTGGTCGGGCGTGACCATCGCGCCGCGCAGCGAGGTGAGCCCGGCGAGGACCTCGACGTCGGCGCCGCGCAGGTCGAGGTGCTCGCAGCGCAACTCGGCGGCCTCCAGCGTGCCGATGCGGGTCGAGGCCAGCCGGACGCGCCGCACCCGCGCTCCGGTGAGGTCGAGTTCCCCGATCTGGCAGTCGGCGACCAGGAGGTCCTCGACGTCGGCGCCACGCAGGGACAGCAGGTCGATCTTGCTGTCGCTGAGGATGATCGAGCGCCACCGCGCCTCGTGCGCGTCGAGGACGCCGACGCGGCCGGACACCTGCGTGTCCTGCCAGTCGCCACCGCGACACCGCAGCGTGGTGAACCGGACCTCGTCCAGCAGCGTCTCCCGGAGCCGGGCCCCGGTCAGGTCCACGTCGTCGGAGGTGACGCGGGCGAACTCCACCTCGGCGAGCTCGGCGCCGGCCAGGTGGACCGGCGGGAGGTCCAGGTCGGCCAGGCGCACCCCGTCCAGCAGCACCCCGGCGTCGAGGTCGTCGGGGGAGGCGTCGGCCAGGTCGTCGAGCCGGACCGGCGAGACCCGCGGGGTGCTGGGCGAACGGCGTGCGCGCATCAGGATTCCTCTCCGGGGACGGACTGGGCCCACCCGGGCCCCGACGGGTCGGCCGGGCTGCCGTCGGAGGGCGCCGCGTCGGCCAGGTGCAGGGCCGGGTCCTCCAGCCGGAAGGTGCGCACCGGGCCGGGGCCGGTCTCGGCGGTCTCGAAGCGCACGGTCACCCGGCCCAGGCCCGCACCCCACACCCAGCCCGGCCCGTGCTCGTCGTGCACCACGTCGGCGCCGGGCAGGAACGAGGGCCGCCAGCGCGGGCGGATGGACGCGTCGGCGTCCCGTGTCGGGGTCGGGTTGGCGGGCTCGGGGACCTCCGAGGTGTCGACGGTGGCGTGCAGCGCCGCGCCGGCGACGTCCGGTTCGAACAGTTCTTCCTGGGCCGCCTCGGTGAAGTTGGCCACGCCCACCCCCAGCAACCGGAAGCCGGACTCGATCGGCACGGCGTCCAGCAGCCCCCGGGCGATGCGGGAGATCGTCTCGGCGCGGTCCGTGGCCCCCGACAGCGTCAGCGAGCGGGACAGGATCGTGAAGTCGGGCCGCTTCGCCTTGAGCGTCACCGTGCGGGCGAACAGCCCCGAGCGCGCGAGCCGCTCGGCGACGATCCGGGCGTCACGCTCGATGATCGCGTCTAGCTCGGCGCGGTCGGTGAGGTCGGTCTCGAAGGTGTCCTCGACGCTGATCGACTTGGCCTCGCGCTCGGCGACCACGGGCCGGTCGTCGCGGGCGAACGCGAGGTCGCGCACCCACTCCCCCTGCGCGCGGCCGAGCTCGCGGACGACCTCGCCGTGGCTCAGCCCCCGGATGTCGGCCACCGTCCTCACGCCCAGCCGGGACAGGCGTTCCATCGTGGCGGGGCCGACGCCGGGGATGGTCCGCGCGGGCAGGTCGGCGATCGTCTCCAGCTCGGTGCCGGGCGCGACGATGTGGACGCCGTCAGGCTTGGCCAGCTCGCTGGCCACCTTCGCCATGAACTTGCTGGACGCCACCCCGACCGACGCGGTGAGCCCGCCGGTCCGCTCCTGGAGCCTGGCGCGCAGGTCCTCGGCGAGGGCGCGCACGGCGTCCGGGGAGAAGTCGGTGGTCTCCCCGGCGGCGAGGTCGACGAAGGCCTCGTCGAGGCTGAGCGGCTCGACCAGCGGGCTGAGCTCGCGCAGCAACCCCATGACGATCGCGGAGCTCGCCCGGTAGGCGCGGAACCGGCCCGCCAGGAAGGCCGCGTTCGGGCACAGGCGCCGGGCCTCGTGGGTGGGCATGGCCGAGTGCACCCCGAACACGCGCGCCTCGTAGGACGCCGTGCTCACCACCCCGCGCTGGCCGATGCCGCCGACAACGACGGGCCTGCCGCGCAGCGAGGGCTTGTCACGCTGCTCGACGGCGGCGAAGAACGCGTCGAGGTCCAGGTGCAGGATGCTGGCGGCCGATCTCATCGCCGCCCAGTCTGTCACCCGGCCGTGGCACGATCGGTGCATGGACCACCGCGACCTCCTGGCCGACGCCGCCCACCGCCCCCTCGACGCCGCCCGACAGGTGTGGGACGGGCTCTCCCCCGAGACCCTCCACGCCATGCCCGGGGGCCGGGGCAACTCGATCGCCTGGTTGGCGTGGCACGCCGCCCGGCAGGAGGACGTGCAGGTGACCGCCCTGCGCGGCGGTGAGGAGGTGTGGGTGTCCGGCGGCTGGGCCGAGCTCGTGGGCGTCCCGCGCGGGGCGGGCGACCTCGGCTTCGGGGACGCCGCCCCCGACGTGGCCGCGCTGCGCATCGCCGACGCCGACGCGCTGCTCGCCTACCTCGCGGCCGTGGTCGAGGACGTGGTGGCGTACGTCGGCTCGCTGTCCGCCGACGACCTCGACGACGTCGTCGACACCTCGTGGACGCCCCACGTCACCCGCGGCGTCCGGCTGGTGTCGGTGATTGACGACGCCGCCGTGCACATCGGGCAGGCCGCCTACGTGCGCGGCCTGGTCGAGGGCTGGTCGATCGGCTACTGACCCGCCGCCGGCAGCGGGGAACGGCGCCGGTAGCCGACGAAGTCGAAGTCGCCCCGCGGCTCGCGGCGGTACTCCTCCCACACCGCGGGGTCGATGCTGGGGAACACGACCGAGCCCTCTGCGTCCGCACGCACCTCGGTGAGGTCGAGCTCGTCGAGGGAGTCCCAGGCCTGCGCGTAGACGGTGCCGCCGCCGGCGACGTAGACGGTCTCGTCGAGGTCGCGGCCGAGCGCCAGGGCCTCGTCGACCGAGGTGGCCACGCGGGCGTCCACCCGCGGGTCGTCGGGCACGTCGACGCGGGCGGGGTCGCGCGTGACCACGATGGTGGTGCGCCCGGGCAGCCAGCGCCCGATGGCGTCGTGGGTGGCGCGACCCATGACCATGGGGTGGCCCATCGTGACGCGCTTGTAGCGGGCCCAGTCCTCGGCGAACTCGAAGGGTTGCTTCTCGCCGTCACCCAACACCCCGTTGGCGGCGACGATGGCGATGGCGATGACGGGCATGGGGGGATGCTAGCGGCTGGCGAGGGCCTCGACCTGCTCGTGCACCAGGCGGGCCGTCCCCTCGGCCGCGACCGGCCGGAAGTGCCCGGGCCGGCGCAACGTGATGTTGTGCGCGCCGGGCAGGAACGACCCATTGGGGATCATCTCGTCCCAGGCCGACCCGATCGAGACGATGTGCGCGTCGGCCGCGCGCTCCGCCGCGAGGGCCAGCACCGTGGCACCCTGGGGCGCGAACAGGCCCAGGGGCGTCCGGGTGAAGACCCGCCAACTCAGCTTCGAGCCGCCGAACGGGGTGCACACGGCCACGAGGCCACGGGGCGCACGGTCGGGGTCCCGGCCGAAGGCGTCGAGCAGCAGTGCCTTGCCGATCAGGCCGCCCTTGGAGTGGGCGACGAGCACCGGCCGGTCCACGCCCAGGGCGTCCAGCCCGGCGCGGGCCCGGTCGACGGAGTCCTCGATCGGGCGGCCGTTCCAGCCGAGCCCGGGCAGCGGGTGCACCGGGTGGCCGAGGGCGTGCAGCCGGCGGGCCAGCGGGTGCAGGTAGCGCCACGGTTCCCAGATGCCGGGGACGAGCACGACCGGGGTGAGGTGGCCCGACGCGTAGGTGTCGGGCGGGGTCCGGTCGAGGACGGCACGCGCCTGCTGGGCGATCACGTGCGCCCAGTCCGCCACCACGATGCCCAGCCGGCTCACGGCAGCGGGGCCCGTCCCGCGGCGGCCACCACCGCCG
>DUOQ01000221.1 GCA_012838755.1 Propionibacterium sp. | reverse complement strand
TTCCTCGCCCGTTCGGCCCCCTCCGACGTCGCCCGTGTCGAGTCGCGCACCTACATCTGCTCCGAGAAGGAGGAGGACGCCGGCCCCACGAACAACTGGGCCGACCCGAACGAGATGCGCGAGACCCTCAACGGTCTCTTCGACGGCGCCATGCGCGGCCGCACGATGTACGTGATCCCCTTCTCGATGGGCCCCCTCGGTGGCGACATCTCCCAGCTGGGCGTCGAGATCTCCGACTCCGAGTACGTCGTCCTCAACATGCGCATCATGACCCGCATGGGCGCCGAGGCCATGGACCTCATCGCCAAGGGTGCGCCGTGGGTCAAGGCCCTGCACTCGGTCGGCTACCCGCTGGTCGACGCCGAGGGCAACAAGCGTGACGACGTCGCGTGGCCCTGCAACGACGACAAGTACATCACCCACTTCCCGGAGACCAACGAGATCATCTCCTACGGCTCCGGCTACGGCGGCAACGCGCTGCTGGGCAAGAAGTGCTTCGCCCTGCGCATCGCCTCCACGATGGCCCGCCGCGACGGCTGGATGGCCGAGCACATGCTCATCCTGAAGCTCACCCGCGAGGCCGACAACAAGGAGCTCTACCTCACCGCCGCGTTCCCGAGCGCCTGTGGCAAGACCAACCTGGCCATGCTGCAGCCGACGATCCCCGGCATCAAGGTCGAGACCGTCGGTGACGACATCGCGTGGATGCGCCCGGGCAAGGACGGCAAGCTCTACGCCATCAACCCCGAGGCCGGCTTCTTCGGCGTCGCCCCCGGCACCTCCGAGAAGACCAACCCGATCGCGCTGAAGTCGCTCGACCACGACGTCATCTTCACCAACGTCGCGCTGACCGACGACGGCGACGTGTGGTGGGAGGGCCTCACCGACGAGAAGCCCGCGCACCTGATCGACTGGAAGGGCAACGACTGGACGCCGGAGTCCGACGCTCCCGCCGCCCACCCGAACAGCCGCTTCACCGTGCGCGCCGACCAGGCCGACACGATCGCCCCGAACTGGGAGGACCCGGCCGGCGTCCCGGTCGACATCATCCTGTTCGGTGGCCGTCGTGCGACCAACGTCCCCCTGGTGGCCGAGGCCTACGACTGGGAGCACGGCGTGTTCATCGGTGCGACGGTCTCCTCCGAGCAGACCGCTGCTGCTGAGGGCTCGGTCGGCTCGCTGCGTCGCGACCCGTTCGCCATGCTGCCCTTCTGTGGCTACAACATGGCCGACTACTGGCAGCACTGGCTCGACATGGGCAAGACCCTCGGCGACAAGGCGCCGAAGATCTTCCAGGTCAACTGGTTCCGCAAGGACGAGAACGGCAAGTTCCTGTGGCCGGGCTTCGGCGACAACAGCCGTCCGATCGAGTGGGCCATCAGGCGCGTGCTCGGCGAGGTCGGCGCGAAGGACGGCATCTCGGGTCGCCTGCCCGAGAAGGGCGACCTGAACGTCGAGGGCCTCGACATCGACGAGGAGACGCTGGACAAGATCTTCGCGCTCGACGCCGACGCGTGGAGCAAGGAGGCGGACCTGACCGAGGAGTACTTCAAGCAGTTCGGCAAGAAGCTCCCCCAGGCGCTCAAGGACCAGCTCGACGACCTGCGCGACCGGATCGACCCCGAGCACGCCGCTCGTTGATCCCACCTGCTGATTCCCATCAGCGAAGGCCCGGTCCCCTCGGGGGCCGGGCCTTCGGCGTCCCGGGACGTGGCCTGCCGGGTGGCTGGGCGCGACGCTGGGGGCGTCCAGCTGGTTCGCGATCCGCCGCCGGATAAACCGAATGCATCCTCCAAATTCCGGCTGCCCTAGCGTGGGCGGTGACCTCAATGTCGACGTCAGAAAGGGTCACCCCATGAAGCTGTCCCCTGCCTCCGAGGCCATCGTCAAGGCCACCGCCGGTGTCGTGGCCGAGAACGCCGAAACCATCACCGGGACCTTCTACCCCGACATGTTCGCCGCGCACCCCGAACTCATGCGGGTGTTCAACAAGGCCAACCAGGCCGTCGGCGAGCAGCCCAAGGCGCTCGCGGCGTCCGTGGTCGCGTACGCGGTCAACCTCATCGATCCCGACGCCCCCGACTTCACCCCGGTGATGCAGCGCATCGCCCACAAGCACGTCAGCCTGGGCATCAAGGCGCAGGAGTACACGATCGTCGGCCACCACCTGATGAAGGCCGTCGGCACGGTGCTCGGCGACGCCGTGACCGCCGAGGTCGCCGCCGCCTGGGACGAGGTCTACTGGCTGTTCGGCTGCGCACTCATCGCCGAGGAGGCGAAGCTGTACGCCCTCGGCGGCACCGACCCCGCGAACCCGTGGCGCCAGTACCGGGTCGTCGAGCGCTTCGAGGAGAGCGACGACGTCTTCAGCCTCGTGCTCGCCCCCGTCGAGGGACGCGTCCCCGAGCACTCCACCGGCCAGTACGTCGCCATCGCCGTGGACCTGCCCGACGGCGAGCGGCAGCCGCGCCAGTACACGATCTCGTCGGGCCCCCGCGGCGACTCGCTGCGCGTGACGATCAAGCGGGTCAAGGGTGTCGACGGCGCCCCCGACGGCCAGGTGTCGAACTGGCTGGGCGACAACGCGCACCCGGGGACGATCCTCGACGTGTCGCAGCCCGCCGGCGACCTCGTGCTCGAGGACTCCGACGACCCGCTCGTGCTCGTGTCGGCCGGCATCGGCATCACGCCGGTCGCGGCGATCCTCGAGGACCTCTCCCGCCGCCAGCCCCACCGCACCGTGCGGCTGTTCCACGCCGACCACAGCCACGAGACGCACACCTTCTACCCGTCGCTGCGCCGCCAGGTGCTCTCGATGGCCGACGCGCGCGCCCAGAACTGGTACGAGAAGGACGCCGACACCGCCCCCACCCTGCACCCGGCCAGGGCGGGGTTCATGGACCTTTCCGACGCCGACCTGCCGTCCGACCCGACGGTGTTCATGTGCGGCCCGCTGCCGTTCATGTACGCCGCCCGCAAGGCGCTGATCGCCCAGGGCGTGAACCCCGAGAAGATCCGCTACGAGGTGTTTGGCCCCGACATGTGGGCCCAGAACCCGGACGCCTCGGCCTGACGGCGTCCACGCCCTAGGGTGGGCGCATGACGTCGTACGACGAGATGGACGCCCGGCTCACCCGCGTCGCCTCCGACAACGCCGACGCCGTGGCCGAGGTCGTGGCCGTCGCCCGGGGGCGCTCGGCGCAGTTCGACCGGATGCCGGCCGAGGCGATCCGCGTCCTCGACGGCTGGTACCTCAAGCGCCAGGCCACCGAAGCCGGCGCGCGGGCGGCCGGGGTGGGGCCGGCCACGGCGTCCCTCGACCGGACGATGGTCTACCTGCTCGCCCTGGCCGAGCTCCACGGCGTCACCCTCGACGACCCCGAGCGGCGCAAGGCCCTCCTGATGGCGGTGCTGCTCGGGGACGAGGGGGCCAAGCTCGCGGCGTCCGCCCTCACGGGCCAGGGCGCCACATGGGCGCGCCGGCTGGTGTCGCTCCCCCGCGCGGGCAACCCGTTGCTCGGCCAGCTGCTGGGCAAGGCGCTCGACACCGGGCTGTCGGTCGCACTGGCGGCCGGCGGGGAGTCGATCCAGGCGCGCACGGTCGTCGCGCAGGCACGGCGCGCGTTCGGTGACCCGCCCGCAGCGTTCCCCGGGCAGAGGCTCAGCCGGCCCGGCAAGCCGGGGCCGCGTCCCATCAACGAGCCGTCGTCCACATCGCCGTACGCGCGGGCGCTGGCCCGCACGCTGCACAAGGTCAAGAAGGGCAACCGGGACGCCTGAGGCCCCGGCTCCCTCCCCGGCCTCAGGGGCGCTTGGCCAGGATGCCGTCGGGGTCGGCCCAGACGGTGGCGCCGGGCGTGAAGGTCACCCCGCCGAAGGTGACCGGCTCGCCCCGGGTGCCGACGCCGTCCTTGGCGCTCTTGCGGGGGTTGGTGCCCAGGGCCTTGATGCCGAGGTCCATCTCGCCGAGGGCGACCGAGTCACGCACGGCGCCGAAGATGATCACGCCCGACCAGCCGTTCTTGACCGCCGCGGCGGCGATCATGTCGCCCATGAGCGCGGTCTCCAGGGAGCCGTGGCCGTCAACGACCAGCACCTTGCCCTCACCCGGTGAGTTCAGGGTCTCCTTGACCAACTGGTTGTCGTGGTGGACACGGAGGGTCTCGATGACCCCCGTGAAGGCCTTGCGGGCCCCGAAGTCGCGGAACTGCGTGGTGCACGAGGCGAGGTCCTCGCCGTGCTCGTCGTAGATGTCAGCGGTGGCTATCACAGTGTCACTCTACGGCGGACCGGCGTACCCTCTCGACATGACAGACATCGTCGTCGTCGGTTCGATCAACGCGGACCTGCTCCTGCCCTGCGAGCGCATCCCGCGCCCGGGAGAGACCCTGCACGCCCACGCCCGGTCGCTCGTGCCGGGCGGCAAGGGGGCGAACCAGGCGGTCGCTGCGGCCCGGTTGGGTGGGTCCGTGGCGCTGATCGGTGCCGTGGGCGAGGACCACATGGGCGAGGACGCGCTCGTCCTGCTCGAGGAGGCGGGCGTCGACCTGGCGGGGGTGGCCCGGGTGCCGGGTTCGACCGGCATCGCGGTCGTCCAGGTCGAGGATTCCGGCGAGAACGCGATCCTGATCGAGGGCGGCGCCAACCGGGCCATGACCGCCGACGCCGTGCGCTCGGCCTCGTCGGTGGTGGGGAGCGCCGCGGTGGTGGTGCTGCAGGGCGAGATCCCGCGCGACGGGATCGAGGCGGCGGCATCGGCGTGCACGGGGCGGCTCGTGGTGAACCTGGCCCCGGTCATCCCGGTCGCGGCCGACGTGCTGCGCCGGGCCGACCCGCTGGTGGTGAACGAGCACGAGGGGGCCGGGGCGCTCAAGCTGCTCGGCGAGTACGCCCAGGGCGACCACGCGGTCGTGGGGTGCCTCATCGAGGCCGGTGTCCCGTCGGTGGTGATGACCCGGGGCGCGAAGGGCGCCCTGGTGGGGCGTCCGGGCGTGACGACCGAGGTGCCGGCGCCGACGGTCGAGGTCGTCGACACCACCGGCGCGGGCGACGCGTTCGTCGGGGGGCTCGCGGTGCGGTTGGCGTCCGGCGACGACCTCGTCGAGGCCGCCCGCTACGCCGCGCGGGTGGGGGCGTTCGCCTGCCGGGGGCGCGGTGCGCAGCCGTCCTACCCGTGGGCGGGCGACACGTTACCGGGCTGAGGTGAGGCTTTCGCGACCCTCGTGTCACCCCGATCCCAGTCGGACTGGCCTCGCAGGTGGGTGACCCGCGAACGAGGGTCGCCCGGGACTCAGTTCGCGTCGAGGAGCCCCTCCAGCCGGTGCTGCATGAGCACCACCTGGTAGGGGTTCCACGTCGAGAGCGTGTAGCGCAGCGCCCACCCGTCGCCGTCAGGGAGGACGTCGAAGAAGTACGGCGCGTAGGCGGCGCCGGTCATGTCGGCCTGCCCGCGGAAGATGCGGTCGCCGACCGGGTCGGTGCCGTCACCCAGAGCCTTGATGAAGCGTGAGTAGGGGTCATCGAACCACATGCCCCGTGCGACCCAGTCGAGCAGGCGGTGGCGGGGCGACCACGGACCCCACGGTCGCTCCGCCGTCCGGAGGACGACGGCCAGCCCGATGGGGTCCTCGGGCCCGGAACAGCCGAGGAACACGTACCGCCCCAGTTCGGGCACCCAGCGCACCGAGACCTCACCCAGCGCCCCCAGCAGCAGCGGGCGGGCATCAGCCTCGCGCTCGGCCCAGATCGGCTGGCCGGACGCGTCGAGCCCGGTCCAGTACCGCACCGCGAACGTGTCGGGGTCGAGCACCGCCAGGCGCAGGTCGCCGGCGCGGTACGACCCCGATCCCCAGACGGCGACGACCTCGCGGTCGCCCAGGAGGCCCAGGGCCGAGGCCGGGAGCCGCTGCACCGACACGTTGATGAAGGACCGCTCCGAGAATGTGCGCGCCCGCCGGAACGTGATCGGACGCCGTGACCGCCCGTCGACCCTCAGCCGCCCGGGGCGCACGGCCAGGACCGAGCGTCCCATCACCTGCTGGCGCCGGAAGTGGTTCGAGCTGAAGAATGCCCACAGCTCGTCGCCCACCGAGAAGGCGTCCAGGGGCACGTCGAACTCACGCAGCGTGACGCCGCGCCCGGTCACCCGCAGCGGCGCCCCGTGGAACGTGAATCCCGGCAGGCCGACCACCGGGCCCGAGGGGTCGATGCGGGCGATCGCGTCGCGCGTGGTCAGCCAGGGCCGGTTGTGCCAGTGGGTGTCGCCGAAGAGCAGGAAGTCCTCGCCGAGGTGCGCGACCCGCACCCCGAGGTCGGTGCCCAGCACGCCGGCCCGCGAGCGCGACCGGCTCAGCGTCGGACGCCGCCCGCCCTCGCGCACCGGTTGGGTGTCGACCTCCCCCGAGACCTGGGCGAGCTTGACCGACTCGCGGTCCTCGACCGTGAAAGGCTCGTCGTCGTGGAGCCGCAGGCAGTTCACGCGCATCCACGCGGCGTCCGACCCGTGCCGCCGGTGCTGGAACACCGACCCCTCCTCGGAGGTCAGCGCGTGCAGGGCGCCCCGCCCGGCGGGGGCCAGGGCGACTCCCTCGACGGTTCCACCTCCCCAGGTCAGCGTCGCGTGGCGCGTCGTCGCGCCGTCCCGGCCAAGGCGCCACGTCTCCACCACGTCGTCCCGGGCCACGGCGAGCAACCAGCCGCCGGCGGCCGCCACCAGCGAGGCGCCGCGTCGCGGAAGGGGGGCGTCGATCTGCGTGCCCTGTCCCGCTGTTCCACGGCCCCATTCGGCAACAGGGCCGAACCACCCGCGCCACACCCCCTCGACCTGCGTGATGAGCGCCCCCTGCGCCACCAGCCCGGCCGCCGCCCCCGGGACCCGGACCACACGCTCCCAACCGCCGCGGGCGAGCCGCCACACCTCGACCCCGGACCCATCGGCGAGGGTGACAGCGGCCACCACGTCCCGACCAGCCCCGGCCCGACCGACCGCACACGCGCTCACCGAGCCCGCGGGCAGGAAGTCAGGGCGGCGTCCCCACGCGTTGGGGTCGAGGGTGTGGTCCCCGGCCTGGACGCGCGGCACCCCGGCCTTCACGTGGTGCCCCACCCCGGAAGCCTCGGGCACCAGCCCGTGCAGCACACCCCCCGCGACCACGAGCGCACCGGGGCCCACGGCGTCCAGGCTGACGAGGTCGCCGCGGACCCAGTTGAGGTCGGGGCGCCCCTGGGCGCGTTCGTAGTGCCGGACGCCGGACCCGTCGGCGTCCATCACGAGCGCGTGCAGCAGGCCGGGCTCGAGCCAGCCGCGCAGGCCCGACCGCCCGGGGCGCGGGGCGGGGGCGAGCGAGGAGGGTCCGATCACGGGAGCGGGCACGGCCCGACTCTAGCGACGTGGGGGCGGCGGGGCCCGAGAACATTTCCGGG
>DUOQ01000220.1 GCA_012838755.1 Propionibacterium sp. | reverse complement strand
GTGTCGCCACGGGCGACACCCCCCCACCACACTCCCCCAGGCGTGATTCATCCGGGACGATGGCGTCCCGCCCCCGCCACCGTCGTCCCCGATGAGTCCCCCCTCCACTAGGAGCGATCCACCGTGTCCAATCTGTTCCGCCTGCTCGGACGCCGCCTGTTGGCGATGCCGGTCATGGTCCTGGGCGTGACGTTGCTTGTCTTCTTCGTGATGTCGCTGTCCACGGCCGACCCGGCCCGCCTCGCGCTGGGCGAGTCCGCCTCGCTCGAGGCCCTCGAGGCCTACCGCCGGGCCAACGGCCTGGACGACCCCGTCCTGGTCCGCCTCGGCCGCTACCTGGCCGCGCTCGCCCAGGGCGACCTCGGCCAGTCCTTCACGGGCGTCCCGATCACGCAGATGGTCGCCGAGAGCTTCCCGATCACGCTGCAGCTGACCTTCATCGGCCTGGTCATCGCCGTGGTGTTCGCGCTCGTGCTCGGCGTCGTCGCCGCGCTCTACCGCGACCAGTGGCCCGACCAGTTCATCCGCGTGCTGTCGATCGCCGGGCTCGCCACGCCGTCCTTCTGGCTCGCGCTGCTGCTGATCCAGGCCTTCTCGAACGTGCCCGGCGGCACCGGCACCTTCCCGGCCCTGGTCAACAACTGGATCCCCTTCAGCCAGGACCCGGGCGCCTACATCAACCAGATCGCGCTGCCGGCCATCTCGCTCGCCATCCCGGTCGCCGGCTCCCTGATCCGCGTCGTCCGCACGGCCATGGTCGAGGAGCTCGACAAGGACTACGTCCGCACCGCCATCGGCGCGGGCATCCCCAAGCACGTCGTCATCGCCCGCAACGTCCTGCGCAACGCCCTGATCACCCCGCTCACCGTCCTCGGCCTGCGCGTCGGCTACCTGATGGGTGGCGCGGTGGTCATCGAGATGATCTTCAACATCAAGGGCATGGGCCAGCTCATCTTCCAGGGCATCACCCGCAACGACGTCAACATCGTCCAGGGCGTGACGATCACCGTCGCCATCGCGTTCATCGTCATCAACCTCGTGGTCGACCTGCTCTACGTCCTGGTCAACCCGCGGATCAGGAGCATCTGATGCTGTCGTCCGAATCCCGCAAGAAGGTGCAGCAGCCGGGCCTGCGGTTCCAGGGCTTCCGGTCCCTCCCCATCGGCTCCAAGGTCGCCGTCGTGGTCCTCTCCCTGATGACCCTCGTCGCGATCCTCGCCCCGCTCGTCGCGCCCTACTCCCCCGACGCCACCAGCCTCGTCCCGGCCGACATGGTCGTGATGCAGGAGGTCGAGATCGCCGGGGTCGGCACGACCGTGATCCCCGACAACTCCGTCCCGCCGAACTCCATGTTCTGGTTCGGCACCGACGACGGTGGGCGTGACATCTTCTCCCGCGCCGTCTACGGCGCCCGCATCTCCCTCATCGTCGGCCTCGCCGCCACCGGGCTCGCCCTCGCGGTCGCCGCCGTGCTGGGCTCCATCGCGGCCACGTCGCGCAAGTGGGTCTCCGAGGTCCTCATGCGGGTGCTCGACATCATCATGAGCTTCCCCGGCATCGCGCTCGCGGCCGTCCTCGTGCTGGCCCTCAGTTCGCGCCTGCCGATCCTGCCCGTGGTCATCATCGCCATCGCGCTGCTGTACGTGCCCCAGCTCACCCGCGTGGTGCGCGCCAACGTGCTCAGCCAGTTCGGTGAGGACTACGTGGCGGCCTCCCGCGTCATGGGCGCCCGCACCTGGTGGATCCTCGCCAAGCACGTCGCCCGCAACTGCATCGCGCCCATCCTCGTGTTCGCCACGGTGCTCGTCGCCGACGCGATCGTGTTCGAGGCGTCCCTGTCCTTCATCGGCGCCGGCATCACCTCGGTCAACACCCCCACGTGGGGCAACATGCTGAGCGAGGGCAAGATCCTGCTGCTGTCGGGCCACTGGTGGACGACCTTCTTCCCCGGCCTGCTCATCCTGGTCACCACCCTCAGCCTGAACGTGCTGTCCGAGGGCCTGACCGACTCGCTGGCCTCGCCGAAGATCAAGAAGCGCGTCAACGTCCAGGCCGACGAGGAGTCCATGTCCGGTGCGGGCACCGCCGCCGGCATCGCCGCCTCGCACGTCGCCCAGGCCGACTCGCTCCAGCAGCGCCTCTCCTCGCTGAAGGCCGCCGAGCTGGCCCGCAACGACCGCCTCGTCCTGAGTGACGCGGACGCCGCGGCCGCACCCCTGCTCGAGGTCAAGGACCTGTCGATCTCGTTCCCCAACGCCCACGGCGACGTCGAGATCGTCGACAACGTGTCGTTCTCCGTCCGCCCCGGCGAGACGATGGGCCTGGTCGGCGAGTCCGGCTGTGGCAAGTCGATCACCTCGATGGCCATCATGGGCCTGCTGCCCGACACGGCCGTGCTGAGCGGCGAGATCCTGTTCAACGGGGTCGACCTGCTCAAGCTCAGCCCCAAGGAGCACAACGCCCTGCGCGGCCACGAGATCGCGATGATCTACCAGGACGCCCTGAGCTCGCTCAACCCGTCGATGCTGATCAGCGCGCAGTTCAAGCAGCTGACCAGCCGCGGCGGCCAGCGTTCGGCGCAGGAGCTGCTCGAGCTGGTGGGCCTCGACCCCGACCGCACGCTCAAGAGCTACCCGCACGAGCTGTCGGGCGGCCAGCGCCAGCGCGTCCTCATCGCCATGGCCCTGACCCGCAACCCGAAGCTGGTCATCGCCGACGAGCCGACCACGGCCCTCGACGTGACCGTGCAGAAGCAGGTCGTCGACCTGCTCAACGAGCTGCGCACCAGGCTCGGCTTCGCGATGGTGTTCGTCAGCCACGACCTCGCCCTGGTGGCGTCGGTCGCGCACCGCATCACCGTCATGTACGCCGGCCAGGTCGTCGAGACCGGCCCCACGCTGGAGCTGCTCACCGACCCCCGCCACGAGTACACCCGCGGCCTGCTCGGCGCCGTGCTCTCCATCGAGTCCGGCTCGGGACGCCTGCACCAGGTGCCCGGCGTCGTCCCGAGTCCCCGCGAGTTCGTCGCCGGCGACCGGTTCGCCCCGCGCTCCTCGCACCCGACGGTCGGCCTCGACGTCCGGCCCGAGATGGTCAGCGTGCCCGGCACGCAGCACGCGTACGCCGCGCACCCCGACTCCGCCTACGACCAGGAGGTCACCCGATGACCGAGTCAGCCCACCTGTCGGGCACCGGGATGCCCGCCGAGGGCGTCCATGACCCCGACGCGGACCTCGCTCCCGTCCCCGCGGTCGAGTCCGGGGCCGACGCCCGCGCCACCACCCCGGTCGCCGGGGCGCCCACCCTCGAGCTGCGCGGCGTCCACGTCATCCACAAGACGCGGACCGGTGGGCTGTTCAAGCCCGGCACCGTGCACGCCGTCAACGACGTCGACTTCCAGGTGTCGCGGGGCGAGACCGTCGGCATCGTCGGCGAGTCCGGCTGCGGCAAGTCGACGCTGGCCCGCGTCCTCGTCGGCCTGCAGCAGCCGACCCGCGGCGACGTGCTGTTCCGCGGCCGTCCGCTCGGCTACGACGCGAACTCCCGGCGCGAGCTGGGTCGTGCCGTCTCGGTCGTCTTCCAGGACCCCGCCACGGCGCTCAACCCCCGCATGATCGTCCGCGAGCAGCTCATCGACCCGCTCAAGGTGCACGGCATCGGCACCGAGGACGAGCGCGAGGATCGCGTCGAGCGCCTGCTCGGGCTGGTCGGCCTGCCGCTGTCGGCCCTCGACGTCCTGCCCCGGCAGATCTCCGGCGGCCAGCGCCAGCGCGTCGCGATCGCGCGTGCCCTCGCCCTCGAGCCCGACATCATCGTCGCCGACGAGCCGACCTCCGCCCTCGACGTGTCGGTGCGCGCCCAGGTGCTCAACCTGCTCACCGACCTCAAGGACGAACTCAACCTGGGCATGGTCTTCATCAGCCACGACATCTCCACGGTGCGCCACGTGTCCGACCGCATGGCCGTCATGTTCGCCGGGCAGATCGTCGAGACCGGGCCCGCCGACGAGCTCTTCGCCAACCCGTCCCACTCCTACACGCGCACCCTGCTGAGTGCCGTCCCATCCCTTCTGTGAGGAATGACATGTCCATCCTGAGCGGCATCATCCCGCCCGTCCTGACCCCGTTCCACGCCGACGGGTCGCTCGACCTGGAGAGCCTCGACACCCTCGTCGAGCACCTCGTCTCCGGCGGCGTCCACGGCTTGTTCGTGCTCGGCAGCTCCGGCCAGGTCGCCTACCTGACCGACGAGGAGCGCGACACCGTCGTCCAGCGGGTCATCGCAAAGGCCGACGACCGGGTGCCGGTCGTCGTCGGGACGGCCGACCTCACCGCCCGCCGCATCCTGGCCCACGCGCGTCGCGCGCAGGCCCAGGGGGCCGCCGCGATCGTCGTCACCGCCCCGCTCTACGCGCTGAACAACGCCGCCGAGATCGCCGACCACTTCCGCATCATCGCGGCCGGCGTCGACATCCCGCTCATCGCCTACGACGTGCCCGTGCGTGGGCCGGCCAAGCTCGGCCGCGACATGCTGGTGCAGCTCGGCCGCGAGGGCGTCATCGCCGGCGTCAAGGACTCCTCCGGCGACGACGTCGCCTTCCGCCGCCTCGTGGACGCCAACCGCGCCGCCGGGTCGCCCCTGTCGATCTCCACCGGCCACGAGGTCATGTGCGACGGCATGCTGCTGGTGGGCGCCGAGGGCTGCGTGCCCGGCCTGGCGAACGTCGACCCGGCCGGTTATGTCCGGCTCCACGACGCCGCGCAGCGCGGCGACTGGGAGGCCGCCCGCGACGAGCAGGACCGCATCAACCGCCTCTTCGAGATCGCCTTCGTCCCGCAGGGACGCTCCGGCGACGCCGGTGGCATCGGCGCCTTCAAGGCCGCCTGCGCCGCCCTCGGCGTGATCGCGTCCGGCACCATGCCGGCCCCGATCGAGGCCCTGTCGGGCGAGGAGGTCGCCGGTGTCGAGGCCATCGTGCGCGAGGTCGGCCTGCTCTGATGTCGAACACGCAGCCCACCCTCGCCATCGCGGCGGACCTGGGCGGCACCAAGATCGCCGCCACGACCGTCGACACGACCGGCACCATGGTCACCGAGCGCTCGAAGCTGCCCACGCCCGCCCATCGGGGTGGCAGTGCGGTGCTCGATGCGCTCGCCGGGGCCATCGACGCCCAGTACGCCGGCCTGGACCCGGCGACCCTGGCGGCCATCGGCGTCGGCACCGCCGGCGGGGTGGACACCGCGACCGGCACGATCGTCTCGTCGTCCGGGACCTTCAGCGGTTGGCTCGGCACCGACGTGGTCGCGGGCCTGCGCGAACGGCTGCCGTGGGCGTCCGGGGTGCCGATCCACGTCCAGAACGACGTGGACGCCCACGCCGTCGGCGAGTCGTGGCGCGGCGCAGGGGTCGGGGCGGCGTCCATGCTGATGCTGGCCGTCGGCACCGGGATCGGGGGCGCGTTCTGCGTCGACGGGCAGGTGCAGCGGGGGGCCCACCACATGGCCGGTGAGGTCGGCCGGCTGCGGATCGTGCCCGGCGACGGGCTCGACATCCACGGCACGCCCGGGCCGCACACGTTCGAGGACGAGGCGGCCGGCCCGGCCATCCTGCGCGCCTATCGTGCGCTGGGCGGCACCGACGAGGCGGCGCGTGGGCAGGATGTGGTGAGGCTCGCCAAGCACGGCGACGAGCTGGCCGACCAGGTCATCCGGGCCCTGGGTGCCCGCGTGGGCCGCGTGTTGAGCTGGCTGGTGCTGACCCTCGACCCCGAGCGGGTCGCGCTGGGCGGCGGCGTGCCGGTCCCCCAGTCGCAGTGGTGGGCCGCGATGGAGGCGGAACTGCGCGCCGGCCTGCCCGACGCCCTCGCCGACGTGCCCGTGGTGCGGGCCAGACAACGCAACAGTGCCGCGCTGCTGGGCGCGGCCCGGGACGCCTTCCGGCTGGCCGGCGTCCCCACCGACTGAGAGCTGAGGAGAACCCATGAACCCCGTCCTCGAGACGATGCGTGGCGGCCTGGTCGTGTCGTGCCAGGCCTACCCCGGTGAGCCCATGCTGGACCCGAACACCATGGCCCAGGTCGCCCGGGCGGCCATCGCCGGCGGCGCGGTCGCGATCCGCGGCAAGGGCCTGGACGACCTGCGCGCCATGCGCGCCGTGGTCGACGAGCCCATCATCGGCCTGGTCAAGATCGGCGACACCGGCGTCTACATCACGCCCACCCTGGCCGACTGCATCGAGGTGGCCGGGACCGGCGCCGACATCGTGGCGCTCGACGGCACCCGCCGCCCCCGCCCCGACGGGCTGACGCTGGCCGAGACGGTCGTCGGGCTGCGCGAGGCGCACCCCGACGTGCTCGTGATGGCCGACTGCGGCTCGGTCGGGGACGCCGTGGCGGCCCTCGACGCCGGCGTCGACATCCTGGGCACCACGCTGGCCGGCTACACCGGCGAGCGCGAGAAGACCGACGGCCCCGACTGGGAGGTCGTCGACGGCATCGTCGAGCTGGCCCGCGAGTCCGGCACCCCGGTGCTGGTCGAGGGCCGCGTCCACACCACCGCCCAGGCCGCCGAGGCCATGCGCCGCGGCGCATGGGCCGTCGTCGTCGGCACCGCGATCACCCACCCCACCTCGATCACCCGCTGGTTCGTCGAGGCCGTCACGGGGGCCTGAGCCGTGGACGCCACCGTCCTCGCGCGGTCGGGCGACCCCTTCCCCGGGGCCGCCTTCGACGCGCCCTGCCACCGCATCCCCGCCCTGGCCGTCACGGCGTCCGGCCGCGTGCTGGCCGCGTGGGACGTCCGCCTCGACTGGCGCGACCTGCCCGGCGACTTCGACATCGCGCTGCGGCACTCCGACGACCACGGCGTGACCTGGGGGGAGCCGCGCGCGCTGCGCCGGCACTCCCCCGGCCACGGCTTCGGGGACGCCTCGTTCGTCGTCTCCCCCACGGGCCGGGTCTTCTGCTGGTACGTCGGCTCGACCGGACGCTCGTTCTTCTCGGCCGACGCCGGCCCCGACGGGGAGGGCCTCGAGCTGTGGCTGTCGTCCTCCGACGACGACGGCGAGACCTGGACCCACCGCGACATGACCGCCCTGAAGCCCCACGACGTCACCGGGATGTTCGCGGCGTCAGGGAACGGCTCGGTGACCGCGACGGGCCGCCTGCTGCAGCCCTTCGTCCTGCGCACGCCGGCCGGTGAGCACTACGCGGCGACCGGGTTCTCCGACGACGGCGGCGACACGTGGACCCTCGGTGGGCGCGTCGGGCCCGACTGCGACGAGAACAAGGTCCTCGCCCTGCCCGACGGCACGGTGCTGCTGCACGCCCGCTCGACGCCGCGACGCCGGTCGGCACGGTCGACCGACGGTGGGGTCTCCTTCACCCCGCCGGTGCCCGACCCCGCGCTGGTGGACCCCGCCTGCAACGGCGGCCTGGCCCTGCTGGACGCCGACGGCCCCGTCGTCGCGTGCTCGCTCAACGACCACCCGACCGAGCGCCGGCGGCTCGTGGTGCGCACCTCGCGCGACCTCGGCGCCACGTGGGCCGACCCGGTGCTCGTCGACGCGGGTGCCTGCGCCTACTCGGTGTGCGTGCCGCTGGCCGACGGCGCCCTGGGCCTGGCCTGGGAGTCCGGCGACTACGACGAGATCGTCTTCGCACGACTCACGCCGGCCGAGCTCGGCCTGGCCGGTGCGCCGGCGTCCGTGGTGGCCCGCGCGGGACGTCCCGGGGCCGCCAAACCGCCGGAGGTCGCGGGCTAGGGGCGATGGGGAGCACTCCCCAAACCCTGTGCACAGCTGCTTCTGGGCGTGCCGGGCCTGTTAGCGTGGACAACGTCGACCCACCCCGACGCCTTGGACCGTGGGTAACCCGATCGAAGACAGGACAGGAGTTCTCACATGGCTGGACGCGTACTTTCCACCGAGCAGGCCAAGCAGGCCATCACCACGCTGCAGAACATCATCAACGGCGGCTTCACCGACCAGATCAGCCAGCTGGACGCCCAGGGTCGGATCCTCTCCGACCCGAACGTGTGGGACGGCCCGCTGGCCGCCCAGTTCCGCGGTTCGACGTGGCCCGAGACCAAGACGGCGCTCGACAAGGCCAAGACCGAGCTCGAGCAGCTCCGCACCCAGCTGAACCAGATCTCCACCAACATCTTCACCGCTGGTGGCGGCAGCTGACCCACCCCGTACCCCGACCCGACGGCCGGGCACCCCACCGGGTGCCCGGCCGTCGGCACCTGCGCTGCAAGAATGGGACCCATGACCCCGCTCGTCGCGTTCACCTGGCCGGAGACGGCGATCTCGATCGGCGTCGTGCTGCTCGTGTCGATCGTCCTGCGCATCGTGCTGCGCCGGGCGATCCGGCTGAGCGTCTCGGCGTCCATCGCGGCCGCCGACCGGCACCGCGCCTCCACCTCCCCGGCCGACAAGTTCCTGGGCCGGATCACCGGCACCGCCGACGAGCGGCACCAGGCCCGGGTGAAGACCCTCGGATCGGTGCTGACCAACGCGGTCGACATCGTGCTGGTGATCGTCGTCGTCCTCACGATCCTGCGGGTCCTGGCCATCCCGCTGGAACCGGTGCTCGCGGCGTCCGGGATCGGCGGCATCGCGCTGGCGTTCGGCGCCCAGTCGCTGGTCAAGGACTACATCTCGGGCATGCTGATGATCTTCGAGGACCAGTTCGGCGTCGGCGACCTGATCAACACCGGCGAGGTGACCGGCACCGTCGAGGAGGTCGGCCTGCGCGTCACCCGGCTGCGGGACGCGACCGGGCAGGTCTGGTATGTCCGCAACGGCGAGATCGTCCGGATCGGCAACCAGAGCCAGGGCTGGTCGACCGGGACGGCCGACGTGCCGATCGCCTCGACCGAGGACCCGGCCAGGGCCATCGAGGTGCTGCGCGGGATGGTCGCCGAGATGTACGCCGACGAGGCCTGGTCGGGCGTCCTGCTCGAGGAACCGAGCGTGGCCGGCGTCAACGAGGTGCGGGCGGGCGTCACGACGATCCGGATCTTCGCCAAGACCGCACCCAACCAGCACTGGGGCGTCCAGCGCGCCCTGCTCGAGCGGGGCGTCACGGCCCTGCACGCCGCCGGGATCAAGGGCGCCACGGTCATCCCGTTCGCCCCGCCGCAGGCCTGAACCGGTCCCCGGCCGGGGAGTGCTCCCCTGTGGATGACGGGGCCGGCGCGCCCGCCCCCTGTTAGGTTGGGAAGGACCCCACCACCCCCGCCGGAGAATGATTGTGAGCAGCGTCATGCACGGCATCGAGTCCGATGTCCGGTTCAACCACGCAGCGGCGCGGACGCTCGCCTCGCGCTGCCGCCGGGCGGCGAACGCGATCGACGGCCAGACCGGGTCCCGCGCGTCCTGGGTCGAGCACGGCCTCACCGACTTCAAGGGCCACTACTCCGAGCTGTTCCGCGGCAACGGTCACGTGCAGGCCGCCGATGCGCGCCTGCTGGTGTCGCGCCTGCGCGAGGTCGCCGACGGGGCGGACCAGCTCGCGCGCGAGGCGCGCAGCGAGCAGCGGCGGCGCGAGGAGGCGCGCGCCTGGAAGCAGCGCCAGGACGAGCGCGGGTTCTGGGACCACCTGGCCGACTGGTTCACCGGCGGGGAGCAGCCGCCGGTCGGGCCGGCCGCCGCGCCTGTCACCCTGAGCTACGCCCAGGCCGAGCAGGGCGTCCGCGAGCCCCTCAGCGGGTCGGGCAGCACCGGCACCTCCTCCGCGCGCCCGGCCAACCTGCGCAGCTTCGCGACCAACTCCGCCGCCGCCAACGACGACCTGCGCTCGTGGCCGGGGCAGTTGCGGGACGCCTACGCCACCTTCACGGCGGGCTGCGGGTGGGGCACGCTGGAGGCCGCCACGGTCTGGAGCGGTTTCGACAGGTACCTGACCTCGAACGGCGAGGACGTCCGCTGGGCCAACACGGTCGCCGGGGCCTTCGAGGCGGCGGGCGGCGACGGGGTCGTCACGACGTCCAACGCCGCCATCACCGCGTCGCTGGCGTCGGCGGGCGTGACCGCCGAGCGGCAGCAGCTGAGCATCACCCCGCCCCAGGCGTACGGCGCCCCGCCGACCACGGGGTATGCCAACGACCCCGTGAACACCGCGACCGGGAACTTCCTCGAGCCCGAGTGCGACCTGGCGTTCACCGGCGGCAGCGCGACGCTGCGGTTCGACCGCATGTACAACTCGCTGAACCCCGACGCGGGGGCCTTCGGCCCCGGCTGGTCGTCCCTGGCCGAGGCGGGGCTGGTGCTGGATGCCGACGGCGCCCGGTGGCGCCACGCCGACGGCCGGGTCGTGGTGTTCCCGCGGCAGGGTGCGGCGTGGGGACGCGCGACGTCCGAGGCGTACTGGCTCGGGGCCGCCGGTGAGGGCTTCGTCGTCACCGACAACGCGGGCGGCCGGTGGGAGTTCTGCGCCGCGGGCAAGCTCGTGGCGTTCGACCGCGGCCCCGGCACCCGGGTGGAACTGGACTGGGAGGGCGTCCGGCTCGTCGGCCTGGCCCACGAGCGCGGCCGCTCGGTCTTGGTCGAGTGGGCCGACGACCGGATCGTCGCGCTCGCCGCCGGCGACGGTCGCCGCGTCGACTACGCCTATGACCAGGCCGGGCGGCTGGTCGCGGCGTCCACGGGCGGGGCCACCCGCAGCTACGCCTGGAACGCCGCCGGGCTCATCGAGCGGGTCACCGACTCCGACGGCGTGGTCGAGGCCGCCAACACCTACGACGAGGCCGGCCGGGTGACCGAGCAGGTCTCCCGCCATGGCCGCGTCACCAGGTTCTCGTACCTGCCCGGCCGCGTGACCGTGGTCGCCGACCCCGACGGGGAGCGGTCGAACACGTGGCTGCACGACGACAAGGGCCGCCTGGTCGGGGTGGTGGACGCCCACGACCAGCGCCAGTCGATGGCCTACGACGGCCACGGCCAGCTGGTGATGGCGACAGGGCGCGACGGGTCGGTCACGCTGGCCGAGTTCGACGACCGCGGCCGCCGCACCACCCAGGTCCTGCCCTCGGGCGCGCGGGTGGACACGACCTTCGACGAGGCCGACCGTCCGGTCGAGGTGGTCGTCGACAACGACGGCGACCAGGCGGTGACGCGTTACTCCTACGACGGCGCGAACCGCAACCCGAGCCGGATGGTCGACGCCGAGGGCGGCGTCACCCGGTTCGTGTGGGACGGCAACCTGCTCACCTCGATCACCGACCCCACCGGGGTCACGGTCACCCACACCTACGACGCCCACGGCGACCTCGTGGCGACCACCGACGCCGAGGGCCACTCCGCCCGCCTCGAGCGTGATGGGGCTGGGCGCGTCACCGCGGCGGTCACCCCGTCCGGCCACCGCACCACGTTCGCCTACGACAGCCGGGGCGTCCTCGCCTCGAAGACCGCCCCCGATGGAGGGGTGTGGGCCTACGAGCACACCGCCGGCGGCCGCCTGTCCGCGACGATCGACCCGTACGGGGCGCGTACGACCATCGAACACGACGAGTCGGGTGAGGCCCACCGCACGACCGACCCGCTGGGCCGCACCGTCACGCGGGCGTTCGACGACTTGGGCAACCTGGCGCGCGTCGAGCTCCCCGACGGCACCGCGTGGCGGTACTCCCACGACCAGCTCTCCCGTCTGGTGGCGATCACCGACCCCGAGGGCGCGACGTGGCAGCGCGAGTATGACGTGAACGGGACGCCCACGCGCCTCACCGACCCCGGTGCGACGTCGGTCGTGCACACCGACCGCCTCGGGCGCATCGTCTCCGTGCAGGCCCCTGACGGGAGCAACACCCTGACCCGGTACGACCGCTGCGGACGTCCGGTCGAGTACGTCGACGCCCTCGGCCACGTCACCACCCTCGAGCGTGATGCGGCAGGTCGACTGGTCGCCCTGCGGCGTCCCGACGGGGCCGTGACACGCTACGGCTGGGACGGCTGTGGACGCCTGGCGTCGGTCACGGACCCGCTCGGCGGCACCACCACCTTCGGCTACACCCCGGACGCCCACCTCGCCACGGAGACCGACGCCACCGGTGCGGTCACCCGCTACACCTACGACGCGCTGGGTCGGACCACCGGCCGGACGGCGCCGGGACTCGGACGATCGACCTGGACGTTCGACCTGGCCGGCCGGGTCATCGGGCTGCGTGACCGGATGTGGGGGCAGCGCACCTTCCGCTACGACGCCGCGGGACAGCTGGTCGAGGCCGCCAACGCCTTCGGCGGGGTCACCCGGTACACCCACGACTCGCTGGGGCGCGTGGTCGAGGTCCGTGACCCCTCCGGCGGGACCGTCCGCCGCGCGTGGACCCACCTGGGCCAGCTCGCCACCGAGACCGACCCGCTCGGCCGCACCACGCAGGCGGGCTACGACGCCGCCGGGCGCCAGGTCTGGCAGGAACAGCCCACCGGGGAGCGGCTCGCGTGGGCCTACGACGGCCGGTCGGGCGCCCTGACGGCACTGACCTCCGACGGGACGGACCTCGTGCGTTACGAGCAGGCGCCGGACGGTCGGCGCCTCGTCGCGACCAGCGGGACGGGAAGCGCGAGCATGACGTGGGACGCCGCCGGGCGCCCGGTCGAACGGAGCAGGGACGGACGTGCCGTCCGGTGGGCCTGGGACGCCAACGGGCGGTGCGTGGGCATGACCACGCCGTCGGGTCGGCAGACGCGCTACGAGCGGGACGCCGCCGGCCGCGTCACCGCCATCGATACCGACGGCATCGGTCGCGTGGAGTTCGAGCACGACGCCTCCGGCCGCCTCGTCCGGGCCACGTCGGCGGACGTGAACCAGGTCTGGGAACACCGGGACGGGTTCGTGTCCGCCCATGTCCTCACCAAGGGCGGCGCGTCATCGACGACCACCCTGCTCCGCGACGACGAGGGACGTCTGATCGGCGTGGACCGGGATGGGACGACGGAGCGGTACGAGCACGATGCGGCGGGCCAACTGGTCGCCCACGTCCGGCCCGATGGGGAGACCCGCTGGACGTATGACGCCCTCGGGCGGGTGGCGACGCGGCACGACTCCTCGGGTGAGGTGCGCTTCAGCCACGACGCCGGCGGACAGGTGACCCGGTCCGAGTCCGCCGCGGGGACGACCACCTACGCCTACGACGCCCAGGGGCGCCGCACCCAGGAGGACGGCCCCGGGGGCCGCACCACGTTCGCGTGGAGTGCGCGTGGCTGGCTCTCGGCCGTCGAGGGGCCCCACGGTCGCACCACGATGCTCGTCGACGCCCTCGGGGAACTGGCCCGGGTCAACGACGTCGACCTGTTCTGGGACTCCATCGACCCGCTGCGCCCGGCCGTCCAGGTGGACGACCAGGACGTGCAGGTGGGGCCCGGTGTCCTCGGTGGGCCGGGCGGCTGGTCACCGGTCGGCTGGCGCCAGCGCCCGACCGCCGACGTCCCCTGGTCGTCCCCGCACGGCGTCGAGGCGGCCGGTCTGGACCTCCTGGCCTCCGGTGGCGTCGTGGTGGCCGGCCTGGAGTGGCTCGGCCAACGCGCCTATGACCCCGCGACCCAGGTCTTCCTGTCGGTCGACCCGCTGGCCCCGATCGCCGCGACGGGCTGGGCCCACAACCCGTACAGCTACGCCGGCAACGATCCCCTGCACGCCCTCGACCCCAGCGGCCGGCGTCCGGTCACCGACGCGGAACTGCAGGCCTACCGCGACGCGAACCAGGGGTTCCTGGCCGATGCGGGCGACTGGGTGGCCAACAACTGGGAGTACCTGGCGGGCGGCGCGATGGTGATCGCCGGCGGCGCCCTGATCGCCACCGGCGTGGGCGGTCCCGCCGGCATGATGCTGATCGGGGCCGGCGCCGACACCATCATCCAGAAGGCGACGACCGGCGAGGTGAAGTGGGACCAGGTCGCGCTCTCCGGCGCCCTGAGTGTCGTCGGCGGTGTCGGTGCGACCGCCCTGGCAGGGCGTGCGGGCCTGACCGGCCTGCGGGCCACCGTGGCGATCGGGGCGGGGTCCGGCGCCTTCGAGGGCTTCAGCATGGGCGGCTACCGCTACATGACGGGTCCGGGCCCGCACAGCGTCGGGGGCTTCTTCGCGGCCGCCGGCACCGAGGGGCTCGCCGGGGGCGTCCTCGGCGGGGGTGGCGCCGCCGCCGGCCACGTCATCCAGGACGCCGCCGGCAACATCCTCGGACGCAGCTTCGCCGCGGACGGCACCGTGCTGTCGGGCCACGGGGGCATCCCGGGTTCGCCCGTCCGGGACATTCCCGACATCGGCGTCCCGAGCAACCACATGGTCGTGCCCGAGGGCGTCCGCATCCGGATGTACGGCCCCGAGGGGGACACCATCCTCGACAGCCTCGGCAATCAGATCGAACGCCAGATGCGCTGGCCCTTCCGCCCCACGCCGGTGGATGTCTACGGTCCGGGGGACATCATCCCCGAGCACTACCTCTACTCGCCGACCGGCCTGAACATCGTCGGGAACCCCACCGTGGTGTCCACCCCGACGTCATTGGCCACCCTGATCCAACCCAACGGCGGTACCTATGACTGGGCCGCCTGCCGGAACTACCCGGTCCTGCCCTGAGAGGAATGCCATGCACCACGTCGACGGAGCTGTGGCCCGGCCGAAGCGCTGGCCCTGGCAGCGGGACACGCTGGCCTTCGGCTGGCTGGACCGCGAGCACGCATTCCGGCAGGGCGCCTGTCCCCCGCAGGTGGTGGCGCACCTCGAGCAGGCGGCCCGCAACCCGGTCGACCGGACGCGGGGCTACCACGCGTGCTTGTTCTGCCCGCCGCGGGAGGTGCCGGCCGACCAACCCTGGGCGATGATGGGGCCCACGCCGTACGAGACGGGGACCGGCGACGTCCTGCAGCTGGGGAGCGCCAGCATCGAGGTGGAAGCCGGCGGGCAACGGTGGGTGGCACCGAACCTGGTCCTCCACTACATCACCGAGCATGACTACCTGCCACCCGACGAGGTCGTCCACGCCCTGACTTGACCCGCCCACCAAGATGGGCCCATGAGCCGACGCCCTGAGACCCCGTTCCACGACCTGCAGCACTTCATCGCGTACCCGCGCGTCAACGGTCTGGCGCTCAGTCCCGATGGTCGGCGCCTGGCCACGATCGTGTCGACCCTGGACGCCAAGGAGACCCGCTACGCCAACGCCATCTGGGAGCTCGACCCCACCGGCGAGGCCCCCGCCCGGCGCGTCACCCGCTCGGCCAAGGGCGAGTCCGGTGCCGCGTACGACAGCGAGGGCAACCTCTGGTTCATCTCCGCCCGCCCCGACCCGGACGCCGACGGCGACGACCCGGTCGCCGCGCTGTGGATGATCCCGGCCGCCGGCGGCGAGGCCCGCCTGGTGGTCTCGCGCCCCGGCGGCATCCAGTCGGTCCACACCGGGCGCGACGGCGGCGTGTTCGTCGTGGCCCCGCTCCTGCCGGTCGCCGAGGCGTCCGACGACCCCGAGAAGACCGACGCCGACGCGCGCAAGCAGCGCAAGGAGAAGAAGGTCGCCGCGATCCTGCACACCGACGCGGCCGTCCGCTACTGGGACGCCGACCTCGGCCCCGACGCCCCGCACGTGTTCGCCGTCGAGGACGCCCCCGCGGGCCAGCCGACCGACGAGGTGCCCGAGGACGAGGCCGACGCGGAGGCGACCACGGACCCGACCCTGCCCGGCACCGTCGACGCCGCCCCGCCGAGGCGCCTGCGCCTGCTCACGAAGGGGCTCGGCGCCACCCTCCGCGGCTCGGGCCTGCACGTGGCCCCCGACGGGTCGTTCCTGCTGGTGGGCCGCACGGTCCCGGTGGGGCTGGGGGACCGGCGCACCGCCCTCGTGAAGGTCGACGTGGCGGCCGGCACGGCGTCCGACCTGGTGGCCCCGGTGACGGGCACCGACTACGCCCCCGGCCCGATCAGCCCCGACGGCCGGCGCGCGCTGGTGATCTTCGGCCGCACCGGAACCGCCACGCTGGCGCCGACCTCCGAGTTGGGCCTCCTCGACACCGACTCGGGGATCATCACCCCGACCGGCGACGACTTCGACCAGATGGCCCGCCCGCTGGCGTGGTTCCCCAACGGGGCGGGCGTCCTGCTGCAGGCCGACCAGGATGGCCGCGGCCCGCTGTTCCGGCTGGACGTCGCCAACGGCGCGGTCACCCAGCTCACCCACGACGACGCGGCCTGGTCGGACGCCGCCGTCGCCCCCGACGGGACGGTGTACGGCGTCCGGTCGAGCTACGAATACCCCGGCGAGGTCGCGCGCGTCGACGGCGACACCGTCACCCGCCTGCCCAATCCGGTGGAGCGCCCGGAGCTCCCCGGCACGCTGGTCGAGGTGGAGACCGAGGCGGGCGACGGCGTCCGGATCCGGGGCTGGCTCGCCCTGCCGCACGGCACCTCGGCCGAGCAGGCCGCACCGCTGCTGCTGTGGATCCACGGCGGGCCGGTCAGTTCCTGGAACGCCTGGTCCTGGCGCTGGTCGCCGTGGGCCATGGTCGCCCAGGGCTACGCCGTGCTGCTGCCCGACCCGGCGCTGAGCACGGGTTACGGCCAGGACTTCATCCAGCGCGGCTGGGGCACGTGGGGCGACGCGCCCTACACCGACCTGATGGCGATCACCGACGCCGTCGAGGAGCGCGACGACATCGACTCCCGGAGGACGGTTGCGATGGGCGGCTCCTTCGGCGGCTACATGGCCAACTGGATCGCCGGCCACACCGACCGCTTCGCGGCGATCGTCACCCACGCCAGCCTGTGGGCCCTGGACCAGTTCGGCCCCACCACCGACGCCCCCTACTACTGGGCGCGCGAGATGGGCGGGCTCGTCGAGGGCCACTCACCGCACGAGCACGTCGGCGAGATCACCACGCCGATGCTGGTGATCCACGGCGACAAGGACTACCGCGTCCCGATCGGGGAGGGCCTGCGCCTGTGGTGGGAGCTGCTCTCGAAGTCCGGGCTGCCCGCCGACGAGAACGGCCAGAGCCCGCACCGGTTCCTGTACTTCCCCGACGAGAACCACTGGATCCTCCAGCCCCAGCACGCGCTGGTCTGGTACGAGGTCGTGCTCGGCTTCCTCGGCGAGCACGTCCACGGCCGGACGCCGTCGCTGCCGGCCACGCTGGGGCTCAGGGACGCAACAACGCCTTGATCGCCCGGCGCTGGTCCATCGCCCGGTAGCCCTCGGCGGCGTCCTCGAGCCCGAGGGTGAGGTCGAAGACGATGCCGGGGTCGATCCGGCCCGACCACACCCGCTCCATCAGATCGGGCAGGTAGGCCCGGACGGTCGCCATGCCCCCGCGGACGCCCACGTTGCGGGAGAACATCGTCCTGATCGGCAGCTCCACGCCGTGCGGGACGCCCACGAAGCCGACCATGCCGCCCGGACGGGCGCAGGCGATGGCCTGGTTCATGGCGTCGCCGGTGCCGACGCACTCGAGCACGGCGTCCGCGCCGACGCCGTCGGTGAGCTCCCTGATCCGGGCGACGCCCTCCTCGCCCCGCTCCTCGACGATGTCGGTGGCGCCGAACCGGCGGGCGACCTCCTGCCGCGGGGCGTGCCTGCTCATGGCGATGACGCGAGCCGCTCCGAGCTCGGCGGCCGCGAGGACGCCACAGAGGCCGACGGCCCCGTCCCCGACGACCACGGCGGTGGAACCGGGCTCCACGCCCGCCATCACGGCGGCGTGCCAGCCGGTGGCCATCACGTCGCTCAGGGTCAGCAGCGAGGGGATCATCGCCTCGTCCGGCTGCTCCGGTGTGGCCACGAGCGTCCCGTCGGCGAGCGGCACGCGCAGCAGCTCGGCCTGGCAGCCGTCGTACCACTCCTGCTGCACGCACCCGTTGGGGAACCCGGCCCGGCAGTGCACGCACGCGTTGCACGACGCGTAGAAGCCGCCGACCACGAAGTCACCGACCGTGACGTCGCGCACCGCGTCCCCGACCGCCTCGACGACGCCGCAGTACTCGTGGCCCATCGGCTTGGGATCGGTCGGGTCGTTGATGCCGCGGTAGCCCCACAGGTCGGAGCCGCACACGCACGCCGCCGTGACCCGGACGATCGCGTCGGTCGGCTCCTGGAGGGTGGGGTCCGGCCGGTCCTCGACCCGGATGTCGCCGGGCCCGTACATGATCACTCCGCGCATGGCACGAGCCTAAGGTGTCGTCATGGTGTCCGTGCCCCTTCCCCACCCGATCACCGGGCGGCCCTTCGCCTCGCCGGTGCCGCCGGGGACGGGCTGGCCCGGCGACCCCGCGGTTCCGGGTACGCCGGTCGCCACCGACCCGGACGCCGTCGCCGCGCTCGCGGCCAGCGCGTCCCGCGCCGAGCTGGACGCAGCCGTCACCGTCTGCCGTGCCTGCCCGCGCCTGGTGGCGTGGCGCGAGGGCGTCGCGCTCACCAAGCGGGCCTCCTTCGCCGACCAGCCGTACTGGGGGCGTCCGGTGGCCAGCTTCGGCGACCCGGTCGCCACCGCCCTCGTGGTCGGGCTGGCCCCTGCCGCCCACGGCGCCAACCGGACCGGGCGCATGTTCACCGGCGACCGGTCCGGCGACTGGCTGTACGCCGCACTGCACCGGGCGGGGTTCGCGTCCCGGCCCGACGCGACGCACGCCGGCGACGGGCTGGAGCTCACCGGGCTGCGGATCATCGCGCCCGTGCACTGCGCGCCGCCCGACAACAAGCCCACGACCGTCGAGAAGGCCACCTGCGCCCCTTGGCTCGACCGCGACCTCGAGCTCGCCGAGCCGTGCGTGACCGCGATCATGGCCCTGGGCTCCATCGCCTGGGACGCCACCCTCTCCGCGGCCCGGCGCCTGGGCTGGGGGGTTCCCCGCCCGAAACCCCGCTTCGGGCACGGGGCCGAGGCGTCGCTGATCCTCCCCGACGGGCGCGGCGTCCGGCTCGTCGGGTGCTACCACGTGAGCCAGCAGAACACCTTCACCGGGAAACTCACCGAGGAGATGCTCGACCGGGCGGTCGCTCGCCTCGGCTCGGGAGCGTAACGCCATCCGGACCACATTCGTCGGGTGTCGGCGAACACCCGACCCGGGTTTCCCCTTGTCACAGAGATTCGGTGGGATTCGCACCCAGGGTGCTGTGGTCCAGATGGCGCTACGCCCCCCGGCCGTGAGGCACACTCACATCGGCGGCGCAAGACGCGTCCGGGAAGCGGCCCGAATTCGCGCCACGCAGCGATCACCCTAGGCTGGGGACCATGCCTGAACTTGCGCAGAATGGACTCTCGAACCCCGAGCGGCCGGCGACCGGTCGTCGTGCGGTCGGTCCGGCGAACACACCGACCCACCCGCTGGCCACCGCCCCCGTGGGCTCCCCGGTCTTCTCGGTCGACGGTTTCGTCAAGGAGTTCATCCACGAGCTGAACACCAACCAGGGTGTTCCCCTGTCCCGTTCCAGCGTGAACGACCAGTACCTGGCCCTCGCCAGCACCGTGAAGAACTACCTCATGGCGCGCTGGCTGGAGACCGGCCGCAAGACCCGCGACGCCAAGGCCAAGGCCGTCGGCTACCTCTCCGCGGAGTACCTCCTCGGCCGCCAGCTGGGCAACGCGCTGCTGGCCACCGACCTCAACGACATCGCCGAGAAGGGCCTCGAGCTCTGCGGCCTCGACCTGGTCACGCTCCGCAACCAGGAGGTCGAGCCCGGCCTCGGCAACGGTGGCCTCGGCCGCCTCGCGGCCTGCTTCATCGACTCCCTGGCCACCATGGACGTGCCCTGCATCGGCTACGGCATCCGTTACGAGTACGGCATCTTCCGCCAGACGTTCGTCGACGGGCGCCAGGTCGAGCAGCCCGACACGTGGCTGGCCCTGGGCTCGCCGTGGGAGTTCCCGCACCCCGAGGCGTCCGTGCAGGTGAACTTCGGTGGCCGCACCGAGACGTACACCGACGCCGACGGCACCGAGCGCACCCGCTGGCTGCCCGAGTGGAACGTCCTGGGCGTCCCCTACAACTACATGGTGCCGGGCTACCTCAACGGCCGCGTGAACACCCTGCGCCTGTGGAGCGCCCAGGCCACCAAGGCCTTCGACCTGGCGATCTTCAACGCCGGCGACTACGCCCAGGCCGTCCGCGCGCAGACCTTCGCCGAGAACATCTCCAAGGTGCTCTACCCCGAGGACTCCACGCCGCAGGGCAAGGAGCTCCGCCTCCAGCAGCAGTACTTCTTCGTGGCCTGCTCGCTGCGCGACTTCATCGAGAACGAGCTGGAGGACGACTTCGACCTCCACAACCTGGACCAGCGGATCATCTTCCAGCTGAACGACACCCACCCGGTGATCGCGGTGCCCGAGCTCATGCGCATCCTCATGGACGAGAAGGGCTTCGACTGGGACGAGGCGTGGGAGGTCACGAGCAAGTGCTTCGCGTACACCTGCCACACGCTGCTGCCCGAGGCCCTCGAGGTCTGGTCGACCGAGCTGCTCGGCCGGCTGCTGCCCCGCCACCTCGAGATCATCTACGCGATCAACGAGCAGTTCCTGAACGAGGTCCGCGAGGCGTACCCCGGTGACGAGCTCCGCGCCCGCCGCATGTCGATCATCGCCGAGTTCCCCGAGCGCGGCATCCGGATGGCGTACCTGTCGACCTACGCCGCCACCAAGGTGAACGGCGTGGCGGCGCTGCACAGCCAGCTGCTGCGCGACAAGGTGCTGCCCGACTTCTCCGAGATGTGGCCCGACAAGTTCACCAACGTCACCAACGGGGTGACCCCGCGCCGCTTCGTGAAGATGTCGAACCCGAAGCTGTCCGAGCTGATCAACGACACGATCGGCAACGGCTGGGTCACCGACCTGGAGCGCCTCCGCGAGCTCGAGCCCTTCGCCGAGGACCCCGAGTTCCGCGAGCGCTTCGCCGAGGCCAAGGCCTGGAACAAGCACCGCCTCAACGGTGTGCTGAAGAACCGCGACGGCATCGACCTGCCCGACGGCCACCTGCTCGACGTCATGGTCAAGCGCCTGCACGAGTACAAGCGCCAGAGCCTCAAGCTGCTGCACGTCGTGTCGCTGTACGAGCAGGTCATCTCCGGCAAGCTGCCGGTCGACCAGCTCACCCCGCGCACCGTCGTGTTCGGCGCCAAGGCCGCCCCCGGCTACAAGATGGCCAAGGACACCATCCACCTGATCAACAAGGTGGCCCAGGTCGTCAACGCCGACCCGTTGCTCGAGGGACGCCTCAAGGTCGCCTTCCCGGCCAACTACAACGTGACCCTGGCCGAGAAGCTCATCCCCGCCGCCGACCTGTCCGAGCAGATCTCGCTCGCCGGCATGGAGGCCTCGGGCACGGGCAACATGAAGTTCGCCCTCAACGGCGCGCTGACCGTCGGCACCGACGACGGCGCGAACGTCGAGATCCGCGAACTCGTGGGCGACAAGCACTTCTTCCTGTTCGGCATGTCCGAGCCCGAGGTCGCCGACCTGGGCGCGAAGGGCTACCAGCCGGCGACGTACTACGAGTCGAACCCCCAGCTGAAGGCCACCCTGGACCTCATCCTGTCCGGCCACTTCAGCGGCGGCGACAAGCACCTGTTCGACTCGGTGGTGTACAACCTGCTGCACAGCGACCGGTTCATGGCGCTGGCCGACTTCCAGTCCTACATGGACGCCCAGGCGCGCGTGGAGGAGAAGTACGCCGACCAGGACGCGTGGACCCGTTCGGCCGTCCTCAACGTCGCCCGCACCGGCTTCTTCAGCTCCGACCGCTCGATGCGCGACTACATCCAGCGCATCTGGCACACGCAACCGATGCTCTGAGGGCGTGGGGGGTCTCCCCAGACGACGCTCGGTGGGTGACACTGTCACCATGGCTTGCACCGAACGCCTCTTGGAGCAGTTGACCTGGCACTGGGACACGCAGGTACGACCCCGCCTCGAGGGACTCACCGACGACGAGTACTTCTGGGAGCCCGCCCCCGGCTCGTGGAGCCTCCGCCCCCGCGGCGCCGGCACGGCGCCGATCCAGGCCGGGTCCGGCGCGTACACCCTCGACTTCGCCCACCCCGAGCCCGAGCCCGCCCCGGTCACCTCGATCGCGTGGCGCCTCGGCCACCTGTTGGTGGGCGTGTTCGGGGCGCGCGTGGCGTCCCACTTCGGCGGGCCGGCCTGCGACTACCAGTCCTACGACTACCCGGCCACCGCCGCGGACGCCCTGGCCCGGCTCGACGAGGTGTACACGCGGTGGGTCGACGGGGTGCGCGGCCTGGACGAGACGGCGCTGGGCCGCCCGGTCGGCGAGGCCGAGGGGCCGTGGGCCGACCACCCGATGGAGACCCTCGTGCTGCACATCCACCGCGAGGCGATCCACCACCTCGCCGAGATCGCGCTGCTACGGGACCTCTGGGCCAACGGCGTCCGCTGACGGGGCGGGCCGGGACGACCGCACGACCCCGATGGAGGCGATGACCACACACGCCATCGCGACGACCTCGATCGGGCGGAGGGTCTCGCCGAGCACGGCCAGGGCGAACAGGGCCGCGGCGGCGGGCTCGAGCGACATGAGGATGCCGAAGATGCGCGGCTCGATGCGGCGCAGCGCGACCATCTCGAGCCCGTACGGGATCGCCGAGGACAACAACCCGATCAGCAGGCCGACCCCCCAGACCGCGGGCACGGCGGCGGGGAGCAGGTCGAGCGCCGCCACGAGCGGGGTCAGGCCGATGAGCCCGACCCAGAACGCGATCGAGACCCCCGAGACACCCGACCAGCGGCGTCCGGTCGGGCCGGCGAGCAGGATGTAGGCCGCCCACAGGGACGCCGCCACCAGCGCCCACAGGACCCCGATCGGGTCGAGGTCACCCGGCGAGAAGCCCAGCAGGGCCACCCCGACGGCGGCCAGCGCCACCCAGAGCAGGTCGCGGGCGCGGCGCGACAACGCCACGGAGACGCCGAGCGGGCCGAGGAACTCCAGCGTCACCGCCATGCCGATCGGGATGCGCTCGATGGCCAGGTAGAAGGTGGTGTTCATGCCGGCCAGGCACAGGCCGTACGCCACCACCCAGGCCCAGTCGGACGCCGACCTCCCCCGCAGGCGGGGCCGGGTCACCAGCCCGAGCGCCACGGCGGCGCCGAGCAGCCGCACCCAGGCGACGGTGAGCGGGGACGCGGCGGAGTAGAGGTCCTTGGCCAGCGACGACCCGAACTGGACCGACGCGATCGCGACGAGGACGAGCAGCACCGGCGCCCCCGTGAGGCGCTCGGCGGCAGACCTCAGGCGCGCGGGCACCCCTTCATCATGCCGCTTCGCGACGCCGGTCGATCAGGGTGCCCACGGCCGCGCTGACGACGAAGACGAGCACCGTGACCCACCAGCCGTCCTCCACCGCCAGCCCGAGGGGGAGCCCCACCACGTAGCCGGCGATGCCGCCGAGGGCGCCGCCCCAGCGACCCAGGAGCGCAGCGATGATGCCCAGCGGGACGAACGCCCACCACACGCTGCGGACCGCCCACTCGCCCGGGGACAGCCACTCCCCCAGCAGGCCCGTGAGGGACACCACCTGGACGAGGGCGAAGAAGCCGAGGACGGCGGCGAGCGGCCACGGACGGTTCATGTCAGTTCTCCTCCTGGTCCCACCAGGCGAGCAGGGCCTCGCGGGCCTTCTCCTCACCCAGGGGGCCGTCGTCGATCCGCTTCTCGAGCAGGAACTTGTACGCCCTGCCCACGGCCGGGCCGGGGCCGATGCCGAGGGCCTCCATGATCTGGGTGCCGTCGAGGTCGGGACGCATCGCGTCCAGTTCCTCCTGCTCGGCGAGGGCGTCGATGCGCCACTCGAGCTGTTCGTAGGCGGTGCGCAGACGGTGGGCCTTGCGCTGGTTGCGGGTGGTGCAGTCGGCACGGGTGAGGATGTGCAGCCGCTCGAGCTCCGACCCGGCGTCGCGGACGTAGCGGCGCACGGCCGAGTCGGTCCAGTCGGCGTCGGCGTACCCGTGGAACCGCAGGTGCAGCTCGACGAGCTTCGCCACGGCCTTGACCTCGTCGGTGGAGAACCGCAGCGCGGTGAGCCGCCTCTTCGTCATCTTCGCGCCGACCACGTCGTGGTGGTGGAACGACACCTTGCCGCCGCCCTCGAACTTCTTGGTGCGCGGCTTGCCCACGTCGTGGAACACCGCGGCGAGCCGGCCGACGAGGTCGGGGGCGTGCCCGCGCTCGCGCTCGAGGCCGATCGACTGCTCGAGCACGGTGAGGGTGTGCTGGTAGATGTCCTTGTGGCGGCCGTGTTCGTCGACCTCGCGCACCAGCGCCGAGAGCTCCGGGACCACGCGGTCGGCCAGCCCGGTGCGGACCAGCAGGTCCAGTCCGGCGCGCGGGGCGTCCGCGAGGAGCAGGCGGGAGAGCTCGTCGCGCACCCGCTCGGCGGAGATGATGTCGATCCGCTCGGCCATGTCGGTCATCGCCTCGACGACCTCGGGGGCGGGCTCGAAGCCGAGCTGGGACGCGAACCGTGCGGCCCGCATCATCCGCAGCGGGTCGTCGCTGAACGACACCTCGGGGGTGGACGGCGTCCGCAGGACCCGGGCCTCGAGGTCGGCCAGACCGCCGTGCGGGTCGGCGAACGCGCCCGAGACCACCGACAGGGCCATCGCGTTGACAGTGAAGTCGCGGCGCACGAGGTCGTCGACGAGCGAGTCGCCGAACTCGACGGTCGGCTTGCGGGAGGCCGGGTCGTAGGAGTCGGCGCGGAAGGTGGTGACCTCGACGGTGTCCTCGGCGCCGCCGACGCGCACCGTGGCGCCGATGGTGCCGAACTCGCGGCCCATGTCCCAGGTCGACTTCGTCAGGCCGCGCAGCACGGACTCGATCGCGTCCGGCCGCGCGTCGGTGGTGAAGTCGAGGTCGTGGACGCCGCGGCCCATCAGCGCGTCGCGCACGGGCCCGCCGACGAGGTGGAGGTCGTGGCCGGCCGCCTCGAAGGCGTCGGCGACCCGCCGGATCACGGGGCTCGCCCCGATGACCGCGGTCAGGCGGGCACGCTGGTCGACGGAGAGGCTCGGCACGATCGACCAGTCTACCGGCCTACGATGGGGCGGTGACCTCGTCCCGGCCCGGCCCGCGCCGCGTCCGGCTCGCTTCCCTGCTCGCCGCGCTCGCGTTGGCCGCCCCCCTGGCGGCGGCTCCGGGCTCCCCGGCGGCTGCCGACGACGCCCTGCCCGCGCAGGTCACCCTGACCGCCACCGAGGTCGCCGAGGACACCCTGACCATCAGCGGCACGGTGACGAACACCGGCACCGTCCCGCTCAGCCAGGTCTCGGTCTCCCTGTGGCGCTCCCCCGAGCTGCTGCACTCCCCGCAGGCCGTCCGCAACGCCCTGGTCGCCACGACGACCACGGACGGGACGGCGACGGTGGTCGAGGCGGGCAACCGCGAACGGATCGCGGTGGACGCCGCGACGCTCGACCCCGGCGACTCCCTCCCCTTCACCGTCACGGGCACGCTGGACGCCCTGGGGCTGCGCGCCGCCGACACCACCTGGTGGGCCGGCGTGGACGCGACGGCCCGCAGCGACCGCCGCGGCGTCCGGGACGTGGGATCGGCCCGCACGCTCGTCACGCACTCCACCGAGCCGGTACCTGTGGCGACCGTCGTGGAGTTGTCGGCGCCACCCCGCCAGCTGAAGAAGGACCTCTTCCTCGACGACACCCTCGCCGAGGAGGTCACCACCGGCCGGCTCGCCGACCTGCTGGCCGCCATTGAGGAACACGGGACCAGCTGGGTCGTCGACCCCTCCCTGGTCGCCGAGCTCGAGGACATGGCCGACGGTTACCGCGTCCGGACCCCCGAGGGCAGCGACGCCGGCACCGCGGCGGACGCGGCCGCCGCCTGGCTCGGCCGCCTCCGCGCGCTGCCGGCCGCACGCGGGGGCGTCCAGCTGTTCGGCACGCCCGACCTCGCGGGGCTGGCCGCCCTGCGCGACCCTACGGTTCCCGTGGCGATCACCGCCGCGACGGACGCCGAGGCCCTCGACGGCCTCCCCCGCCTGGCCGTGGTCGAGCACCCGGACGCCCCGACCTTCGACCTCGCCGCCGACCTCGCCGACACCGTGGTGGCCCTCGACAGCGACGCCCCCTACGACCGCGTCCGCGCCGGGGACGCCGACGCCGTCGGGGCGACCACCGACCCGCAGCCCACGGTCGGCTCCGCGCTGCTCCCCGACACCTCGCTCAACCGGGACGCCGCCCGGACCGCCCTCGCGCGGGCCGCCGGCTCCCAGGTCCACTGGGTCCGTTCCCCCGACGAGCTGGACTCCCTCCCCGACACCCTGCCGACCGGCCTGCGTCGCGCCACCCTGCCCGAGGTCGTCGCCCTCCCCGCCACGGAGTGGACGCCGCCCCCCGCCCGCACGCCGTCCGCGGTCGCCCTCGACGGCGACCGCCTCGGTCGCGTCGTCGACCTGCGCGACCGGATGACCGCCTACGCCGCGGCCGCGCCGGCGTCGGGCGTCGGCGAGTTCGTCGAGGCCCAGACCGCCCGCGCCACCTCCCGCTGGTGGGTGGACGACCCGGCGGCCCAGGACGCCTGGCTGGCCGGCATCGAACGGCGCGTGGCCCTGACCGAGGGCTCCATGGTCACCCTGGACGCGTCGCCCCGCTTCTCCATGGCGGGCGCCACCTCCGAGTTCCCCGTCACGGTGACCAACCGCCTGCAGGACCCGGTCAGGGTGCGCGTGGTGGCGTCCACCGACAACCCCCAGCGCATCCGGCTGCTGCCGCCCGACCCCGTGGAGATCGCGGCCGGGGCGTCCAGCACGGTGCTGCTGCCCGCCGAATCGGCCGGGGGTGGGGTGGTCGTGGCGCGCGTCCACGTCCAGACGCCCGACGGCCATAGGCTGACCCCTGACCGCGAGATCGTGGTCGAGACGACGAACTTCGGCACCATCGGGTGGGTGATCGTCATCGTCTCGGGGGTGGTCCTCGTGGTGACGACGGCGCAGAGGATCCGCCAGGTGCGCGGGCAGCGGAAGGGTGAGGATGGCTGACAGGACGGACCGGACGCCGCAGGCGGCGAGCCGGCGACTCCTCAACGCGACGGCGATCATGGCGTCGGGGACGCTGATCAGCCGCGTCCTCGGGTTCGTGAAGGCCGGCCTGCTGGTCATCGCCCTCGGCGCCACCACCGCGCAGGGCGACACCTACTCGGTCGCCACCGTCGTGCCGAACACCCTCTACATGCTGGTGGCCGGCGGCGCCCTCAACACGGTGCTCGTCCCCCAGATCGTCCGGCACGCCAGGAACGACGCCGACGGGGGCGAGGCGTTCATCAACCGCATCATGACGGCGTTCCTGGTGCTGCTGGTCGCGGTGACGGCGCTGGTCACCCTGGTGACCCCGCTGGTGATGAGCCTGTGGACCGAGAGCACCTGGCGCACCGCCGAGAACGCCGGCCACTGGCAGCAGCTGGTGTTCATGGCCTACCTGACGATGCCGCAGCTGTTCTTCTACGGGGCGTTCTTCCTCATCGGGCAGGTGCTCAACGCGCGCGACAACTTCGGCCCCATGATGTGGGCACCGATCCTGAACAACGTCGTGGCCATCGGTGTGCTCGGCGTCTTCCTCGCCGTGTGGGGCACCGACACGGATCCGACCGTGCCCTTCACCGACCACCAGGTCCTCCTGCTGGGCCTGGGCTCGACCCTGGGCATCGTCGTGCAGACGCTGGCGCTGGTGCCGGCGATGCGCCGGATCGGGTTCCACTACCGGCCACGCTGGGACCTCCGGGGCCAGGGCCTGGGCGAGACCTTCCACCTCGCCAAGTGGATGCTGGGGTACGTGCTGCTGACCACGGTGGTGCAGATCGTGAACACCCGGCTCGGCTCGGGTGCCACCATGGCGACCGGTGGGGGCCCCCGCGGCGCCGACGGCGGCGCGGGCGTGACGGCGTACAACACCGCCTACCTGGTCTGGTTGCTGCCGCACTCCCTCCTCACCGTCTCGTTGGCCACGGCGATGCTGCCCAGCGCGTCCCGCCTCGCGGCCGCCCACGACATGGCCGGCGTCGCCGCCGAGACGACCCGCACGCTGCGCCTGGCGCTGACGTTCCTGGTGCCGGCCGCGGTCGGCTTCCTGGTGCTGGGACTGCCGTTCAGCCGGCTCGCGTTCGGCCACGGCGCGACCAACGCCGGTTACGCGGCGATCGGTTGGACGCTGATGGCGCTCGCCGTCGCGCTGGTTCCCTACACGATCCAGTACGTGTACCTGCGCGGCTTCTACGCGCTCGAGGACACCCGGACGCCGTTCTTCCTGCAGCTGGTCATCTCGGCGGTCAACGTGGTCGCGGCCATCGCCTTCGTGGCGTTCGGCGACGACCCGATGACCGTCGCCCCCCGCCTGGCGTTGGCCTACGGGCTGTCCTACCTCGTCGGCGCGTGGGTCACCCACCGTGCGCTCAAGCGTCGCCTGGCCGGCATCTCGGGTGGCGAGGTCCTGCGCCACACCGTGCAGCTCCTGGTGGCGGTCCTTCCCGGTGCGCTGGTGGCGCTCCTGATCGCCGGCCTGACCGAGGGGAGTGCCTACCTCGTCGTCCTCGGCGGCTTCGTGGGCGCCGTGGCGCTGGTGCTGTTGTCGTTCTTCTTCCTCGCCAAGCGGTTGGGCGTCCGCGAGGCCACCGAGCTGGTGGGCGTCCTGCGCCGGCGCGGGGCGTCCGGTGCGGCCGACGACTCGGCCCCCGTCTCGGCCGGGGACGCCGTGGGCGCCACCGCCGAGCGGACCCAGTCGGCACTGCTGGAGTACCCCGACCCGGCCGCCGCCCCCGAATCGGACCCCGCCGTCTACACGGGCCCGCACAACCAGACCGGCGACGTGCTGGACCACCGCTTCCGGCTCGACCAGCCCCTGAACCGGCGCGGGTCGACCGTGACGTGGCGGGGCTGGGACCTCAACCTCTCGCGTCCGGTGCTGCTCCACGTCATGGACCCCGACGAGCGACGCGTCCTCGAGATCCTCGACCAGGCCCGCCAAGCGGCGCCGGCGGTGGACGCACGCTTCCTGCGGGTGTGGGACGCCGTGCTCGACGAGGGCGGTTCACACGGCTCGTACATCGTGTGCGAGTACGCGCCCGGCCAGTCGATGGAGCTCGCCCTCCAGCACGGCCCGTTCACCGACGTGGAGGCGGCGTGGGTGGTCCGCGAGGTCGCGGCCGGCCTCGTCGGCATGCACGCCCAGGGCCTGCACCACCGCCAGCTGAACCCCGACACCGTGGTGGTCACGGCGTCCGGCAACGTGAAGATCGTGGGCTTCCTCGTCGAGCACGCCCTGCACCCGACCCCCACCCTCGACGAGGACCCCGAGCGCGCCGACGTGCGCGCGCTGGGCCAGTTGCTGTACGCCGGCCTCACCGGCCGCTGGCCGGGGCAGGCACGCTACGGCCTGCGCGCGGCTCCGACCGACAACAAGGGACGCCCCGTCGTCCCGCGGCAGGTCAACCGGAAGATCTCCCTGGAGCTGTCCGACATCGTCGACCGGATCCTGTCGAAGGTCCCGCGCGGACGCGCCACCCGCCTGGAGACCGCCGCCGAGGTGACCGCCGCGCTGTCGGCGATCCTGGGCAACGTCGACGGCTCCCACCTGCTGGAGACGCGCCTGAAGTACCCGATCGAACACGTCCGGATCACCGCCCCCAAGCCGCCGCGGGGCGACCGTGGCACGGGCGCCGGGGCCAGGGCGGGGGCCGCCGGGATCGGCGCCGCCACGGTCGCCGCGGGGGCGTTCGAGGCGACGCACCTCGACGCACCGGTGGACCCTCCCGCGCCGATGGACGACGGCGCGACGGCGCGCCACGACCCCTTCACGCTGGACTCCGAGCCACTCGAGGACGACCTGCTGGCCGCCGACCCCGACATGGACCTGCTCGGCGCCGACGAGGTGACGGGTCCGCTGCAGACGCGTGCCGATGACCGGCCCGCCTCGCCGTGGGCGTCCCCCGACGAGGAGGACCTGCCCGCCGACAGCCTCGAGGAGGAGATCTCGACGCAAGCCTTCTGGCTCGACGACGTCGACGACGTGGAGGACGACGGGCCGGCTCCCCCGTACACGCCCATCCCGCCGCCGCGGTCGACGGTGAGCGTGTCGCAGCAGGCCCCGTCGCAGGACCCGCCGCGCCGCTGGCAGGGACTGCTGTTCGGCGTGTTCGCCCTCGTGCTGATCGCCTCGCTGGGCGGCGTGTTCGTGAACCAGTTCAACAAGTCGCGCGCGGTGCCGCCCACCCCGGCAGCCCCGTACGCGCTCGTCTCGGCCCGCGACTTCGACCCGGCCGGCGATGGCGGCGACGCCGTGGAGAATCCCGACCAGGTCCGCTACGTCATGGACGGCGACCCCTCGACCGCGTGGACCACCGAGCGCTACGGCCGTTCGGCCAACTTCAACGGCCGCAAGCCCGGCGCCGGCGTCATCGTCGACCTGGGCGAGGTCAAGGAGGTCTCGTGGGTCACCGTCGACGTCGGCCCCGGCCCCACCTCGGCCGACATCCGCGTGCCGGCCGACCCGACGGTCTCCGCTCCGCCCATGGAGAGCCGCGACGAGTGGCGCCGCCTGGATGGCTTCACGGCGTCCACCGGGGCCGTCGAGGTGAAGCTGGACGCGACGATCGAGACCCGCTGGCTGTTGGTCTACCTGACCGCCATGCCGCGCGACGGGGCGAACTTCGTGGGATCGATCCACGAGATCCGCGTCAGCCCCTGACCCCGGAATACCTGGCGCCCGCGGACGGTTGGGACGGGTGTCGACCCGGTCACTAGGCTGGTCGACGAACACGAGCGAAGAAGGAATCATGAGCGACGTCCGCGAAGTCATCATCATCGGTTCCGGCCCTGCCGGATACACCGCCGCCATCTACGCAGCACGGGCCTCGCTCGAGCCGCTGGTGCTCACCGGCGCGGTCGACGCGGGCGGCGCGCTGATGAACACGACCGACGTGGAGAACTTCCCCGGTTTCCCCGAGGGCATCATGGGCCCCGACCTGATGATGAACATGAAGGCCCAGGCCGAGCGCTTCGGCGCGGTGCTGGTCGACGACGACGCGGTCGAGGTGGAGCTGACCGGCCCGGTCAAGGTGGTCACGGACTCCTCGGGCAACGAGTACAGCGCCAAGTCCGTCATCCTCGCGATGGGGTCCGGCTACCGACGCCTCGGCGTCCCGGGTGAGGACAAGCTGTCGGGCAAAGGCGTGTCCTGGTGCGCCACCTGCGACGGCTTCTTCTTCCGCGACAAGCCGATCGCCGTCATCGGCGGCGGCGACTCCGCGGTCGAGGAGGCGACGTTCCTGTCCCGCTTCGGCACCTCGGTGACGATGGTGCACCGCCGCGACGAGCTGCGTGCCTCCAAGATCATGGCCGCGCGCGCCGAGGCCGACCCCAAGGTCGAGTTCGCCTGGAACTCGGTCGTCGAGTCGATCAACGGCGAGAACACCGTCGAGTCGATCACCCTGCGCGACACCCAGACGGGCGAGACCCGCGACCTCGAGGTGCAGGGCGTCTTCGTGGCCATCGGCCACGACCCCCGCTCCGAGCTCGTCAAGGGCCAGGTTGACCTGGACGCTGAGGGCTACGTCCTGGTGCAGCCCGGATCGACCGCCACCAGCGTGCCCGGCGTCTTCGCCTGCGGCGACCTCGTCGACCACACCTACCGCCAGGCGATCACCGCGGCCGGCACCGGGTGCGAGTCCGCCCTGGACGCCGAGCGCTATCTCGCCGGCCTGGCCGACGCCGTGCTCACCGACAAGGCGTTCGCCCGCGCCGAGTGACCTCGATTTGAGCCTCACGTCGCGTGAAGGTTTAGCGTCAGGACCAGGAGGTGGACAACCATGACCAACCACACCACTGAAGAACTCCTTGCGATCCTCGACCAGCCCACGAGCGAGGGCACGACCGGGATGCGCACGGAGACCGAGCGGCGCCAGGCCGCCATGCAACTCGGCATGCTCAAGGACCCGGCCGTCGTTCCGGGTCTCCTGCAGCGCCTGCGCGCCGAGGTTCCGGGTTGCGGGGTCCACGAGACCCTGACCTGGGCCACGGTGCAGCACATCGACACCGCCCTGCCCGCGGTGCTCGCGATGCTGAACGACGCCGACCCGCACCTGCGGCGGACCGGCGCGCACATCCTGAGCAAGGTGGCCGACCCGGCCCACCTCGACCACCTCACCCCGCTGGTGGCCGACGACGACGTGGACGTGGCCCTCAAGGCCTACCGCGCCGTCGCCCACTCCGGCGGCGAGCAGGTCGCCAAGGCCCTCGACGCCCTGACCGGGCGGCTCGGGGACGGTGACGCCCTGCAGCGGGATGCGCTGACCGCGGCGTTCCACCGCTTCGGTGAGCAGGCCGCGCCGGCCCTCGTGGCGGCTCTGGCCGACACCGATGCCGAGGTGCGCGAGCACGCGGCCGACGCCCTGGGCCACCTGGGCGAGGACGCGGCGATCGCCGCCGACGCGCTGGCCGAACTGGCGGGCGACCCGGTCGACTCCGTGCGGCTGAGCGCGGTCTCCGCGCTGGGCCAGCTCGGGGAGGCGGCCACACCGGCCCTGGAGCGCCTCGCGGCCTCCGAGGACATGGTCGTCGCGGCCGTGGCGAAGCGGTTCCTGGCCTGAGTACCAGTACGTAGCGCCACCCGGACCACACCGGTCCGGGTGGCGTTTCCCGGTTCCAGGCAAAAGGCCTTGCCAGAGAGCTTTCATCAGGGTGGGGGCCGCGGCTGTGTGGTCCGATTGGCGCTACCTGCTCGACCTCCGCCCCCACACCACGGCTTGGACCTGCTCCTTGATGGCGCCGGGATGCTTCATGAGGTCCCCGAACCCGACGCGGATCACCGCCCAGTCGAGGGTGGCGAGCACGTTGTACCGGCGTATGTCCCGGACGAAGCCGTCGGTCGAACCGTGAAAGGTGTAGCTGTCGGCCTCGAGGGCGACTCGGAGCTCCGGGTCACCCAGGTCCACCCAGGCGCGACCAACCGGCGTCACCACTTCCTGCTGGGGAACGAATCTGGCCCCCTCCACCTCCAGTGCCATGGCCCGCATGGCCGACTCGAACGGGTTGGCGGCCAGCGCCGTGGCGGCTTCGGCGACCCTCACCGCAGCGGCCCGCCCACGCTGGGCACGCGCGGCGGCCTCGGACAGTTCGAGCGCACCGACATCCCCCGTGCGCAAGGCGGAGTCAGCGATCGCCAGCGCGTCACGAAAGGGCAGCGTGGCGGCACAGTCCAACACCGTCCGTACGGGGTCGGTCACGCGATCAGCCAACTCCGACGCCCGCAAGGACCGTCGCACCATGGTCACCGGGCCATGGACCCCGGGCAGGGCCCGGAACTTGCGACCCTGGGGAACGGCCACCTCGGTGGTGGTCGGCGCGTCCAGCACGGGCCAGCCGTGGTGGAGCGCCGCGGACCGTAGGGCAAGCGCACCCCGACGGGAAGCTGCCACCACCTGCATGGCCCTCAGGAGTCCGAGCCACTCGTCGGGCCGATCCTCTGGGGGGAGGTACCACGCAGGCGCCTTCGGACGATGGCGGAGGTGGGCGGCGAGGCTCGGCGCCAGTGCCCACCCGCCCCCCATGGTGATGACCTGGCCCGCAGCCATGCAGGCGCGGACTGAAGCTCGGGAGGAAGCTGCGACCAGACTGGCGATCTCGGCCGCCCCACCCAGACGTGACAACTCGGCCAGGCATTCGGCGCGTCGTGATGGTCGGGGCACCCCTTCAGGATGATCTGACGCAGGGGCGTCGTGGCCGGCCAGGCCGGGTTATCCACACCCTGGTGTTGTCCCGGTGTTGTCCGGGAGGTAGCACCACGGGGACCACATTGCTGCCCCATCCCGGCACAGACCCGCCCCGTTCCCCCTTGTCAGTGATGGTTGAACTCGGGGCACCAACCGCGCGTGTGGTCCATTGGGCGCTACGCCCCGCTCAACCGTGCCGCCAATGCCCCCGTGCGCCCCGCGGCCCCGTGCGCCGTACGGATCGCTTCCCCTGCGTCGGGACCGCCGATCGAGCCCAGCGCCATCAGGGCGGTGATGCGAACGTCCTCCTCGGGATCGGCCACCCGCGCGCCGAGCCCGGGCACCGCACGGGCATCTCCGAGCGCGCCGAGCACCTCGGCCGCATCGGCCCGCACCGCGGCCGAGCCCGACCCCAGGCGCGCGAGCACCGGGGCGACCGCCTCGGGGCCCCATCCGCCCAGGGCGGTCACGATCGTGGCCCGCAGCCCGGACCCTCCCGAGCCGAGCGCGCCGACGAGGGCAGCCAAGGCGTCCGGGCCCCCGACCTGGCCCAGCGCGAAGGCAGCCTTCGCTGCGACCTCGGGATCGTCGCTGAGCAGGTCGACCAGGGCCGGTACCGCGCGCGGGTCGGCCACCTTGCCCAGCACGTGGGCCATCTGGCGCCGCACGGCCGGGTCGGGATCGCCGACCTCGGCCAGCACCGCACCGAGGGCGGGCTCGCCGTGCTGCACGATCGCCCACGTGACCACCTCGCGCACGCCCGGCTCGGGCTCGCCGCGCAGCACGTCGAGCAGGTCGGCCAGCGGCGCGGCTGTGGGCGCCTCGAGCGCCGCCCGGAACCGCACCCACGCGTCGGGGTGGCGCAAGCGCTCGGTCAGGGCAATGGTCTCGAGCACGTCGTCCCAGCCACCTGGGGCGGCCTGCAGGCGGCGCAGCCGGGCCAGAAGGGCCTGCTCGGCGGCGATCCGGCCCTCGACCAGGGCCACGTGGCGGGCCAGTGCCTCGGAGGCATCGAAAGCGGGGTCGTCGAGCGCGCGGCCGATCTCGTCGAGGCCCATGCCCAGCGACTTCAGGTGCTGGATCGCCAGCAACCGGTCGAGGTCCTCAGGGGCGTACAAGCGGTAGTCGCCGTCCGACCGGCCCGAGGGGACCAGCAGCCCCAGGTCGTCGTAATGCCGCAGCGTGCGGTGCGTCAGACCCGTGCGCCGGGCGACCTCGCCGATACGCAGCCACTCCATGGCCTCAGGTTACGCACCGGTTAGCATGGAGGCCGCTCACGCCACGATCCCTGAGGAGTCCCCATGGTCGCCGCCGTCACCGACGCCACCTTCGCCGCCGACGTCCTGAAGTCCGACAAGCCCGTGCTGGTCGACTACTGGGCCGACTGGTGCACCCCGTGCAAGCAGATCGCCCCGATCATCGAGGAACTCGACCGCGAGTACGGCGACAAGATCACGTTCCTCAAGCTCGACACCAACGACAACCCGAACACGCCGATGCAGTACGGGATCATGAGCATCCCCACGCTGCAGCTGTTCGTGAACGGCGAGGTCGTCCAGTCCCTGACGGGCAGCAAGGGGAAGGGCGCCATCCTGAAGGCGCTCGACGAGTACCTCTGAGCCCTACGCTCGCGAACCCTGCGGGGCGCGACGGCGCACCGCAGGGGTCACCTCGCCGCGCGCGAGGCGGTCGACCCGCAGGCAGAACGCCACGTGGAGGGCCACCGACACGACGGCGGTCGCGACGATCGACTCCCCGACCCCCAGGGTGAGTGCGGCGATGCACCCGCCCACCGACACCAGGGCGAGCGCCCCGAGGCCGAGGCCGACCGGGTCGCGCAGCCACGGGCCGCGCAGCAGCGCCACGTGCACCACGAACAGCACCCACGCGAGCGCAATCATGCCGAGCGCGATCACCTGCACCGGGTGGAGCGCGAAGAACCAGCGCGTCGAGGCGAAGCCGGGCGCGGCGTAGGAGGTGCCGGGGATGAGCGCGAACAGGCCCACACCCGCGAGGCTCAGGACGAGCCACCGGGCTAGGGCGTCGAGTGCGGTGGGGTTGCGCATGCCCCAATTCTAAGAATTTCCTGTGACTTAGGGAAGGGGGAGAACTCCCCCCTGACTAGCAAATCAGCCTCAGGGATGACCCGAAAGCACCATTGTCACACTTAAGTACTACTCAGGAATGGGTCCCGACCTGAAAGCTTGCCGGCGGGTCACGCGTGGAGCCCGGACTGGTCACCCCCACCGGTCCCGCTGACGGCTGGGGCATGATGCGGCTGTGCTCGACGCGCTGGCCGCCACGCTGACGCTCGTCGCCGAGGTCCTCACCCGCGACGAGAACGTCGCGCGTCGCCTCGCGTCCGACCCTCCCCTCTGGGGCGCGTTCGGCGTCGCCGTCCTGGCCTGGCTCTCGACCGGGATCGCCCACACGGGGATCCTCTACCTCAACCGCGTGCGCGGGGTGCGCGCCCTCATCGCCGGGGCGCTCGGCCTCGTGTGGGTGACGGTCCTGCGCGTCGTCGAGGCGACCGTCACGTGGGGTGTGGCCTCGCTGGTGACGCGTCACGTCCTGCCCGTCGAGACCGTGGTCACCGTGTTCCTGCTCGCCCTGGCACCGCAGGTGTTCAACGCCCTCACGTTCGTGCCCCACATCGGACTGGCCATGGGCCGGCTGCTGCAACTGTGGTCGGTGCTGGTGCTCTTCCTGCTGCTGGCGGCGGCGTACGCGATGCCGGCCTGGCAGGCGCTGTTGGTGGTGGCGTCCGGCTGGCTCGTCGTCCAGGTGCTCTCCCGGCTGGTCGCAGCGCCGCTGGGCTGGCTGGCGTCCAGGGCTTGGTCGCTGGTGTCCGACCAGCCCGTCCTGGTGACCAGCCGCGACATCCTCGCCGGGACGCCCTTCGTGCCCGTCGGCGCGCAGCGGCAACCCCGGGAGGTCGAGGCGTCGTGATCACCTGGACGACCTGGTTGCTCGGCAGCGCGTTGGTGCTGCTGTTCGTCTTCGCCCTCCTCGCCCCGTTGGAGTCCCTGCGCTGGTGGTCCCGGCGCGGCGCCATCGAGACCCGGCGCACCTTCGCCCGGCTGGGCGCGCCCACACCCGCGGCGCCCGGCCCGCTGCCGGAGCGCTTCGTGGTCCACCTGTCGGGGGTCGGGCTGGTCTCGGGTGACGGCCTCAGCGTGCGCGAGGTCGCCGTGCTGGACGCCGTGCGCGCGGCCCTGCCGAAGGTCACGGTGCTCGCCGACGTGTTCCCCTACTCGGTGGAGAACCGCAACCTGCTGCAGCGCGCGACGCGCTGGCTGTGGGAGCGGCTCGAACGGCACCGCCGGGTCCGCCGGGAGAGCATCGCCGCCCGGCTGATCCACGTCCGGAACACGCTGCAGGTGCTGGTCTCGGCCGATCCGCGCTACGGACCCACGTTCAACGCCGGCCTGGCGCAGCAGGTCGTGCGCTCCCTCGACCGGGAGGGCTGGGTGCCGGGCTGCGGCGTCCCGGTCACCCTGATCGGGTTCAGCGGCGGCGCCCAGATGGCGCTCGGGGCGTCCACGCTGCTGACCCTGCTGGGCATGCGGGTGTCGGTCATCTCGGTGGGTGGGGTGTTCGGCGACGACCCCGCGCTCGACCACGTCGAGCACCTGTGGGACATCCGCGGGACCCGCGACCGCCTGCGGCTGCTCGGGCCCATCGCGTTCACCGGGCGGTGGCCGATGATGCGGGGTTCGACGTGGCACCACGCCGTCGCCGACGGACGGGTGACGGTGCTCGACGGCGGACCGGTGCGCCACGACGGCCGCGGCAGCTACTTCGCACGCCAGCCGGGCCCGGACGGCGTCGTCCCCGCCGAGCGCACCACCGCACTTCTCGTCGGCATCCTGCGCGGCGACGCTCACTAGGATCGGGGTATGCGTCGCCGCCTCACCACCGCCCTGGGAGCACTTTCCGCCGGGATCGGGGTGGGGGCCCTCGGGGTCGCCGGCTACACCGCCTGGAGCCTCAACGGGCCGCGGCGTCCGTGGCCCGACTACGCGTTCACCCCGTTCGAGGTGCGCGCCGACTCCGAGGACGTCCTGTTCGCCTCCGGCGACGGAGTCCCCCTGGCCGGCTGGTGGCTCGACTCCCCCGGCTCGGAGCTGGTCGTGGTGTGCGCCCACGGCCACCGCGGGACCAAGTCCGACATGCTCGGCATCGGGTCGGGCCTGTGGCGGGCCGGGCACAGCGTGCTGCTGTTCGACTTCCGGGGCAACGGCGACTCCGGCGACGGACCGCAGTCGCTGTCGCACCACGAGCAGGCCGACCTGCGGGCGGCGATCGACCTCGCGGCCGCCCGTCGTCCCGACGCCCGCGTCGTCGTGGTCGGCTTCTCGATGGGGGCGTCCACCGCCATCCTCGAGGGGGCGACGGACGAGCGCGTGCAGGCGTTCGTGCTCGACTCCCCGTTCGCGACGATGGGCGACGTCGTGGCCGCCAACTACCGTCGCTACCGGCTGCCGTCACAGCCGATCGTCCCCGTCGCCGACCTCGTCAACCGCCTGCGCTACGGCTACTCCTACGGCCAGGTGCGCCCCCTGGACGCCATCGGCTCGCTCGCCCCCCGCCCGGTGCTCCTCCTGCACGGGACGCGCGACCGCGTCATCCCCTACACCCATGCCGAGCTGCTTGCGGACGCCGCGGGCCCGGGCGAGCTGGTCACGTTCGAGGGCGCGGACCATTGCGAGGGCTACTTCCTCGACCGCCCGGGCTACATCGCCCGCGTCGACGCCTTCCTGCGCCGCGCGTGCGGGTTGGAGGGCCACCAGGGCTGATCCCCGTCGACCCGCAGGGAGAGCGGGGGCGCAAGCCCCCTGCGCCCGTGCGGCACGCTGGGCGCAGCGCACTCGCGCCCCGGGGGTCCGGCCCATCCACGGAGGACGGACCCCCGTCCTCCGTCGACGTCCGACCCACGGCTAGGGTGACGCGCATGGTGACCCACGGCGTCCGGCTGCGCCCACTCGAACCCGGCGACGCCGAGGTGATGGCCGCCTGGGGCGACGACCTGCTGTTCTGCGACGAGGCGGGCTGGTCGCGGGACCTCGCCCCCGCCGAGCGCCGCGTGCGGTGGGCCGAGCTGGTGGCCGACCTGCCGCCCGGGATCGTCCGTCTGGCCGGGGTGGCGGGCGACGAGGTCGTCGGCTACGTCGACCTGCGCGGAACCGAACCCGGACGCCGCGAGCTCGGCTACCTCGTCGGGGGGCGCGAGCGCTGGGGACGCGGACTCGGCACCGCCCTGGCGCGCGCCGGGCTGGAGCACGCGTTCACCGTCCTGCGCCTGGCCGAGGTCTGGGCCGAGGCGGCCGACGCCAACCCGGCCTCGGTCCGCATCCTGCAGCGGATCGGCATGACCGAGACCGGGCGCGGGGACGCCACGTGGTTCCTCGACCGGCCCACCTTCCACCGGCAGTTCGCGATCACCGCCGAGGAGTGGCGGGCGCGACGACCCGGGATCAGGGACGCTTCTGGACCTGCAGCAACACCGGCTTGGTGACCTCGGCGAAGAAGTCGTTGCCCTTGTCGTCGACCACGATGAAGGCCGGGAAGTCCTCGACCTCGATCTTCCAGACCGCCTCCATGCCGAGCTCGGGGTACTCGAGCACCTCGACGGACTTGATGCAGTCCTGCGCCAGGCGCGCGGCCGGGCCACCGATCGAACCGAGGTAGAACCCACCGTGGGCGTTGCAGGCGTCGGTCACGGCCTTGCTGCGGTTGCCCTTGGCCAGCATGACCTTCGAGCCACCGGCGGCCTGGAACTGCTCGACGTAGGAGTCCATGCGGCCGGCGGTCGTCGGGCCGAACGAACCGGACGCCATGCCCTCGGGGGTCTTGGCGGGGCCCGCGTAGTAGACCGGGTGGTCCTTGAGGTACTGCGGCATCTCCTCGCCGGCGTCCAGGCGCTCCTTGATCTTGGCGTGCGCGATGTCGCGGGCCACGACCACGGTGCCGGTCAGCTGCACGCGGGTCTTCACCGGGTGCTTGCTCAGCTCGGCGAGGATCTCCTCCATCGGCTTGCCGAGGTCGATCTTCACCGCGGCGCCCTTGCCGGTGCCCGACACGCCGGACGCCTCGGCGTCCAGGTCGGCGGAGACCACGTCGGGCATGTACTTGGCCGGCTCGAACTCGAGCTGCTCGATGAACGCGCCCTCGGGCGTGATCTTGGCCAGGCACTGGCGGTCGGCCGAGCAGGACACGGCGATCGCGACGGGCAGGGACGCCCCGTGGCGCGGCAGGCGGATGACGCGGACGTCGTGGCAGAAGTACTTGCCGCCGAACTGGGCGCCGATGCCGAAGTCCTGGGTGAGCTTGAGCACCTTCTGCTCGAACTCGACGTCACGGAAGCCGTGCGCCGAGATCGAACCCGAGGTGGGCAGCGTGTCGAGGTACTTGGCCGAGGCGTACTTGGCGGTCTTCAGCGCGAACTCGGCGGAGGTGCCGCCGACGACGATCGCGAGGTGGTACGGCGGGCAGGCGGCGGTGCCGAGGGCGCGCAGCTTCTCGTCGAGGAACGCCATCATCGCGTTCTCGTTCAGGACGGCCTTGGTCTCCTGGTACAGGTAGCTCTTGTTCGCCGAGCCGCCGCCCTTGGCCATGAACAGGAACTTGTACTGGTTCTCGTGGCCCGGCGCGGTGTCGGCGTACAGCTCGATCTGCGCGGGCAGGTTCGAACCGGTGTTCTTCTCCTCCCACATGGTGATGGGGGCATTCTGCGAGTAGCGCAGGTTCAGCTTGGTGTAGGCGTCGTAGATGCCCTTGCTCAGCGGGCGCTCGTCGGTGCCCTCGGTGAGGACCTGCTGGCCGCGCTTGCCCATGACGATCGCGGTGCCGGTGTCCTGGCACATCGGGAGGATGCCGCCCGCGGCGATGTTGGCGTTCTTGAGCAGGTCGAGCGCGACGAACTTGTCGTTGTCGGACGCCTCGGGGTCGTCCATGATCTTGCGCAGCTGGGCGAGGTGCGCCGGGCGCAGGTAGTGGGCGATGTCGTGCATCGCGACCTCGGAGAGCTTCTCGAAGACCTCGGGGGCGATCTTCAGGAACTGGCGGCCGTCGGGCCCCTCGACGGTCTCGATGCCTTCCTTGGTCACCAGGCGGTACGGAGTCTCGTCCGCACCGATCGGAAGCATGTCTTCGTAGAGGAACTCAGCCATTTCCACTCCTTCGTCGCAGGCCCCACCATCTTTCCACGAAACCCTCCGCGGACGCCTGCCGCGGTGATCGGCCGGCTTCGCTCCCCCGGAGCCCTGCCTACCCGTAGACTGGGGGATGCCCACATCACCCAGCTGACAATTTGGCTGCCACAAGGAGTAGCGCTTTGTTCGGAGCCTCCATCCACGCCGACACGAACGCGCTGCTGAACCGTTTGGCCGCGGCGCACCACCCCTTGGTGGTCTCGCACGGCGGGGTGAGCATCGGCAGCGTCCCGTCCAACACGACCCTCGCGACGCGCGCCGCCCTGTTGTCGGGGGCCGACATCGTGAAGATCGACGTCTCGAGCAGCGTCGACCACGTGTTCTTCGCCTTCCACGACGGGTTCGAGTCCGAGTTCCTGGGCGTGGACCGCAACATCCAGGCCATGACCGCCGGCGAGATCGGCGAGCTCTCCTACCACTGGAAGGACCGGCCCGGCCGCCGCCAGCGCGTCGAGCGACTGACGGCCCTGCTCGGGGAGTTCAAGGACCGGCCGTTCGTCTTCGCCCTCGACCGCTCGTGGTGGCGCTGGCCCACCCTGTTGCGTGTGCTGGACGGGCTCGGCATGCCCGGCCAGGTGCTGCTCAAGGTGCCCGCCTGGGAGGGCCAGGCGCTCGACCGGCTGCGCCAGCACCGGACGAAGTACCCGGTGCTCGCGATCTGCTACACCCTCGACGAGGTCCGGGCGCTGCCGATCCATGACCCCGAGATCAACCTGGTGGGCGTCGAGATCATCGCCCACGACGAGGACTCGCCGTGGTTCGACGCCGAGGTCATGCAGCGGCTGCGCCGCGACAAGCTGCTCACGTGGGTGAACTCCGAGACCCTGACGACCGGCATCCCGCTGTTCGCCGGCCACGACGACGAGAAGGCGCTCGCCGAGAGCCCGTCGGCGGCCTGGTCGCGGCTGTTCAACCTGGGGGTGGACGCCGTGCAGACCGAGCTGCCCTGGCTGCTGTACCACCTGCGCCAGCGCCGCGAGCGCGACTGATGCCCGTGGCTGGCCCCCGCCGCCCCGACTGGTTCAAGATCGTCGCCATCGTCGCCCTCGTGCTCGGGGTGCTGGCGATGCTGGGCGGGCTGTTCCTCGTCCTCGCCGCGTTCTTCTGGGTGGGCGCATGAGCGACCACGAGTCCCTGGACTGGCCCGAGGAGCTCCGCGAGCACCCCGAGGACGATCCGGCGCCCCGCCGCAGCCTCGGCCTGCGGATCACCGTGATCGTGGTGGCCATCGCCCTGATCCTGATGACCGTGGGCATCTGGATCGTGCAGTCAGGGATCATCTTCCCGATGTAGCCCCGCGGTGGGGCCTCAGGCCCGCGCACGGATCCGGCCCTCGAGCACCTCCTGGCACAGGTCGATCGTCTCGGGGAGCAGGTCGACGCCGAGGGTCCGGGCGGTGCGCGTCACCCGGGTCACCAGGCGCTGCACCTCGTCGGGGCGTCCCGCCGAGTGCTCGGTGCGGATCCGCTCACCGAGCAGCAACTCGTCGTCGGGGGACGCCGTGAGGGCCCGGTTGGCCGCCCACCGGGACGTCTCGAGGTCGCCCCGCTCGCGGGCCGCCCGAGCGGCCACGACGCCCACGTCCCGGATGAGGGACGCCGCGTCGCTGCGGAACTCCTCGGCCCAGCCCCACTGGGTGGGGGCCGCGTCAGCAAGCGGCGCCCCGCGCACCAACTCGAGGGCGGTGAGCAACCGGTCGAGCGGGAGCCGGTTGATCCCGCCCGCGGTCAGGACCAGCAGCTCGTCCCAGTCGGAGGTCACCTCGTCGTGCAGTTGGATGCGGCCCGAGTAGGCGTCCGGCAGGTAGAGCGCGCCGGAGCGGTCGTCGCCCAGCCAGCTCCGCAACCTGCTGAGGTTCGAACGTCGCGTGCCCTCGGCGACGTGCAGGGCGGCCCCCATCTGCTGGGGCGTACTGCCGGGGTGCAGGAGCAGCCAGGCGCAGTACTCGATGAGCTGGCGGGGCGCGCGCTTCGGGGCAGGACCCGCACAGCCGGTGAGCTCGATCGGGCCGAGCAGGTTCAGGCGCGGCCCGGTGCGGTGCTCCGGAACGGGTGCGGGGTGCAGGGCGATGATGTTCACGTCGTCCTCCGTGGGTCCCTGCCACCAGGGGGCGGGTTCGCTGGTGGTGGTGTTGGCGAGGTGGTGGAGTTCCGCGAGGGCCCGCCGCGTCTCGGCGGGGACCGTCTGCGGGGTGACCTCGGCGGTGGCGTCGGTCAGGCGTCGCGAGCCCGTGGCGTCCGTGGAGAGGACCCAGTCGACCGAGGTGACGCGGGCGGGGTCCACGATCGCGACTGCGGCGACGCCGCACGCGTGCTCGGCGACGGCGGCCTCGAGCCGGGCGACCTGGTCGGCATCGGGGGCGACCTCGAACAGCACCACCTGGGGGGCCCAGGCCTCGGCCAGGTCGGGGTCGAGGCGTCCGGCATCCCAGGTGCGACCGGTCATGAACCGCGCGCGTTGCTGGACCAGCCGTTCGACGGTGGCCACGCCGTCCTCCACCTCGTGGCCGCAGCTGATGCGCCCGTCGCCGGCGGCGTCGGCGAAGGATGGGTCCCCGGTGACGACCAGCAGGTCGAGTTCGGCCGCCCACGGTGCACAGGCGAGTTCGACGAGCATGGCGGAGAGCACCTCGCCGGCGCGGCCGTCGTCATCCCGGATGCCGAGGACGCCCGACGCCATGATGTCGACCATGACGAGTTGGTCGGGGGCCCGTTCCCCGAGGGTGACCAGGGCCGGGTAGGCGACCGGGTGGTCGGCGTCCGGCAGCGCGTTGAGGGCCGACCAGCTGACGGCGAGGCTGTTCCCCAGTCGGGTGAACCCCGCAGGGACCGAGCCCGGGGTGGCTCCGAAGGTGAACTCGACGGTGTCGGGTCCCACCAAGGCACGCTCCAGGGGCAGGGCCGCGTGCCCCTGCTCCCACCAGTGGGCGGCCAGCAGGCGCATCGCACGGGCGAGGAGTTCGACCCGGCCGGGGCCGGGCTCGTCGGGGGCAACCTGCGTCAGGGCGGCCTCGTAGCGGGACAGTTCCCCGGTCGGCTGGACGTACCGGCGCCCGAGCGGGCGGCTGTGGGCCTGGACGCGGCGGCGCACCCCGATCCCTCCGAGCACGGCCGCGGCCGAGAGGGCGGTCATCCCGCCCAGGAAACCGCTCGCGGGCCCGTGGTCGGTGTCGGGGGCGAGGGTCTGCGCCGTGGGGGCGGTCGGTTCCTCCACGCTCGCCCCGGACGCGACGCCCCCGGCGGGCAGGACCGGGTCGGCCGGAAGGTCGGCCGTGGACGCCTCGCCGGGTGCATCAACCTCGGCGGGTGCCGGGGGCGGTGGGGTGTCCGGCACCGTCGTCGCACCGAGGGCCAGCGGGACCTTCAGGACCCAGCCGGGGAGGATCAGGTCGGGGTCGGTGATGCGGTGCGCGTTGAGCGCATGGAGCTCGGGCCACCGGTCGGCCTGCCCCAGGTGGGTGAGCGCCAAGGCGCTCAGGGTGTCGCCCGGCTGGACGGTGACGAGCGCCACCGGGTCGGGGATCGCCAGCACCGTGCCCGGGAGGAGCCGCGCCAGGGGGTCGGCGAGCAGCGTCGGGTTGGCCGCGACGATGGTCCGCCACCGCGCGCCCTCGCCGTAGTAACGCTCGGCGAGGCTCCACAGGTCGTCACCGTGGGCGACGGTGTGGCTGGGTCCGGCGGGCTCCTCCACCGCTTGGGCCAGCGCCACGGGCCGCCCCTCGCTGGCCG
>DUOQ01000024.1 GCA_012838755.1 Propionibacterium sp. | reverse complement strand
GACCGGGCCGAGCCCGCGGCGTCCGTGCGCCCGCTCGAGGGCCGCCCGACCGCAGCCGCCGACGAGGTGAGCACGTTGGAGTTCAACTCCCTCGAACTCGGCTGCTTCGAGGAGGAGCCGACCCAGTCGGCGATGTGGGTGACCTACCGCAACACCACCGACCAGGTGCGCACCGTCACGTTCGCATTCACCGGGTACTACCTCGAGCCCACGACCGAGACCACCTTCACCTACGACGTCGCGCCGGGGACGATCGGGGAGTTCGCGTTCGAGGTCCCGGGTGGGGTCACCTACCGGTTCTGGGAGTTGACCACCCCCGAGTCGGAGTTCGACACGATGGTCTCGACGCACGACTGCGTGAACGGCGACCCGTTCAGCGACTCCGACTACTTCGCCGACCAGTTCGGCATGGAGATCGACTGGATGTTCCAGCAGGGCCTGTCCACCGGCTGGGTCGAGCCCGACGGCACCCGCACCTACCGCGGGCTGCAGCCGATGGCGCGCGACGCCATGGCGGCCTTCCTCTACCGGCTGTACGGCTCGCCCGACTTCACCGTGCCCGACGTCGCGACCTTCACCGACGTCCCCGCGGGCACGCAGTTCCACCGCGAGATCGAGTGGCTGGCCTCGGTCGGCATCACCACCGGCTGGGACGCCCAAGGCGCCAGGGAGTTCCGCCCCCTCGCGCCGGTGAACCGGGACGCGATGGCCGCCTTCCTGCACCGCTACTCCCAGCTCGAGAACCCGTCCACCGAGGAGCCGCCCGCGGACGCCGAGACCTTCGTCGATGTGCCGCCCGGCACGCAGCACTTCGACGCGATCATGTGGATGAAGCACACGGGGATCTCGGAGGGCTGGGCCATGGCCGACGGCTGGGAGTACCGCCCGGTGACCCCCGTGGCGCGCGACGCGATCGCGGCCTTCGTGTTCCGGTACATCGACAACACGGCGTACTGGCCGAAGGCCTGAGCCGGCCGGTCACCAAGACAGGTGCGTCGACGGGCTATGAAGCGGGTGACCGGGTCCAGTACCGTCCTGTCACACCCGTGAAGCGCGACGCACCCCGACGAAAGAGGACCCGATGGCCTTCTCCGATGTTCCCGCCGGCACCCCGTTCCACCGTGAGATCACCTGGATCACCGACGTCGGGATCGCGACGGGCTGGGGGGACGGGACGTTCCGTCCCGTCCAGCCCGTCAACCGGGACGCCATGGCGGCGTTCCTCTACCGGCTCGCCGAGCCGGTCGGCTACCAGCCCCCGGCCGAGTCGCCGTTCACCGACATCACGCCGCAGACGCAGTTCTACAAGGAGATGGCGTGGCTCGCCGAGAAGGGCATCTCCACCGGCTGGGACGACGGCACCTACCGGCCGTGGGAGCCGGTCAACCGTGACGCCATGGCGGCGTTCATGTACCGGCTGGCCGGCGAGCCCCCGTACGAGCCGCCCACCCGCTCGCCGTTCGTCGACATCACCCCCGAGACCTCTTACTACAAGGAGATGGCGTGGCTGGCGTCCACGGGCATCTCCACGGGGTGGAACGACGGCACCTACCGCCCGACCGAGCCCGTCAACCGGGACGCCATGGCCGCCTTCATCTACCGGCTCGCGGCGTTCTGGCCCCCGCGCAGGGAGTCGGGCAGCGGCAACTGGGCCAGGCTGCTGCCCCGCCTCGGCGTCCGGTACTGGGTGGCCACGATCAAGCACTCGACGAGCAGCACCGCGACCTTCCAGGCGTGGACGATCGACTCCGGCCAGAAGGACATCGGCCCGATCGTGGGCAAGTCCGGCAGCTACGAGGGCACCGTCGGCATGACGAGCAGCGGGCCGGGCGGCCGGTCCGTCCGCGGCCTGCGGTTCGCCGCGAGTGGCTCCTGGACGGTCAGCCTGCGCGGCGTGGAGGCCATGCCGCAGCTGCCGGCGTCCGGGTCCCACAACGGCAGCGGCGACCAGGTCGTGCGCGTCGACAACGCGCGGGGCCGGGCCGTGACGCTGGCGCACAGCTCGGGCGGGACGTTCATCGTGATGGTGATGGACGTCGCGGGCACCTGGCTCGCGCTGCCCGTCGAGGTGTCGGGCACGCACTCGTCGAGCTACACGATCCCGAACAACGCGTACGCGGTCGAAGTCGTCGCGGACGGCGCGTGGAGCATCACCCGCTGATCCGGCGGTAACCTTGGGCCGATTCCTTCCCCCAAGGAGGCCCACGTGAATGCGCTTGTCGAGCGGCTCAACCGCTTCGGCGACCAGTCGTGGACGAAGAACGGCCGCCTCGGCTTCTGGTTCATCGTGGTCAGCTGCCTGGTCACGATCGTCGTCGCGTTCCTGGGCCCCTCGACCGTCACGCTCAACCCCGGCCCGGCCAACGGCAGCCTGCTGCCGCCGTACTTCATCCCGGTCGAGTGGGGCGAGCGGATCGGCCTGCCGCTGTCGGAGTGGGTCGTGGTCCCGGCGCTGTGGATCGGCATCACGCTCGGCGCGGTCGGCCTCGTCATCGCGTGGCGGGCGGTCAGCGACGGCTGGCGCCCGCGCATCCACCGCATGTTCCACCTCGGCGTCGGCCTCACCATGGCGACCGCCGCCGTGCCCCCGCTGACCAGCGCCGACGTGCTGATGTACGCCGCGTACGGACGCCTCCAGCGGCTGGGCATGGACCCTTACGACATCACCCCGGCCGAGATCTTCCGGCAGGCGTACGACCCCGTCCTGGTCTGGACCGAGCGCCCCTGGCAGGACACGCCGTCGGTGTACGGCCCGATCGCGTCCTGGTCGCAGTGGCTGGCGAACGTGCTCGGCGGCGAGTCGATGCACGACATCGTGTTCTGGCTGCAGATGATGGCGGTCATCCCGTTCATCGTGATCTGTGCCGTCATGGTCAAGCTCGCCCACGGCGACGCCGCCCTGCAGACCCGGTCGGTGCTCTTCACGATCCTCAACCCCCTGCTGATCTGGGCCGTCGTGGCCGGCGCCCACAACGAGGCGCTCACGCTGGTGTTCGCGATCATCTCCCTCTGGTTCGTGCGGAAGTCGGCGTTCGTGACCGGCATCTTCATCGGCCTGGCCGGTGCGGTGAAGGTGTCGCTGGTCTTCTACGGACTCGCCCTGGTGTGGGGCTACCGGCACGACTGGCGCAAGGTGCTCCAACTCGGCGTCGGCGCCCTGATCCCGATCGGCATCCTCTACGGCGTCTTCGCGCCGCAGGCCCTCTTCGCGGCCAGTCGCAACACCGGCTACGTCTCGGGTGGGTCCTGGGCGCCGTGGTTCAGATCGGCCCTGGGCTGGGTGCTGCCCGACATCGCGCACGGCGCCACCGCGGTGCTCGGCTGGGTCGGGCTGTTCGTCATCGGCTGGATGCTGTCGCGCGTCCTGCCCTGGCACGCCGTCCCGGGGGCGACGCTGCCCGCCGAGCGCGACCCGCTCACCATCGCCGTGCGCACCGCGGTGATCCTGTGCACCGCGTGGATCGTCACCTCGCCCTACACCCTCAGTTGGTACGACCTCATCGTCTGGGCGCCCCTGGCCCTGCTCCTGCACACCCGCCTGGACTGGCTGATGGCCCTGCGCGGGGTCGCGCTGTCGGTGGCCTACGTGACCGGGCGCACGGTCGGCTTCTCCGACGAGATGGTCGGGATCGGGGCCTTCCTGGTCCGGGACGTGATCTCCAGCGGGGTGCAGTGGTTCGTGCTGGCCGCGCTCATCCACTGGTTCTGGACCACCAACCGCGCGTGGCCCACGTCGGCCTTCGTGAAGCGCGGCTTCAGCCAGTTGCTCGTGACCGGCCCGGCGTCCCGCGCCCCCGGCGGCGGCGCCCGGTGGCCGACCAGCGAGCGCCCCGAACCGCAGGCCGGCACCCAGCCCTAGACTCGCCAAGGTGATTGGCTACTTCGGACCAGCAGGCACCTTCACCCACCAGGCCCTGCTCACGGTGTCCGGCGCGGAGGCAACTCCCTACACCACGGTGGCGGGGGTGCTGGACGCCGTGCGCTCCGGCGAGGTCGAGGCCGGTCTGGTCCCGATCGAGAACTCGGTCGAGGGCGGCGTCACCGCCACGCTCGACAACCTCGCCCTCGGCGGGAACCCCCTCGTCATCGTCCGCGAGGTGCTGCTGCCGGTGTCGTTCGTGCTGGCCGTGCGCCCGGGCGTCGAGTTGGCCGACGTGAAGCGGATCATCACCCACCCGCACGCTCACGCGCAGACCCGCGACTGGGTGCGCCTCACCCTGCCGGACGCCCAGGTGACCGAGGGCGGCTCGACCGCGGCCGCCGCCGCCGAGGTCGCCGACCCCGCCTCGCGCTACGACGGCGCCATCTGCGCGCGCGTCGCCGCCGACCTCTACGGCCTCGACTGCGTCGCCACCGACGTCGCCGACAACCCGGACGCCGTCACCCGCTTCGTGCTCGTGCGCAAGCCCGGCGCCCTCCCGGAGCCGACGGGGGCCGACAAGACCACGCTGGTGGCGTACATGTACGCCGACCACTCCGGCGCGCTGCTGGAGATCCTCGAGCAGTTCGCGATGCGCGGGGTGAACCTGACCCGCATCGAGTCGCGCCCGACGAAGAAGATGTTCGGCGAGTACTGCTTCTCGATCGACGCCGAGGGCCACATCGGCGAGCCCCGGCTGCGCGGGACGCTCAAGGGCCTGCACCGGATCTGCCGCGAGGTGACCTTCCTGGGCTCCTACCCGCGGGCCGACCAGGTGCGCCCCAAGATCGCCCGCGGCTTCACCGCGGACGAGTACGAGGCCGCCGAGGTCTGGATGGACGGCCTGCTCGGCCGCACGTCGCACGAGCGCAGCCGCTGAGCACTGCGGGGCCCCCCTCAGGGGTTCGCCACGAGGGCCGAGGTGTCCCCGATCGATGAGCCGCTGCAGGTCGGTCTCGGCGGCGAGCGCGCGGGCCAACGCGTCGGTGGCGGGGTCCTTGATGTCCAGCGCCATGGGGATCTCGAGGAAGATGCACCCAGCGAGGTGGTGGTCGGGGCGCTCCCACTCTGATCCGCTGGGCGGATCAAAGCGGGAATGCCTAGGGGACCATCACCTGGATCGCCTGGGGCCGGACGGTGACGTCGAGGCGCGTGCACGTGCCGATGGTGTCGCCGTCGACCTGGAACGGAACGGGCTCCTCGGTCTCGATGGCGACCTTGCGGGCCTGGGCGCGCTCGACCCCCGGGTGGTCCGCGGCGCGGGTGAGCACGCGGGTGGCGATGGCGCCCCAGTCACCGACGCGCTCGGGGGAGGCCAGCATCACGTCGACGAGGCCGTCGTCGGGCAGGGCGTCGGGGACGATCGCGATCTGCCCCTGCACGTGGCCGACGTTGGCGATCAGGGCGACGGCGGGCGTCCGCGCGATGGGGGCGTTGCCGTCGAGGGTGACCATGGCCCGGAACGGCGGGGTGTTCAGGGTGGCCAGGCCGGCCATGAAGTAGGCCGCCGGGCCGACGACCTTCTTCAGGTCGAGGTTGGTCTCGCTCATGATCTTGGCGTCCAGGCCCATGCCGGCCATGACCATCGAGTACTGGGGGTCGCCTCCGTCAGCGCGCAACTGGACGATGTCGACGGGCTGGGCGTTCCCGTCGAACGAGGTGTCGAGGGCGTCGGCCAGGTCGAGCGGGACGCCGAGGTTGCGGGCCAGCAGGTTGCCGGTGCCCAGCGGCAGGATCCCCACCGGGATGCCGGACTCGGCCAGCGCCGCGCACACCGTGCGGACGGTGCCGTCCCCGCCCGCGACGAGCACGAGGTCGACCTTGCGCTTGCGGGCCACCTTCGCGACGCGGGCGCCGGCGTCCGCGACCTCGGTCTCGAGCCAGACCGGCGGCTCCCAGCCGCGCTCGGTGCACTCGCCCTCGACCTGGCGGCGGAACACCACCATGTCGGCGATCTTGGTCGGGTTGATGATGACCGCGGCGTGGCGGGGACGCCCGCTCGCGGGACGCCGGACGGGCCCGAACCGCACCACGCTGACCCCGCCGACGGCCAGGGAGAGCGCGGCCACGAAGCCGCCGAGGAAGCCGCCCCCGATCAGGTCGCTGAACCAGTGCGCCCGCAGCCACCAGCGGTCGGCGAAGACGATCCACCAGAGCGCGAGGAGCCCCGTCGTGACGAGGACGACCGTGCCGCGTGGTCGGCGGGTGACCACCATGGCGGCGATCATCATCACCGCGAGCACGGTGACGGCGACCATGTGGGCGCTCGGGTAGGACCAGCCCTCGGCGGTGATCAGCGGGGCCGCCGTCGGCGGGCGCGGACGCTGCACCAGCACCTTGACCAGCTGCCCACCGCCCCACGCGAGCGGGATCGACAGGCCCATCGCCCACGCGAGGTTGTGCAGCCGGCGGCGTGCGGCCCAGGACGTGACGCCGGCGAGGGTGGCGTAGACGACCACCGGGGTCGTGACGACGGCGATCGCGGCGAGCACCTGCCCGCGCGCGCCCATCGGGTCGAGCCCGGGGCGCTGGGAGGTGGCGTCGATGGCGGCGAACACGTCGGTGCCGAGGACCAGCCACGTCCAGAGCGCGAAGGCCGCGGCGGTCACCCCCGCCGCGACATGCGCGAGCCCCCAACGCGTCCTCACGCCCCCAGTCTGGCAGGCGCCGGGGGGAGGAGGCCTCCCGGGGCTAGGATCGGCCGTGTGATCGATCCGAAGATTCTGCGCACCAACCCGGACGCCGTGCGTCGCAGCCAGGCCGCCCGCGGCGAATCGGTCGAGCTCGTCGACCAGCTGATCGCCGCCGACGAACGGCGTCGTTCGCTGATGGCGACCTCCGAGTCGGCCCGGGCCGAGCAGAAGTCGCTGTCGTCGCGCATCCCGAAGGCGTCGCCCGACGAGAAGGCCGAGCTGCTCGCCCGCACCAAGGAGCTGGCGGCGTCCGTGAAGGAGGCCCAGTCCGAGACCGAGGCCGCGCAGGGCGAGTACGACGCGCTGATGATGCAACTGGGCAACATCGTGATCGACGGCGTCCCCTCCGGTGGGGAGGACGAGGGCGAGGTCATCGAGACGTGGGGCACCCCGCGCGACTTCGCCGCCGAGGGCTTCACCCCGCGCGACCACCTCGAGCTCGGCGAGATGCTGGGCGCGATCGACATGGAGCGCGGCGCCAAGATCTCCGGGTCGCGGTTCTACGTGCTGACCGGCCAGGGCGCGCAGCTCGAGTTCGCGCTGCTGCAGCACGCGATGGGGATGGCGTCGTCGTGGGGCTTCATGCCGATGATCGTCCCGTCGCTGGTCAAGCCCGAGGCGATGGCCGGCACCGGCTTCCTGGGCCAGGCCGCCGAGGACGTTTACCACCTCGAGCGCGACGACCTGTACCTGGTCGGCACCTCCGAGGTGGCGCTGGCGGCGTACCACTCCGACGAGATCCTGCCCGCCGAGAGCCTGCCGCGGCACTACGCGGGCTGGTCGAGCTGCTTCCGTCGCGAGGCGGGTGCCTACGGCAAGGACACCCGCGGCATCTTCCGCGTGCACTGGTTCGACAAGGCCGAGCTGTTCGTCTACTGCGACCCGGCCGACGCCGAGGCCGAGCACGCGAAGCTGCTGGGCTACGAGAAGGCGTTCATCGAGTCGCTCGAGATCCCGTACCAGGTGCTCGACGTGGCCTCGGGCGACCTGGGCTCGTCGGCGGCGCGGAAGTTCGACTGCTACGGCTGGCTGCCGACCCAGGACCGCTACCGCGAGATCACCTCGACCTCGAACTGCACCGAGTTCCAGGCGCGGCGGCTGAACATCCGCATGCGTGACTCCAACGGGACGCGGCCCCTGGCCACGCTCAACGGCACGCTGTGCGCCATGACCCGGACGATCATCATGATCCTCGAGAACCACCAGCAGGCCGACGGCTCCGTGCGGGTGCCCGAGGCGCTGCGTCCGTACCTGGGCGGGCGCGAGTTCCTGACGCCGGTGGCGGGCTGATCGCTCCCCGCGTGACCGCCCGCGAACGCTGGGTCGAGGAGCTCCCGCGCCTGGTCGAGGACACCGTCCGGCGCTGGCACCTGACCCCCGACGGGGAGCCCCTCGTCGGGGCGGCCTCGCGGGTGGTCCCCGTGCTGGACGCCGACGGCGTGCGCCGCGCGTGCAAGTTCTCCTTCATCGAGGCCGACAACGTCGGCGAGATCCCCACGCTGTCCCTGTGGGGTGGACGCCACGCCGTCGAGCTGGTGCGCGCCGACCCGCGCCGCGGCGTCCTGCTGCTGGAGTGGCTGGGCGACGACCTCACCACGCTCTGGGACGCCGACGAGGCCACCCGGATCGTCGCCGGTCTGTACGGCCGGCTGCACCGGCGGGCGGCCCCACAACTGCCCGACGGGCACGCGTTCGTGCGGCGCTGGCTCGCGGAGGTGGAGGCGCTCGGGCGGGCGGTTCCGGGCCCGCCGCGGTTCGTCGAGTGGGCCCTGCGCGCCGGCCGTGACCTGGCCGCCGAGCCCGGGACGCACGTCGTCCACGGCGACCTGCACTACCTCAACGTCATGGCCCGCGGGGACCATTGGGTGGCGATCGACCCCAAGGGGTACAACGCCGCCCCCGAGTACGAGGTGGCACCCCTGCTCTGGAACCGTTGGGACGACCTCGAGGCCACGGGAGACGTCGGCGACGCGATCCGTGAGCGGTTCTACGCGGTCGTCGACACGGCCGACCTCGACGAGCGGCGCGCCCGCGACTGGGTGGTCGTGCGGTGCGCCATCAACCTGGGCTGGGCGGTGCAGGAGGGGACGGCCGAGTCCACCTCGGCCGATCGGCACGACTCGGTCACCCGCCAGGTCACGATCCTGAAGGCGATGCAGGCCGTCGGGGCGTGACTCAGGCGCGGGGCAACTCGGGCATACCGGGCGAACCCTTGGCGAGGAACTTCTCGCTCTTGCGCCGGTCGGCTCCGGTGGGCGTGCGCACCTTGACCTGGCCCGACGTGCGCCCCCGCAGGATGATGCGCGGCTTGCCGGGTTGTGCACGCGTCCTGACGCCGCGGGCCTCGACGTAGCCCACCTCGGCCTGGGCGGCGCCGGTGTCGACACCCCAGCCCTGGGGGACGAGGATCGTCGTGGTGCCCCAGTCGTTGACCGTGAGCACGAGGTCGATCACCTTCGAGCGCGGCACCGCCTCGGTGAAGTCGAGCCGGATCCCGCCGATCGAGCAGGTCACCTCCAGGAACGGCGGCACCACCCACGGGCCCGCCACGTGCAGTTCCTTCCAGCCGGTGCCCTCGAGGACCAGCGGGTTGTCCCACGTGTGGCCGGGGCCCTCGCCGACGGGGGCGTCGCTGCCGACGAGGGCGGCGAGCCGGTCGGCCGGCAGCAGGTCCTCGAGCACGGCGGACAGGTCGGCGCGGGTGACCGCGTGTACCGCCCGCGGGACACGCGACTCGAGCTCCTCGAAGGTGATCCGCTCATCGGCGGCCGCGTTGCGCAGGGCCTCCAGGGCGAGTTCGCGCTGGGCGGTCCCGACGCGCAGGTGGCCTTCGGAGCCGGGGGGCTGGGGTGTCGTGCTCACGGCGTTCACGGTACCCAACTGCAGGGAGCGGACGGGGGTCGGTGCGGCCTACAGGGGCAGCAGGCGGGGGAGGATGAACACCGCCGCGATGGCGAGGGCGGCGATGGCGATCATGACGCACTCCGGCGGGCGGCTCCGGGGCGTTCTTGGGCGAGACGGGGGGTTCGCGATCTTGCTGGTGGACGCCCCGCGAGCGGCAAGACCGGGCCGGTTACTTTGACGGATCGGGGCCTTCCACCGGCAAAGTCCGCCAAGGGACCCTGCCGGGAATCGCCGGGGTCCGCCGAGGACACGGTCGGCTCAGAACCAGCGCGCCAACTCGGCGACCAGACCCTGCTCCTCGAGGGTGCCGGTGACGGCGTCCGCCGCCTCCCGCACCTCGAGCGGCGCGTGACCCATCGCCACGCCGCGCCCGGCCCAGGCGAGCATCTCGAGGTCGTTGCGCCCGTCGCCCACCGCGAGCACGTCGGCGGCGTCCACGCCGAGGCGGCGGCAGACGCGGTCGAGGCCGTGCGCCTTGTCGACACCCTCGGGCGCGATGTCGAGCCACGCCGTGTAGCCGATCGCGTAGCTGACACCCTCCAGGCCCAGGCGCTCGGCGAGCTCGATGAACTCCTCCTCCGACGCGTTCGGGTCGCGCACGACCACGCGGGTCACGTCGCTCCCGGCCAGGTCGTCGAGGTCGACCACCTCGATCTCGCCGTGCAGCTCGCCGGTGGGGAACTCCTGCGAGACGCGGTACCCCCGGCCCACGACCTCGACCGCCAGCAGCGCCTCGGGGTGCTCGGCGACGATGCGGTCGACGACGGGCCGGGGGTCGAATGTGAGCATGTCGACCACCTCGAAGGGCGGGTACCGCACGGTCACCGCCCCGTTGGAGCACACGTGCTCGACGTGGCCGAGGTCGAGTTGCTCGATCACGGTGAGCGCGCTGGCCCACGCCCGGCCCGTCGACAGGATCACGGGGATACCGGCGGCGACGGCACGGTCGACGGCCTCGCGGACCTCCGGGGTGATGATGTTCGACTCGTCCACGAGGGTGCCGTCGACGTCCAGGGCCACGAGGCGGGGGCTGAAATCCACCCGCCCACCTTGGCACAACCCCCCGACCCGGCGGCAACGCGGCCGGTTCCGTTGCCGGACGCCCCGCGCACGGGCAGTCTGGGTCCATGCAGCACTACAGCCGCGAGCCCGACTACCTCACCACCCTCGCCGACGGGACGGTCAAGCAGTTGAACCCGTTCACGGGAACCGAGGTGTGGACGGTCCCGGGCCGGGGCAACCGACCGCTGGGCATCAGCGCGGTCAACCCCACGCCGCTGGACCCGGAGAAGCACGGGGCGCACTGTTCCTTCTGCGAGAAGCGCTACGAGGAGACGCCGCCGGAGAAGTCCCGGGTCGTCCACCGTGGCAACACCACGTGGGAGACCCACTACCGCACCCCGGCCGAGGAGATGTACAACACCGTCGCCGACTTCCGGCGGGTGCCCAATCTCTTCGAGATCCTCAGCTACGAGTACTGGAACCTCAACTACGGCTACACGCTGCCCACCCACATCGCCGCCCGCCGCTCGGCCTACCTCGACTCGCCCGCCGGCCGCGAGCACGTCCTCTCGGTGGTCGCCATGAAGCTGCGCGCGTCCGGGGCGTCGGTCCAGGAGATCGAGGCCATGAGCGAGGAGGACCGCATCGCCGCGGCGTCCGGCTTCTTCGGGGGCGGGCACGACCTGGTCATCGCGCGCCGCCACTTCGTCGACGGCGCCACCCACGACAACGAGTTGGCCGGTGCCGGCACGCTGACCCCCGACGAGCACCACGAGTTCATCCGGTACACGATCGAGTCGGTCAAGGGCCTGTACGACCTCAACCGGTACGCGCGCTACGTGACCGTCTTCCAGAACTGGCTCAAGCCGGCCGGGGCGTCCTTCGACCACCTGCACAAGCAGCTGGTGGCGATCGACGAGCGGGGCGTCCAGCACGAGGCGACGCTGGCCAAGCTGCGGCGCAACGTGAACCTCTTCAACGAGGTCGCCACGAACTTCGCCTCGTACAAGAACCTCGTCGTCGCCGAGAACGACCACGCGATCGCGTTCGCGGGGTTCGGGCACCGGTTCCCGACGATCGAGGTGTACAGCAAGTCCGAGCAGCCGGACCCCTGGGAGCAGTCGCCCGAGGAGGTCCGCGGCATGAGCGACATGCTGCAGGCCATGCACGCGGCGACGGGCGTCGACGTGCCCTGCAACGAGGAGTGGCACTACCGGCCGATCGACGTCGACCTGGCCATGCCGTGGCGGGTGATGCTCAAGTGGCGGGTGTCGACCCTGGCGGGCTTCGAGGGTGCGACGAAGATCTACCTCAACACGATCGCGCCGATCATGCTGCGCGACCGGGTCGTCGAGCGCCTCTTCGCCCTGCGGAACGAGCGCCGGATCGCCGAGTCGCTCAAGATAGCCTTCGAAGCGCCCTGTCGCCCCAACGCGCTGCGGTACGCCTCACCGCGCCGCTGATCGAGATGGGGGCTCCCGCGCGGCGCTGACTCAGGCGCGGGTCGGGCGCATGCCCGGCGGCAGTAGCATGAGCACGTCGGGGTAGGGCCCCAACGTGTGCGGGCGGAACCCGCGCCCCAGCAGCGACTCGACCAGCAGGCGCGGTTCGGCGTGCCGGGAGAGCAGGGCGTCGGTGAGTCGGTAGCGGCGGTCCTCGTCGCCCAGGTGCATCGCGGTCGCGACCTGCACCTCGAGCGGGACGCAGGGGGTCGTCACGCCGTTCAGGGTCACGTCGCGGCGCACCTCCCAAATGCGGTCGCCGCGCGTCTCGACCAGGTCGGCGGGCGGTCCGTCGATGTGGGCGACCTCGACGCGCATGTCGCCGAGCTGCCAGCGCCCGAATGTCCAGGACCAGCCGTCCTCGTGGTACCACAGCAGCGGCTCGGGGATGGAGCTGAGGAACGTCGCCCGGTCGCGGCCCACCGCCTCGCGCACGGCCAGGTCGTACAGGTGGCCGGCCAGCAGGGCCACGTCGCTGGGACGCCTGACCAGGATGTCGACGTCGGCCGGCTCCACGCGGGCCCCCTGCATCGCGGAGGCGGCGCTGCCGACGACCATCCAGTCGACGTGCGCCGACCACGCCCGGCGGCCGAACTCGGCCACGGCGTCCAGCCACGGTGTCATGGGTCGACCGTAACCCGCCGGGCCGTGGGCGCGCGACCGTGGGGTCGGAGTTGGGACTCGAACTCCGCCCGCATGGCGTCGCCACCCCCGGCCGCCCACCGCTCGCGGAGGTCGGACAGGTCCGACAGGGGGCGGCGTCCGGTGACCATCCCCAGCACGTAGTCGTTGACCAAGGTCGAGAGGGCGTCCCCCTTGGAGTAGGACGACTCCGAGTCGAGGTTGGCATCTCGCTGGCCCCGTCGATCAGCGCCGTCGCCCCTTGTCAGCCGTGGTTGGAAGGTGAGGGGTGGAGGGAGCCCCGTCCATGGTCGGCGTGCGGCACGGTCCTGCCGTGCTCCTTTTCCTTCCTGTCGGTGCGGGCTTGTACGCTGCGACCCGTGTCCGTGATCGAAGCCCGAGGGCTGACCAAGAAGTTCGGCGACTTCACCGCCGTGGACGCGATCTCGTTCGAGGTCGCGCCCGGTGAGTCGTTCGGGCTGCTGGGCCCCAACGGCGCGGGCAAGTCGACGACCATGCGCATGATCGGGGGAACGTCGCTCCGCACGGACGGGACGCTCACCGTGCTCGGGCTCGACCCCGAGACGCACGGGCCCGAGGTGCGGGCGTCCCTCGGCGTCGTGCCGCAGCAGGACTCGCTGGACGAGGAACTGCGGGCCCGTGACAACCTGATCGTCTACGGCCGCTACTTCGGGCTGCCGATGGACTACCTCAAGCCCAAGGCCGACGAGCTGCTCGAGTTCGCCCAGCTCACCGAGAAGGCCAACGCCAAGGTCAGCGCGCTGTCGGGCGGCATGAAGCGGCGGCTCACGATCGCCCGCGGGCTGGTGAACGAGCCGCGCATCCTGCTGCTGGACGAGCCGACGACCGGCCTCGACCCGCAGGCGCGCCACATCCTGTGGGACCGGCTGTTCCGGCTCAAGGAGCAGGGCGTCACCCTGGTGCTGACCACCCACTTCATGGACGAGGCCGAGCAGCTGTGCGACCGGCTCGTCGTCATCGACCACGGTCGGATCGTGGCGGAGGGTGCGCCGCAGGCGCTGATCCGGCAGTACTCGACCCGCGAGGTCGTCGAGGTGCGGTTCGGGTCGGCGCGCAACGCCGAGATGGAGGGCGTGCTGCGCGAGATGACCGACCGCATCGAGGTGCTGCCCGACCGCATCCTGCTCTACGACGACGCCGGCGAGGCGCTGCTCGACGAGATCAACCGCCGCGGGCTCAACCCGCTCACCTCGCTGGTGCGTCGCTCCTCGCTCGAGGACGTGTTCCTCCGCCTGACGGGGAGGTCCCTCATTGACTAGGCAGGACGCCGTGGCCCCGGTCTCGTCGGGGGTCACCTTCTCGGGCCTCGACCACGTCGAGCTCGCCCGCCGGACGCGCCGGTGGGGGTGGCTGCACTACTCCCGGTACCGGCAGGCCGCCGAGAAGCCGTTCTTCTGGACGGCCTTCGTCACCGCCATCGGCAACCCGGTGCTCTACCTCGTCGCCATGGGGATGGGGCTGGGCTCGCTCGTGCAGGGCGACGTCGACGGGGTGTCGTACCTGTGGTTCGTCGCGCCCGGCCTACTCGTGGCGACCGTCGTGAGCACCGGTGCCCAGTTCGGCACGTGGCCGATCTTCGGCGGCTTCAAGTGGATGAAGAACTACCTCGCCGCCCAGGCCACCCCCGTCGAGCCGTGGCAGATGGCCGTCGGCGAGGGGTTGGCGATCTCGGTGCGCATGTTCGTCCAGGCGTTCCTGTTCTGGCTGATCGGGCTGGCCTTCGGCGCCTGGCCGGGGGCGGCGTCCCTGCTCGTGGTGCCCATTGCGATGCTGGCCTCGATGGCGATGTTCACCCCGCTCATGGCGTACTCGGCCACGCTCGAGGAGGAGGGGCTGCAGTTCAACTTCGTGCAGCGCCTCATCGTGATGCCGATGTTCCTGTTCGCGGGCACGTTCTTCCCGCTCGCGTCGATGCCGGCCTACCTGCAGTGGATCGGCTGGGTCTCGCCCATGTGGCACGGCACGCAACTGGCACGGATCGTGTCCTACGGCATGGAGAACCCGCCGTGGCTCACCGTGGTGCACGTGGTGTTCCTCGTCGGGTGCATCGTCGGCGGGCTGCTCGTCGCGGCGCGCACCTTCACGCGGAGGCTGGTCCGGTGAGCGACACGGGGGTGATGGCGCCGATCCGCGAGCGGCTGGGGCGGCGTCCGGCGCAGTTCGGGGGCCTGTACGCCGGCAACGCGCGCGCGGTGATCGAGCGGGGGTTCCGGGTGATCCGGACCCAGAACTGGGGCGTGATCGCGACCGGCTTCTTCGAGCCGGTGTTCTACCTGCTCGCGATGGGCATGGGCATGGGCGCGCTCGTCGGCGCGGTGCCCGGGCCCGACGGGCAGCCGATCTCGTACGCGATGTACATCGCCCCGGCGCTGCTGGCGACCTCGGCGATGAACGGGGCGATCTACGACTCGGTCAACAACGTGTTCTTCAAGCTGCGCTACAGCAAGCTCTACGAGGGCATGCTGCAGACCTCGCTCGGCCCGCTCGACGTGGCCCTGGGTGAGATCTTCATGGCGCTGTTCCGGGGGCTGCTGTACGCGATCGGGTTCCTGGCGGTGATCACCGCGATGGGGCTGGTGACCTCGTGGTGGGCGCTGGCGATGATCCCGGTGGCGCTGCTCATCGCGCTGGGGTTCGCGTCGCTGGGCATGGCCGTGACGAGCTTCATGAAGAGCTTCCAGCAGCTCGACCTGGTGCCGGTCGTGCTGCTGCCGATGTTCCTGCTGTCGGCGACGCTGTTCCCGATCACGGTGTACCCCGAGCCGCTGCAGTGGGGGATCATGGCGCTGCCGCTGTGGCACGGCGTGGAACTGATGCGCCAGCTGTCGGTGGGCTACTTCGACGGGGAGACGCTCGGCCACGTGGCGTACTTCGTGGTGATGAGCGTCATCGGCATCACCGCCGCGTCGCTGCGGTTGCGGCAGTTGTTCCTGCGCTGAGTGTCGCGCCCTCATGGCGGGTCGAGGGCCGAGTCGATCAGGGCAGACGCCTCGACTTCGCCGCCTTGGCCGCGGCGATGTCGAGGACGGTGATCGCCACGAGGGCGCGCATGACCCGCGGCGATGGTTGGCCGGATCTCCTGAAGAGTTGCTGGAGACGTCCGGCACCCACCGGGCGCTGCTCCCGCTTTGATCCGCCCAGCGGATCAGAGCGGGAGCGATCCCGCCCGTGCCTGCCGGGAACGCGCCCGGCTGAGCCCACGGCGTCCGGCCTGCAGGGCGACCCAGCCCACCACGGCCAGGGCGAGCCCGGCGACCCCGGTGGCGACGAAGCCCCAGTGCCAGCCCCACGTGTCGAGCACGAACCCGACCAGGGGCGGGGCGAGGGCATTGCCGGCGGTCGCCATGGTCCCCGACCAGCCGAAGGCCTCACCGCGGGACGCCGCGGGCACCAGGTCGCCCAGCCGTTCGCTGGTCGCCGCGAGAGTGGGCGCGCAGAAGAGGCCCGCGACCCAGAGGAGGCCGGCCAGCACCCACACGTGGGTGCCGAGCGCGGCCAGCATCGTCGTGGTCGCGAGGCCGAGCAACAGGTGGCGCAGCCCGACCGAGCGGCGGGGGAGCGTGCCGAACAGCAGTCCCCCGATCAGGGACCCCGCCCCCCAGAAGATGATGAGGATCGCCAGGGCGGACGCGTTCTCGAGCGTGCGCGCGGCCGCGACCATCGTCAGGTCGGTGCCGGCCAGGGTGAACGAGGCGGCCATCGTCGCCACGAACGTCGCCACCACCGGCCCGTTCAGCCACGACCGGACGCCGCCCCGCGCGGGTGCCGCCTCCCGCGGAGCGTCGCCCGGGGCGTCCGTGGAGCCGGACGCCGGGTCGGACTCGGTCACGAGTGCGGGGTTGAGCACGAACAACCCCCACGCGGCGGCGACGGACGCCAGGGCGAGGAGGGTGAGCGTCCAGCCGGTGTGCCACGACGCCGCGAGGAGGATCCCGACGGTCGGGCCGGCGATGAAGGCCATCTCGGTGACGACCGAGTCGAGCGCGAGCCCGGCCCGGCGTTGCGACTCGGGCACCGCGGCCAGGATCAGCTGGCGGGTGAGCACGAACCACGGGATGGCCAACAACCCCACCCCGCCCATGACGACCAGCAGCGGCCAGTAGCCGAGGAACGGGGCGGCGACGAACGCCACCGGCAGCAGCACCAGCGAGGGCAGAAGCGTGCGGCGCAGGCCGATCGTGTCGAGCAGCCGTCCACGCAACGGCGAGGCGAGCGCGATCGAGACCGTGAAGACGGCGGTGACGAGCCCGGCGCTGGCGTACGACTGGCCGAGCGCCCCGACGACGTGCAGCGTCAGGACGACGCCGGCGCCGAACCACGGCGCCTTGCCGAGCGCGCCGAGCAGGACGGCCTGCCGCACGCGGGGCAGGCGCCAGATCTCGGCGTACGCGGTGAAGTCCACCGCCCAAGGCTAGAAGGTGAGGACGATCTTCCCCACATTGGTGCCGCCGGTGAGCTGCTCGTGCGCCTGCTGCACCTGCTCGATCGGGAAGCGGGTCTCGTGCGCGACCTTGATCTGGCCCGACGTGATCAGCGGCCACACCTCGGCGGCGACGCGCGCGACGATGGCGGCCTTCTCGTTGACGGGTCGGTAGCGCAGCGAGGTGGCGGTCACGGTGGCGCCCTTGTTCAGCAGCAGTCCGAGGTTGAGTTCACCCTTCACACCGCCCTGCAGGCCGATCACGACCACCCGGCCGCGGCGGGCCAGCGACCTCACGTTCGCGTCGAGGTACTTGGCGCCCATGATGTCGAGGATGACGTCGACACCCTTGCCGTCGGTGGCCTCCTTGAGCTGGGAGACCCAGTCGTCGTGGTAGTCCAGGGCGATGTCGGCGCCGAGTTGGCGGCACACCTCGAGCTTCTCGGCCGAGCCGGCCGTGGTGGCGACCCGGCAGCCCTGACCCTTGGCGTACTGGATGGCGAACGAGCCGATGCCTCCCGAGCCCCCGTGCACGAGGAAGGTCTCGCCGGGGCGCAGGCCGACGTGGTCCATGTTCGAGATGACGGTCGCGGCGACCTCGACGAGGCCGGCAGCGGTGACGAGGTCGACGCCCTCGGGTGGGGCGATCACCTGCGCGGCGGGCACCGCGACGAGTTCGGCGTAGCCCCCGCCGGCGAGCAGGGCGACGCACGGGTCGCCGACCGACCAGCCCTCGACGCCCTCGCCGATGGCCTCGACGTGCCCGGACACCTCGAGGCCGATGACCTCGGAGGTGCCCTTCGGCGGCGGGTAGTGGCCCTGGCGCTGCAGGATGTCGGCGCGGTTGACGCCCGCGGCGACCGTGCGGATCAGCAACTCGTCCGGCCCGGCGACGACGTCGTCGATCTCGGTGATCTCGAGGACCTCGGGCCCCCCGGCTTCGGTGGTGGTCACGGCTCGCATGCACCCACCCTAGTGGCGGACGCCCCCGATCGGGCGGGCCCGGGGCTCGGCGCTAGGATGGCCCCGATCTGGCGAGATCGCATAGTGGACTAGTGCAGCCGCCTTGAAAGCGGCCGAGGGGCAACCCTCCGTGGGTTCGAATCCCACTCTCGCCGCGTGGCATCAGACCAGTTCGTGATCGTCCCCCGTCCGCCGGTGCGAGCCTTCGCCCTCGCGGCGGTCCTCGCCCTCGCCGGTGCCGGTGCGCTCATCATCACCAGCGAGGGCTGGTTGCGGACCATGCTGATCGTCGTCGGCATCGCGCTGGTCGTGCTGGCCGTGCTGCTGCTGGCCCTCGCGCTGGCCGGGGTGCGCCGCCAGCGCGTGACCGTCCACCTCGACGACGCGGGCTATCGCGTGGACTCGCCGGCCGGCGTCCGGTCGGGGGCTTGGGCCGACGTCACCCGCGTCACCACGGCGCCCGGCCGGATCACCCTGCACCAGGGCGATGCCGAGCGCGTCCACCTCGTCGCGCCGAACGGCCAGGTGCCGCAGTTCGAGGCGATCGAGCAGGCGATCAGCAAGCACCTCGACGCCGACCGCGGCTACACGATCTGGGAGGGCTGAGCCCTCAGCCGTCCTCGCCCGGGTAGGGGGCGGGGTGGTACGCGCACTCGTCCACGACCGACGACGGCTCGGCCTGCGGCGTCGCCGACGGGCTCGCCGAGGGGTCCCCGGACGCCGCGGGCGTGGGCTGGACGGTGGGCTGGGGCGTCCCGGTCTCGACCGGCGTGGCCGAGGGTGACGGTGTCGGGGGCGGCGGATTGAGGGCCCGCTGGACCTGCTGGCGGAGGAGCTCCCAGTCGGGGTTGGACGTGTAGAAGCCGTCCTTGTCGTTCTCGAAGGAGACCGACGTCATCGTGCCGTCCTTGACGCGCAGGGCCAGGTCGACCATGCCGGGCAGGCGACGGTTCGGCACGTCGGAGGACACGATCTCGCGGCCCGCCTTGGCCAGGGCCTCGTAGTTGGTGAGCACATTGGTGGGGTTGGCCTGCTGCACGACCGCCTGGATCACGCAGCGCTGGCGCGACATGCGCGCGTAGTCGTCCGTCCGGTAGCGGCCGCGGGCGAACCAGAGGGCGTCCTCACCGTTGAGGTGCTGGTTGGGCCCGGGGACGAGCCAGCGGTCGGGCGGGAAGCCGTCGCGCCCGCCGACGACGGTGGGGTTCTTGCCACCCACGGGAACCGGGACGTTGATGTTCACCGTGATGCCGCCCAGGGCGTTGATGAACTCGACGAAGCCCTCCATGTTGACCATGGCGTAGTAGTCGACCTTGAGGCCCAGGGCCGCGCCGACGCCGAGCTTGAGGGCCTCGGCGCCCGGGTCCTCGACCCCGGCGGGGATCGCGTCGGGGGCCATCTGGGGCACCGACTCGTAGATGGCGTTGAGGGCGTAGGCCTGGTCGTTCGCGCGGCCGCTGGTGAACCCGTTGGGGAACACCTCGGCGAGCTTGCTGCCCGCCGGGAACGGGATCCGCTGGGTCTGCCGCGGGAGGCTGAACAGGACCGTGTCGCCGGAGCGCGTGTCGATCGAGGCGAGGATGACGGTGTCGGTGCGCGTCCCCGTTCGGTCGGCGCCGGCGTCCCCGCCGAGCACGAGCACGTTGAGGCGCGGCTTGTTGGCCCACGGGTCGGTGACGGTGCCGAAGGGTTCGTCGTCCTTGTCCTGGGGTGCGCCGTCGTGGTGGCCGAAGACCTGGTCGATGAGCAGCGACGTCTCGTGGATCGCCTTCGCCCCCGCGAACGAGGGGACCGCGACGACCGCGGCCAGCAGGCCGACCACGACGCTGCCGAGGAGGCGCTGCCACCATCGGGGCTCGGCCGGGCGCAGCATCAGGTGGGTCGCCGCGATGCTGCCGACCCACAGGACGCCGAAGACCACGATCGCGACCCAGGCGACGGTCAGCATGTTCGGCAGGACCAGGGCGGCCAGGGCCATGGTGGGGGCCAGCCGGGCCAGGGCCCCACCCGCGACGAGGAGGGCCACGGCGAGGCCGAACATCACCCAACCGAAGACCCGCCAGCGGGTGCGGGTCAGGCCGAGGCCCGGGACGATCGTGCCGGCGACCGCCCACCCCAAGGATGCGCCGAAGGAGCGCGGTGGCGTGGGTTCTTCGTACTCGATGACCCGGCGGCCGGGGGCGGAGGGCTGGTCCGGTCCGGGGTCGCCCGCATGCGCCGCCTCGTAGGCGTCGTCGCGGTCGGACCAGCGGGCCATCACAGCCTCCATCAGGGATTCCCGTCGAGCATACTCGCCCGCGAGATGCCCTTTTGCCCCTCGGGTGGGCGGACGGTAGGCTTTGACCTCGGTTCATGGAGGTGTCGCCTAGTCCGGTCTATGGCGCCCGCCTGCTAAGCGGGTTTGGGGGTTAACCCCATCGCGAGTTCAAATCTCGCCACCTCCGCCACTGTGCGGCATTTCCGGGTGGCAGGACCCCAAGGATTCTTGGGGTCCTGCCACCCGGAAATGTT
>DUOQ01000023.1 GCA_012838755.1 Propionibacterium sp. | reverse complement strand
CTCAACCCGAACGTCATCGTCGAGCACAAGAAGGCCGCGACCGCCGACGAGGCGCGCGACAACCTGAACACCCGCCTGGCCGCCGGCTCCGGGCTGGCCGACGTCGAGGCCATCGAGGTCGACTGGGTGCCCGAGATGATGCAGTACGCCGACAAGTTCGTGGACCTCAAGGACGACGCGGTCGAGGGCCGCTGGCTCGACTGGAAGGTTGAGGCCGCCACCACGCCCGACGGCAAGCTCATGGGCTACGGCACCGACATCGGCCCCGAGGCCATCTGCTACCGCGCCGACCTGTTCGAGGCCGCCGGCCTGCCCTCCGACCGCGCCGAGGTCGCCACGCTCCTCGACGGCGGGTGGGACAAGTACTTCGCCGTCGGCAAGGACTTCGTCGCCAAGAGCGACGCCGCCTGGTTCGACGCCGCCGACGGCGTGTTCCAGGGCATGATCAACCAGATCGAGACCCCGTTCGAGAACGCCGACGGCACCCCGATCCCCCTCGGCGAGAACACCGAGATCAAGAAGGTCTACGACCAGCTGATCACCGCCTCGGTCACCGACGACCTCTCGGCCGACCTCGCGCAGTGGAGCACCGACTGGTCCACCGCCTTCCAGAACGACGGCTTCGCGACGATGCTCTGCCCGGGCTGGATGCTCGGCGTCATCGAGGGCAACGCCGAGGGCGTCGAGGGCTGGGACATCGCTGACGTCTTCCCCGGCGGCGGCGGCAACTGGGGCGGCTCGTACCTGACGGTGCCGACCCAGGGCGCGCACCCCGAGGAGGCCAAGAAGCTGGCCGCGTGGCTGACCGCCCCCGAGCAGCAGCTCAAGGCCTTCGCGTCCAAGGGCACCTTCCCCAGCCAGAAGGAGGCCCTCGCCTCCCCCGAGCTCCTCAACTCGACCAACGCGTTCTTCAACGACGCCCCCACCGGCCAGATCCTCACCAACCGCGCCAACGCCGTCTCGGTGACCCCCTTCAAGGGCCCGAACTACTTCGCGATCCGCGCGCTGACCTCTGACGCCATCAACCGCGCCGATGTCGACAAGACCGACGACCCCGAGGCCTCCTGGGCCAAGGCCGTCGCCGCCTACGCCGACCTCGGCCTCAGCTGACGCACCACCGGCCGACCGGACGCCGCGGCGTCCGGTCGGCCCCCACCCGAACCCACCACGACCGCGAGGAGGCTCGATGTCGAGCACCACAGCGCGCCAGCGGCTGTCCCGCCTGGACGTGCGCCTGTCGCCGTACCTCTACATCAGCCCCTTCTTCATCCTCTTCGCCATCGTCGGCCTCTACCCGCTGCTCTACACGGCATTCGTCTCCGTGCACGACTGGCACCTCATCGGCGGCCAGGGCGACTTCGTCGGCCTGAAGAACTACGTCGACGTCCTGGGGCAGCAACGCTTCGGCCGCGCCCTGGGCAACACGTTCTCCATCTTCCTGCTGTCGTCGGTCCCCCAGGTGATCGCCGCCATCGCCATCGCCGCGCTGCTCGACGCGAACCTGCGCGCGAAGACGTTCTGGCGCATGGGCGTCCTGCTCCCCTACGTGGTGGCGCCGGTCGCGGTGTCGCTGATCTTCTCCAAGCTCTTCGCCGACCAGTCGGGTCTGGTGAACACGCTCCTGGCCACGATCGGCATCGACCCCATCGGCTTCCACTCCGACCGGCTCGCGTCGCACCTCGCGATCGCCACCATGGTCAACTTCCGCTGGACCGGCTACAACACCCTGATCTTCCTCGCCGCCATGCAGGCCGTGCCCCGGGACCTCTACGAGGCCGCGATCGTCGACGGGGCGTCGCGTTGGCGCCAGTTCTGGTCGGTCACCGTCCCGATGCTGCGCGCCACGATCATCTTCGTGGTCATCACCTCCACCATCGGCGGCCTGCAGATCTTCGACGAGCCCCGCATGTACGACACGCTCGGCCTCGGCGGCGCGGACCGGCAGTGGATGACGATGACCATGTTCCTCTACGAGCTCGGCTGGGGGGCGCAGAAGAGCTTCGGCCGAGCAGCCGCCGTCGCCTGGATCCTCTTCGGGATCATCATCGCGATCGGCCTGGTCAACTTCCTGCTCACCCAACGCATCGCCTCCGGGGACGCGCCCCGGCGAGTCCGCAAGGGGGCCCGCACATGAACTCCGTCGCCGCCATCGAACAGACCGCCGGGCGCGGTGCCGCCCGCGCCGCCCGCCGTCGGTTGAACCGACCGCAGCCCGGGGCGTCAGGGAGCAGCACCGCGTGGGGCGCCGACCGCCGCCCGTCGTGGCTGTCCTACGTGCTGCTCGGCCTGGTCCTGCTGATCTCGGCCTACCCGCTGTGGTTCGCGGTGCTGCTGGCCAGCTCGGACTCCGCGACCATCGCCCGCAACCCGATCCCGTCGCTGATCCCCCAGGGCCGGCTGCTGGAGAACATCGGCCGGGTCATCTCCTCCGACATCAACTTCTGGCCGGCGCTGTGGAACTCGATCCTGGTCGCGGTGATCACCTCGGCGTCGGTCGTGATCTTCTCCACCTTGGCCGGTTACTCGTTCGCCAAGCTGAACTTCCGCGGCCGCGGGCCGCTGCTGGTGTTCGTCATCGCCACCATGGCCGTGCCGACCCAGCTGGGCATCGTGCCGCTGTTCATCGTGATGTCGAAGCTGGGCTGGATCGGCCAGCTGCAGGCCGTCATCGTGCCCGGCATGGTCACCGCGTTCGGGGTGTTCTGGATGACCCAGTACCTCCGCGACGCCCTGCCGTACGAACTGATCGAGGCGGCACGGGTGGACGGCTGCTCGATGATTCGCACGTTCTGGCACGTCGCGCTGCCCGCCGCCCGCCCGGCCGCCGCGATGCTGGCCCTGTTCACCTTCGTCGGCTCGTGGACCAACTTCTTCTGGCCCTTCATCGTGCTGGGTCCCACGAACCCGACGCTGCCCGTGGCGCTGCAACTGCTGCAGGCGTCGTACTTCAAGGACTACTCGCTGATCATGGCGGGCGTCGTGGTGGCCACGATCCCGCTGCTGCTGGTCTTCGTCGTCGCTGGCCGACACCTCGTCGCCGGCATTATGCAAGGAGCTGTCAAGGGATGACCGAACTCACCTTCCCGCCCTCGTTCTCGTGGGGCACCGCCACCGCGGCCTACCAGATCGAGGGAGCCCGCCACGAGGGTGGCCGCCGCGACTCGATCTGGGACACCTTCGCCCACACCCCCGGCGCGGTGGTGAACGGCGACACCGGCGACGTCACCTGCGACCACTACCACCGCATGCCCTCCGACGTCGCGTTGATGGCCTCGCTCGGCCTCGACACGTACCGGTTCTCGGTGTCGTGGGCGCGCGTCTGCCCCGACGGCCGGACCCCCAACCCGGAAGGCCTCGACTTCTACGACCGCCTCGTCGAGGAGCTCGTCGGGCGCGGCATCCGACCGTGGCTGACGCTCTACCACTGGGACCTCCCCCAGGCCCTCCAGGACCG
>DUOQ01000219.1 GCA_012838755.1 Propionibacterium sp. | reverse complement strand
GGCCGACGGGTCCGAGGCGTACGGGGCCGAGCCCGGGACGATCGCCGCGCCGGGTGAGCCGCGCGCCTCGTCGTCGACCGGTGCCGGAGCCCCCCGCGGGCACTCGGCCCGGGAGCCGGAGACGCAGACGATCGTGCACCTGGTGCGCCACGGCGAGGTCCACAACCCCGACGGCGTGCTCTACGGGCGCCTGCCGGGCTTCCGCCTCTCCGAGCTGGGGCGCAGCCAGGCCGAGACGGTCGCCCGGGTGCTCGGGCAGGGGCACGACATCGTGTCGATCGTGGCCTCGCCGCTGCAGCGCGCGCAGGAGACCGCCGCGCCGCTGGCCGAGGTGCTGGGGCTGCCGGTGGGGATCGACGACGACATCATCGAGGCCGACAACCGCTTCGAGGGCAACAAGGTCGGCGGCCCCGGGGGCGCCCTGCGCGACCCGAAGTACTGGCCGATCCTGCTCAACCCGCTGCGCCCGTCGTGGGGCGAGCCGTACCTGCAGATCGCGCACCGGATGATCGGCGCCGTGTACTCGACGCTGGACTCCGCCCGCGGCCACGAGGCGGTGCTGGTGAGTCACCAGCTGCCCGTGTACACCACCCGGCGCTTCCTCGAGGGGCGGCGGCTGTGGCACGATCCGCGGTCGCGGCAGTGCTCGCTCGCCTCGGTGACCTCGCTGGTGTTCGAGGGCACCACGCTGCGCGACATCGTGTACTCCGAGCCGGCGGGCGCCTCCGACCCGTCGCAGACGGGGGCCTGAACCGTGCGCGTCAAGCCCGCCCTCGCGGCCCTGTTCCTGTCGGGGGCCCTCGCCACCGGTGCCTGCGCGACCGGATCCGACGCGGTGGTGACGGGGCCGGAGACGTTCGAGTTCGTGAGCCCCGACGGCAAGACCGAGATCCGATACGATCCGCCGTCCGAGCGCAAGCCGGTGGCCCCGATCACCGGCCCCGACCTGCAGGACCCGGACCGGACCCTGAACGTCCAGGAGGACTTCGCGGGCGAGGTCGTGATCCTCAACCTGTGGGGCCAGTGGTGCGGGCCGTGCCGGGCCGAGTCGGACGACCTGCAGCGCCTGCAGGAGGAGTTCGAGCCGCAGGGCGCCACGGTGTTCGGGATCAACCTGCGTGACCCCAACCGGCAGAAGCCGGTCGACTTCGTGGCCGACAACGGCATCACCTTCCCGTCCATCTGGGATCCCAGTAACGCGGCCGTGGCCGCGCTGCGGGGCTTCCCGACGTCGGTGGTCCCGGCGACGCTGATCCTGGACAAGGAGCATCGTGTGGCCGCCGTGTACCTGGCGGAGATCACCGACGACAAGCTGCGCGACACGGTGGCCGCCCTGATCGCGGAGGAGGACGACACGGCGTGAGTCCCGACGTGATCCTCGTGGCCCAGAGTGTGGGCGAGACCTTCCAGCAGACGGTGTCCAGCGGGCCGATCCTGCTCGCGCTCGGCGCGTGCATCCTCGCCGGCCTCGTCTCGTTCGCCTCTCCATGCGTGATCCCTCTCGTGCCCGGCTACCTGGCGTACCTGGCGAGCGTTGTGGGGGCGGAACGCCCGCCGGCGACGGTCGAGGCGGCGGAGAAGCGCCGGGCCGCGACCGCCACCCTGACGGTGGAGGAACGACGTACGCACCGGGCCTCGCGCTGGCGCATCGTGGGCGCTTCGCTTCTGTTCGTGGCGGGCTTCACGGTGGTGTTCGTCCTGCTCAGCGCCATGGTGCTGGGGGCCGTGGAGTACCTGGCGCCGCAGGAGGAGCTCCTGCAGCGCCTCGGCGGCGTGGTGACGATCCTCATGGGACTGGTTTTTATCGGCCTCGTCCCCGCGCTGCAGCGGGACACCCGGATCCAGCCCAAGGCCGTGTCCACGTGGGTGGGCGCGCCGCTGTTGGGTGCCGTGTTCGCCCTGGGGTGGACCCCGTGCCTGGGGCCGACGCTGGGCGCCGCGCTGTCCGTGGCCGCCGGGACCGGCGTCGACGCGGCGCGCGGCGTGCTGCTCATCGTGGGGTACTGCTTCGGCCTCGGGCTTCCGTTCGTGCTGGTGGCCTTCGGCTCGACGTGGGCGATGCGCACGGTGGGGTGGCTGCAGCGCCACACCCGCACGATCCAGATCGTGGGCGGCGTGATGCTCATCGTGGTGGGCCTCCTGCTGCTCTCGGGGGTGTGGGCCAACTTCGTCTACTGGCTCCGTGACTTCGCGATCTCGGACACGACGCTGCCGATCTGACGCACCGGCACTCCCGCGCCGTCACGCGGCGGCGTCCCGGCGCGCGGCGAGGGCCCGTTCGAGGTCGGCGAGGAGCGCGAACGGCAGGACGGGCGCCTCGAGTGGCAGGAGCGGTGGCGGCCCGGGCTTGGGCGGGGGCG
>DUOQ01000218.1 GCA_012838755.1 Propionibacterium sp. | reverse complement strand
GTGCAACTGCTCGACCGTGGCCCCGGCGCGGAAGGCGCGCATGACCAGCTGCAGGCGCCCGTCGTGGGGCCGTCCGACGCGGGCCAGGATGTCGTCGAGCGGCTCGTCGACGGGCGAGGTGAGGTCGAAGGGGGCCTTCGGGTCCTCCAGCGAGCGGAGGGCCTTGTTGAGCGCCTCGGGGAAGTTGCGCCCGATCGCCATCGCCTCGCCGACCGACTTCATGTGCGTGGTCAGCGTGTCGTCGGCGGTCGGGAACTTCTCGAAGGCGAACCGCGGCACCTTGACGACCACGTAGTCGAGCGTGGGCTCGAAGGACGCGGGGGTCTGCTCGGTGATGTCGTTGGGGATCTCGTCGAGGGTGTAGCCGACGGCCACCTTCGCGGCGATCTTGGCGATCGGGAAGCCGGTCGCCTTGGACGCCAGGGCCGAGGAGCGGGACACCCGCGGGTTCATCTCGATCACGACCATGCGCCCGTCGGCGGGGTTGATCGCATACTGGATGTTGCAGCCGCCGGTGTCGACGCCCACCTCGCGGATGATCGCGATGGCGACGTCCCGCATGGCCTGGTACTCGCGGTCGGTGAGCGTCATGGCGGGCGCCACGGTGATCGAGTCGCCGGTGTGGACGCCCATCGGGTCGAGGTTCTCGATGGAGCAGATGATGACGACGTTGTCGGCCTGATCGCGCATCACCTCCAGCTCGTACTCCTTCCAGCCGAGGATCGATTCCTCGGCCAGCACCTCGGTCATCGGCGAGGCCGCCAGCCCGATGGCCGCCATCTCGCGCAGCTCGTCCTCGTCGTGGGCGAAGCCCGAGCCGACGCCGCCCATCGTGAAGGACGGGCGCAGCACGAGCGGGTAGCCGAGCTCGGACGCGGCGTCCAGCACCTCCTCGAGGGTGTGGCAGACGAACGACCGGGCCGACTCCGGCTGCGCGCCCGGCACGTCCAGCCCGGAGACGATCTCCTTGAACTTCTCGCGGTCCTCGCCGCGCTGGATGGCGTCGAAGTTGGCCCCGATCATCTCGACGCCGTACGTGGCCAGGACGCCCGACTCGTGCAGGGCGACGGCCGTGTTCAGCGCGGTCTGGCCGCCCAGGGTGGGGAGGATGGCGTCCGGCCGCTCGGCGGCGATGACCTTCTCGACCATCTCGGGGGTGATGGGCTCGATGTAGGTGGCGTCGGCGAACTCGGGGTCGGTCATGATCGTGGCGGGGTTGGAGTTCACGAGGATGACCCGGAAGCCCTCCTCGCGCAGCACGCGGCACGCCTGGGTGCCGGAGTAGTCGAACTCGCAGGCCTGGCCGATGACGATCGGCCCCGAGCCGATCACGAGGATCGAGCGAATGTCGGTGCGCTTGGGCATCAGTGGGCCTCCAGGACCTCGACGAAACGGTCGAACAGGTGGGCGGAGTCGTGGGGTCCGGCGGCCGCCTCGGGGTGGTACTGCACGCTGAAGCCCCGGATGCGCCCGTCGGAGCCCGTCAGCTCGAGGCCCTCGACCACGTCGTCGTTGAGGCAGACGTGGCTGACGCGGACGTCGCCCCACCGGGTGGGGGTGGGGGCGTCCAGCGGCGCGTCGACGGCGAAGCCGTGGTTCTGGGCGGTGATCTCGACCGCGCCGGTGGCCCGGTCGAGCACCGGCACGTTGATGCCGCGGTGGCCGTAGGTGAGCTTGTAGGTGCCGAAGCCGAGCGCGCGGCCGAAGATCTGGTTGCCGAAGCAGATGCCGAAGTAGGGCAGGCCGGCGTCGAGCACCTCGGTGAGGAGCGCGACGGCCTCGTCGGCCGCCGCCGGGTCGCCGGGGCCGTTGCTGAAGAAGACGCCGTCGGCGCCGGTGGCGCGGATGTCGTCCAGCGTGCTGCTCGCGGGCAGGACGTGCACCTCGAGACCGCGGCGCGCCATGAGCTCGGGGGTCATCTCCTTGATGCCGAGGTCGATCGCGGCGACGGTGAACCGCTTCTCCCCCTCGGCCGGGACGACCAGCGCCTCGCTGACGGTCACGTCGCCGACCAGGTGGGCGCCGGCCATGGGCGGCTGCGCCAGCACCCGCGCCAGCAGCGCGTCGGCGTCCAGCTCGGTGGTGGAGATGCCCACGCGCATGGCGCCCCGCTCGCGCAGGTGGCGGGTGAGGGCGCGGGTGTCGACCTCGGCGATGCCGACGATCCCCTGCTCACGCAGTTCGTCCTCGAGGCTGCGGACCGAGCGCCAGTTGGAGCGGATGCGGGCGACTTCGCGGACCACGTAGCCGGCGACCCAGATGCGGCGCGACTCGTCGTCCTCGTCGTTCCATCCCGTGTTGCCGATGTGGGGCGCGGTGGCGACCACGACCTGACGGTGGTAGGACGGATCGGTCAGGGTCTCCTGGTAGCCGGTCATGCCGGTCGAGAAAACCGCCTCGCCGAACGTCTCGCCGGCGGCGCCGAACGACACCCCACGGAACGATCGACCATCTTCGAGGACCAGCAGTGCCGGTGCTGTGGTGCGAGGTTCCATGGGGATGTCCTTCCTCACTCGGTTCCGGGATCCCCCGGCATGGTGTCCGCCTCCGCCTGGTCGGCCTGGGCGGGTGCGGGCGCGGCGGCCCGCTGGACGGCGGCCGACAGCACGCCGTTGAGGAACGCCGGGGACTCCGGCGTCGAGAACTCGCCGGCCAACCCGACCGCCTCGGCGATCGCGACGGCCGCCGGCGTGTCGGTGTGCACGGCCTCGAACAGCGCGATGCGCGCGAGGTTGCGGTCAACCCGGGCCATGCGGTCCAGCGTCCACCCGCCGGTGAGGGACGCCTCGATCACCGCGTCCAGCGCGTCGACGTGCTCGATGACCCCGTTGACGAGTTCGATCGTGAACGGGCGGACGGGCCCCAGGCCGATGCGCTCGGCGAGCGTCTCCGCGGACGGGCGGTCCCGCAGCTCGCTCTCGTACAGGATGTCGAGGGCGCGCTTGCGGGCCTTGGTCCGTGTGCTGTTGTCGCGGCGCTCGGTCACGCGTTGACGCGACCCAGGTAGCTGCCGTCGCGGGTGTCGACCTTGACCTTGGTGCCCTGCTCGATGAACAGCGGGACCTGGATCTGCTTGCCCGTCTCGAGGGTGGCCGGCTTGGTGCCCGCCGAGCTGCGGTCTCCCTGCAGGCCCGGCTCGGTGTAGGTGATCTCGAGTTCGACCGAGGCGGGGAGGTCGATGTACAGCGGGTTCCCGTCGTGCGTCGCGACCGTGGCCATCTGATTCTCGAGCATGTAGTCCTTGGCGTCGCCCACGATCTCCTCGGAGATGGGGAGCTGGTCGTAGGTCGTGGTGTCCATGAACACGAACGCCTCGCCGTCGTGGTACAGGTACTGCATCTCGCGGCGGTCGACCGTCGCGCTCTCCACCTTGGTGTCGGCGTTGAAGGTCTTGTCGACGGTCTTGCCGCTCAGCACGTTCTTCAGCTTGCTGCGGACGACCGTGTTGCCCTTGCCCGGCTTGTGGTGCTGGAACCACATGACCTGCCAGAGCTGGCCGTCGAGGTCGAGGACGGTGCCGTTCTTCAGGTCGTTGGTCGAGATCGTGGGCATGGGTGGTCCTTCCGGCGTCGCGTTTCCAACGGAGAACTGTACCGGACGCGGCAGCGGTTTGATCACGCACCCCCGAAACAATATGGTTGCAGCATGCAACCTTCCACCGAGGCGCTCCAGCAGGAGCTCGGACGCCTGCTGGGGCACGTCAACCGCGTCATCCGGTCCACCGAGGGCGGCGCCAGCCGGGGCGAGTTCAACGTGCTCGCCCTCCTCGATCGGCGCGGCCCCCAACGCTCCCGCGACCTGGCCGACGCCGAGGGCATGGACGCCTCGACCATGAGCCGCCGCATCGCGGGCATGGAGGAACGCGGCCTCGTCGAGCGCGTGCCCGACGCGTCCGACGGGCGGGCCTTCCTCGTCCGTGCCACCGACGAGGGGGTAGGGGTCTTCCGGGCCGAGGCCGGCCGTCGACTGCGCCTCATCACCGACCACGTCGCCGGCTGGGAGGTCGACGACGTCGCCCACCTCGCCACCCTGCTGGCCCGCCTCAACGACTCGTTCGAGGTGCCCCAGGCCGGGGGGACCCATGACTGACACTCCCCCGGAGCTCCCCGGCTGGCGGCTCGACCCGGCCGGCCGCAACGTGCTGGTGGCCCTCATGCTGGGCATGTTCACCGCCGCCGTGAGCCAGACCATCGTCGCCCCGGCCATGCCCCGCATCGTCGCCGAACTCGGCGGCATGGACCACTACTCCTGGGTCGCGACGGCCGCCATGCTCGTCTCGGCGATCACGACCCCCATCGTCGGCAAGCTCTCCGACCTCTACGGCCGCAAGAGCTTCTACCTCGGTGGCCTGGTCGTGTTCATGCTCGGCGCGGTCGTCAGCGGGTTCGCCCCGAACTTCGGGGTCCTGATCCTGGGCCGCGCCGTCCAGGGCATCGGCATGGGCACGCTGATGCCGTTGTCCCAGACCATCATCGGCGACCTCATCCCACCCCGGTACCGCGGGCGCTACCAGGGCTACATGGGCGCAGTCTTCGGCGTCGCCACGGTGGGTGGGCCCCTGGTGGGTGGTCTGGTCACCGACACCTGGGGCTGGCGCTGGCTGTTCTTCCTCGGCCTGCCGGTGGGCGTGGTCGCCCTCGCGCTGATCGTCCGCTTCATGCAGTTGCCCCACGAGCGCCGCGAGGTGAAGGTCGACGTGCTGGGCATGGTCGTGCTCTCCGGCGCGCTGGTCGCGATCCTGCTGGCCACCTCGCTGGGCGGCACCACCTTCGGGTGGGCCTCGCCCCAGATCCTCGGCCTGTACACCGCGGGGGCCGTGCTGACGGCCCTGTTCATCGCGATCGAGCTGCGCGTCCCCGAGCCCGTCCTGCCGCTGCGCCTCTTCCGCAACCGCCAGTTCACGCTGTCGAACCTCGCCGCCTTCTTCCTCGCGATGGTGATGTTCGGCGTCATGATCTACCTGCCGGTGTACGCCCAGGGCGTCCTCGGGGTGGGCGCCACCGCGTCCGGGCTGATCCTGATGCCGCTGAACGTCGCGCAGATCGTCATGGGCATCGTGACCGGCCTGTTGATCACCCGCACCGGCCGGTACAAGGAGTTCATGGTCCTCGGCGTGGTGATCCTCGGGGTGGGCCAGTGGATGCTGACCCGCCTGACCTGGCTCTCCCCGGCGTGGCAGGCCACCGTGCCGATGGTGGTGTTCGGCATCGGCCTGGGGATGGTGCTGCAGCAGTACACCCTCGTCGTGCAGAACTCGGTCTCGCGCCTCGACCTCGGCGTCGCGACCGCCGCGAGCCAGTTCTTCCGCAGCGTCGGCTCCACGGTCGGCATCGCGGTGTTCGGCACCGTGATGAACACCGGCCTGCTCCAGGCGATCACCGGCCACCTGCCGCCCGGCGCGTCGGTGCGCACCGAGGGCTTGAACGCCGGCGCCGTCCTCGACCCGGGCGTCCTCGCGTCGCTGCCACCCGCGGTGGCCGACGCCGTGCGCCAGGGGCTGGCCGACCGCCTCCACGAGGTCTTCTTCTGGGCGCTGCCCGTGGTGCTGGCGATCCTGGTCCTGACGGTGGGGCTGCGCCCGGTGCCGCTGCGCGAGACCGTCCACACCCAGGAGGAGGCCCAGCGCGAGTTCCTCGAGACAGTGAGCCAGTCGGTGGACTCCGGCGAGCTGGCTCCCCCCATCTCCGAGGGCCGCGCCGCCCGCACGCGCGAACGGCTGCTGGGCATCCAGCTGGAGCTGCTGGCCGAGCAGGCCGTGGCCGGGGGGCGCCCGATGCTGCAGCGGGCGGTGGCCGAGGTGGGTGAGGGCGACTTCACCCGCGGCGTCCAGTTGCTGCGCCGCACCGCCGAGATGCTGACCACCGACAACCTCGAGGTCGCCGCCCGGGCCGAGCGGTTCGCGGTCGAGGTCGGCCGCCTCGCCGCGCGGCGGGAGGGGCTGCTGAGCCGGGAGCTGCGGGTGGACATCGCGCGGGCGGCCCGGGCCGCCCGTCGGGCCCAGGATGCGCCCACCGGTCCGGTGCCGACGGTCGCCGAGCGCTACGAGGCCGTGGAGATCGACAGCCTGCGCGGGGCCGGCAACGAGCTCACCTCGGCGCTGCTGATCGACCTCGCGACGCAGGGACGCCCCCGCGGCTGAGCGGATCGGCGGCGGTCAGCCGATGGCCGGGCGCGCCGGGCCGAGCTTGCGGCCGCGGATGTCGGACAGCAGGTTCTGGCGCGCCTCCGCGTGCGGGACGCTGACGGCGTCCATCTCGTCGGCGAGCGGGTGGTTGCCCACAGCCCGGAGGCCGTCGATGGCGCCCTCGATGTCGGCCGGCGTCCGGTTCTGGTTCAGCTTGGCCTTCGCCTCGACGCGGGCGATGGGGAGTTCGACGCCGACGATGGCGCGCAGCATGCGCTCGATCGCGTCGCCGTCGACCTTGTCGATGTCGTAGCCGAAGCGCCCCGACATGTCCCACACGGCCTCGCGCAGCCACTCCGGGTCGTCGTGGACGACCAAGGGTCCGTAGGCGTGGACGGTGACGTAGTTCCAGGTGGGGACGCCCGGCGCGTCGGCGTTCGAGGCGTACCAGTCGGCGTCGATGTAGCCGTCGGGCCCCGACAGGATCGCCAGCGCGTCGCCGAGGTGCGGCTCCTTCCAGAGGGGGTTCACCCGGGTCACGTGGAAGATGAGCGAGCCGAGGCCCCCGCCCGCGGCGTCCGGGCGCCAGGTCAGGGGCAGCAGGGTGGCCACCGGCCCGGTTTCGTGGGCCGTGACGAGCTGGGCGGTCTCGGCCGAGGCGAGCAGCGACCGCACGTGCTCGTCGGTCATCGCGAAGTGCCTCGGCGTGTACATCAGGCCGTCAGCTCGGCGTAGGTGCGGCGCAGGACGTCCTCGTCGGGGGCCTCGGCGATGAAGGGCTCCCCGACCGCGTCCAGCAGCACGAAGCGCAGCGATCCCGCGCGGGTCTTCTTGTCGAGGTTCATGGTGGCGCGCAGGTCGTCCCAGGCGTCGGCCGCGTAGGTGAGCGGCAGGCCGACCGAGCCGAAGACGTCGCGGTGCCGGGCCACGAACGCGTCGTCGGCGTGGCCGAGGTTGCGGCTCAGGAGGGCGGCGAACTGGGTGCCGATGCTGACCGCGTACCCGTGGCGCATCGTGTACTTCTCGCGGCGCTCGACGGCGTGGCCCAGGGTGTGGCCGTAGTTGAGCAGCTCGCGACCCACCCTGCCGCCGGTGCTGGTGCGCTCGCGCAGGTCGCCGGCCACGACGCCGGCCTTGACCTCCATCGAGCGGGCGACCGCCTCGGCCAGCGCGGCGCTGCCGGGGGTGAGCATGGCCTGCGGGTCGGACTCGAACAGCTCCAGGGTGCGGGGGTCGGCGATGAAGCCGTGCTTGATCATCTCGGCCAGCCCGCCGCGCAGGTCGTCCACGGGCAGCGTGGTGAGGAAGTCCAGGTCGGCCAGCACCGCGGCGGGCTCCCAGAAGGCGCCGACGAGGTTCTTGCCGGCCTTGAGGTTGATGCCGGTCTTGCCGCCCACGGCGGCGTCCACCATGCCCAGCAGGGTGGTGGGCACCGACACGTACCGGACGCCGCGCAGCCAGGTCGCGGCCACGAACCCGGCCAGGTCGGTGGTCGCTCCCCCGCCGACGCCGACGATGGCGTCGGAGCGGGTGAAGCCGTCCTCGGCGAGGATCTTCCAGCAGGCGTCGAGGACCTTGGCGGTCTTGGCCTTCTCGCCGCGCGGCAGCTGGACCTGCGTGACCTCGGCGTCGAGCTGGGTGGCCAGCTCGGTGGCGCGGTCGGCGAGCACCTCCGGGTGCAGGATGGCGACACGGGCCGCTCCTCCGACCGCCTCGGCGAGGCCGGACGCCGCCCCGTGGCCGACGACGACGTCGTAGGGCTGGTCGGTCTCGACGCGGATCGTGGTGGTGCTCATCGGTCCCCCAGGGCGGCGACGATGTCGTCGACGATCTCGGCCGGGGTGCGCCCGGACGTGTCGACGTGGTGGCGCGCGGTGCCCGCGTAGACCGGCGTGCGCTGGTTCATCAGCTTGATCAGCGTGGCGCGCAGGCCCCCGCCGGCGAGCAGGGGACGCCCGTCGTCCAGGCCGATCCGCTGGGCGGCGTTGCGGGCGTCGACCTGGAGCCAGACGGTCTCCACGCCGTCGCCGGCGAGCGCGTCGGCGATCTCGGGGGTGAGCGGGGCGCCCCCACCGAGGCTGACCACGCCGCCGGCCGCCAGCAGGGCCAGGGTCGCCTCGCGCTCGAGGGCGCGGAAGGCGGGCTCGCCGTCCTCGGCGAAGATCTCGCGGATCATCCGGCCGTCGTGGGCCTCGATCGCGGCGTCCACGTCGATGAAGCCGACGCCGAGGCGCTCGGCCAGGAGGGCCCCCACCGTGGACTTGCCGCTGCCCGGCGCGCCGATCAGGGCGATCGTCGTCACGCGAGCCCCCGCTCGGCGAGGCGGTCGAGGTAGGCGCGGTGGTTGCGCGCGGTCTCGGCGACCGAGTCGCCGCCGAACTTCTCCAGCACCTGCTCGGCCAGGACCAGCGCGACCATGGCCTCGGCGACCACGCCGGCGGCCGGGACGGCACACACGTCGGAGCGCTGGTGGTGGGCCTGGGCGGCTTCCATCGTGGACGTGTCGACGGTGCGCAGCGCCCGCGGCACGGTGGCGATCGGCTTCATCGCGGCCCGGACGCGCAGCACCTCGCCGGTGCTCATGCCGCCCTCGGTGCCGCCGGAACGGTTCGAGGCCCGGGTGATGTGCTGCCCCTCGAGGACCATCTCGTCGTGCGCCAGCGAGCCACGGGTGCGGGCGAGCTCGAAGCCGTCGCCGACCTCGACGCCCTTGATGGCTTGGATGCCCATGAGGGCTCCGGCCAGGCGGGCGTCCAACCGGCGGTCACCCTGGCTGTGCGAGCCGATGCCGGGCGGCAGGCCGGTGACGACGACCTCGACCACGCCGCCGATCGTGTCGCCCTCCGCCTTCGCGGCCTCGATCTCGGCCAGCATCCGTGCCGAGGACTCGGCGTCGAAGCAGCGCACCGGGTCGTCGTCGATGGCGTCGCGGTCGGCGAACGTCGGCAGCTGCGTGCCCGTGGAGCGGATCGGCCCGATCTCGACGACGTGGCTGACGAGCTGGATGCCGTAGGCCTGGTCGAGGAAGTTGCTCGTGACCCGGCCCAGGGCCACCCGGGCGGCGGTCTCGCGGGCGGAGGCGCGCTCGAGGATGGGTCGGGCCTCGTCCCAGTCGTACTTCTGCATGCCGGCCAGGTCGGCGTGGCCGGGACGCGGACGGGTCAGGGCGGCGTTGCGGGCCTGCGCGGCCAGCACGTCGGGATCGATGGCGTCGGGGGCCATCACGGTCTCCCACTTGGGCCACTCGGTGTTGCCGACCATGATCGCGATCGGCGAGCCCAGCGTCTCGCCGTGGCGGACGCCGGTGAGGAGCGTGACCTCGTCGGCCTCGAACTTCATCCGGGCGCCGCGTCCCACCCCGAGCCGGCGGCGGCGCAGGGCCTCCGCCACGTCATCGGTGCCGACGCGGACGTGGGCGGGGATCCCCTCGATCGTCGCCACCAGGGCGCGACCGTGGGACTCCCCGGCGGTCAACCAACGCAACATGGGGGTCAGTCTCCCACGGTCAGCCGGTGCACTTCGTCTGGTTCTCAGGGCTGGCCGCGCACCACGCCCGCAGCTTGGCCACGGACTGGTTGTGGGCCTCCAGCGTGTCGTTGAACTCGGTCTCACCGGTGTCGAGGTCGACCGTCACGAAGAAGAGCCAGTTCCCCTCGGCAGGGGCCAGCGCGGCCTCCAGCGCGGAGCGCTCCGGGGAGCTGATCGGGCCCGGCGTGAGCTTGCCGGCCGTGGACGGGTGGTACGTGTTGTACGGGTCGTCGAGGGCCCGTTCCTCGTCGGTCGTCGCGGCGCGCCCGGTGGTGTTGTTGGCGTAGGCCGTCGTCGCATCGGACTGCATCGGCATGCCCTGCTCCAGGCGGTTGTAGAAGACCCGCGCCACCTTGGCCCGGTCCTCGGCACCCATGGCCTCGCGCTCGACGATGCTGGCCATGATGAGGGCCTGGTAGGGGTCGCCGGCCGGGGACTCGGCGGCCCGGGCCTCGAAGTCGATCTCGGCGGCGACCTTCTTGAAGTGCGCCACCGGGATCTGCAGCACCGACAGGGCGGTCGGGTCGGCGCCGACCTCGTAGGTCTCGGGGTACAGGAAGCCCTCGGCCTTGCCGCCGGCCCACTCGGGCAGGCCCAGCTCGGCCGGGTTTTCGATGACGGCCTGCAGCTCCTCCTGCGGGATCTTGGCCCGCTCGGCGACCTGCGCCAGTGCCTCCGACAGGCGCAGCCCCTCGGGGATGCGCAGCATGTTGCGGACGATGTTGGCCGGGTCCAGGAGGCGGTCGAAGGCCGACTGCGCGGAGATCTCGGTCCGCAGCTGGTAGCTGCCGGCCTGGATCCGGGCGGCCTCGTCGGGGCGGCTGCGCGCGTACTGGGTGAAGGTGTCGGCCGACTTGACGACGTTCTGCTCCTCGAGCAGCTGCGCGATCTGGCCCATCGTCGACCCGGCGGGGATCGTCAGCTGGATGTCCTCGACCCCCGCGATGCTGATGTAGTCCTCCTTGGTGCGGAAGTCCATGAACGCGTCCCAGGCCCGGGTGCCCACGAACCACCCACCGCCGATGACGACGGCGAGGGCCACGACGACCGCGGACCAGCCCTTCAGGCGGTGCCGGATCTCAGCGGCGTCCCACTGGCCGGTCTCGGGGTCTCGCAACGTGTCCCGGCGGCGGGCCCGTCGAGGCTCGGTCATGTCACACCTTTCCTTCGATGCGCTCCCCGGCACGCGCGCCGGTGAGGCGCTCGGTGTCGAGGGCGTGGTTCAAGATTGCCACGGCGGCGGCCTGATCGATCACGGCGCGCTGGTCGCGGGTCGACCTCCCGGCCTCGTGCAGCTGGCGCGTGGCCGACACGGTCGTCATCCGTTCGTCGACGAGGTGGACCGCCATCGTCGGGAAGGCCCGCGCCAGCCACCGGGCCTGGCCGCGCGCCTTCGCCGCGGACTCCCCCTCGGCCCCGCGCAGGTGCCGCGGGAGGCCGAGGTAGGCCACGACGGGCTCGTACTCGGCCACGATCGCCGTCAGGCGCTCGCGCACGACCCGCGCGTCGGACGCCGGCGCGATGGTCTCCACGGGGTAGGCCAGGACGCCGCCCGCGTCGCACGCGGCGACGCCGATGCGGGCCTGTCCCCAGTCGATCCCGAGCCGGACCCCGCGCGGCAGGTCGTCGGTCATCCGGCCAGGGCGTCGCGGATCGCGGCGAGCGCGGCGGCCGCACCCGCCGCCTCCGAGCCGC
>DUOQ01000217.1 GCA_012838755.1 Propionibacterium sp. | reverse complement strand
GCCGTCGGCGTGGTCGGCGCCACCCGTCCGGAGCGAGGCCGCCCCCGCGTGCTGCGCCGCCAGGACCGAGCCGGCGGCGGCGACCGCCATGAGCACGCTGGCGCACAACATGTTGAGGTATTCCACCGTGCTGACCGCGTTGATGGCCGCCTGGCCGACCGGGGCGACCAGGACGGGGTTCAGCACGCCCTGCCCGACGATCCACGCCTGGCTGAGCACGAGCGGCCCCACCAGCGCACCCACCTGCCGGTACGTCAGGCTGCTCGTCGCGAACCAACTCGTCAGCGCCGAGTCGAGGCGGGTGAGGATGGGAGCCACACCCCCATCCTGCCGTGGTAAGCGCTTTCTTGCGGGGTCGTCCCACAGGACGTCCCAGATCCGGACGCGATCCCGGGGTCAGGGAGCGGTGGCCCTCACTCCCCGCGGAGCGAGCATGAGCATCCCGAGACCGGTCAGCAGCGTGAAGGCGAGGGCGACCGCGCCGCCGGCGAGGGCCAGCTGCGGCAGGAGGTCGTCGAGCGGGCGGGTGGGGTCGACGGACTCGCCGAAGGCCCACACGGCGGCCAGCGCGACCACGATGGCGACCGACTCGACCACGACCCACATGCCGGCGCCGGGCATCACGCGGCGGAGGACCAGCCAGTGGGCCAGCGGCACCACGAGCACCAGCAGGACGGCCCCGCCGACGGCCGCCCACAACACGGGGCGCGAGTCGAGGTCGAGGGGTTCGTCGAGGGCCCGCATCGTCGCGGGCAACAGGCCGAGGGCCCAGGCGACGAGGGCGCCGGCCATGGTGATCAGGGTCCAGCCCGCGCGGGGCACCGCGACCCGCGTCCAGTACAGCGCGAGGGCCTGGCCGAGCCCCATCAGCAGACCCTGGACGCCGCCCGCCATGGCGACCGTCGGGTAGACCGCCCACGCGGGCAGGTCGATGCGCGTGGCGGCGACGTAGGCGGCGATCGGCGGGAGCAGGCCCAGGAACGAGCCCGCGGTGACCAGGATCACCCAGCGCAGCAGGCTGAACGGGTACAGGGCGCGGGACGCCCCCGTGGATTCCCTCGCCATGCGTTCCCCTCCCCAAGGAAGACGCCGCGGGGCCCGTCAGCGGGACCCCGCGGCGTCGACGTGGCTGCGAGCCTAGCGGTGATCAGGTGATCGCGTTCCACAGCTGGTAGACACCCAGGATGACGAACAGCACCGCGGTGATGCCCAGGGCGATGTTCTGCCACCAGTTGTTCCGCCACTCGGCCGGGATGTGCTTGCCGTTGAGCAGGCCGAGGTTGGCCAGCGCCATGAACGGCATAAACAGCGCTCCGAGGACGCCATAGGCGATGATCAGGCCGAACGGCTGGTCGAGGAACAGCAGGATCATCGGCGGGAAGGTCAGCCAGACCAGGTACCACTTGAAGTACTTGCCGCCGGTGCGGGTGTCCGGGTGCCCGTCGGGCAGGCCGCGCATGCGGCCCATGAAGTCGGCGAACATCAGCGAGACGCCGTTCCACACGCCGATGACCGACGAGAACGCCGCGGCGAAGAAGCCGACGAGGAAGGCCTTGCCGACGAACAGGCCGTAGCGCTCCTCGAGGACGCGCTCGAGGTCGAGCAGGCCCTTGTCGCCGGCGCTCAGGGTGACGCCGGCCGCGCGGACGACCTCGGCGCCGACGATGAGCATCGAGACGACGAAGATGCCGGTGATGACGTAGGCCATCGTGTTGTCGATGCGCATGACCTGCATCCACTTGGGCGTGTACCAGCCCTTCTCACGCAGCCAGTAGCCGTAGGCCGCCAGGGTGATGGTGCCGCCGACGCCGCCGGCGAGCGCGAGGGTGTACATGATGCCGTTCGGGTCGTCCGGCAGGCGCGGGACGAGGCCGCCCAGCATCTCCGGCACATTCGGCAGGGCGATGATCGCCAGGGTCACGATGGTCAGGAACATCAGGCCGACCAGGACGGCGGAGACCTTCTCGACGATCGCGTAGTGGTTGAACCACACGAGCAGGAAGCCGATGAGGCCGGTCGCCACGGCGAACACGATCAGGGGCACCTGCGGGAACAACGCTGCGAGCGGCAGGGCGGTCGACGACATCGCGCTCGCGCCGTAGACGAAGCCCCAGATCACGATGTAGGGCGCGAAGTAGAACGTCGTCCACTTGCCCAGGCGGCGCCAGCCCTCGAACATCGTGTAGCCGGTGGCCAGCGAGTAACGTCCCGCTCCCTCGACCAGGATGATCTTCATGATGACGCCGAAGATCACCGCCCAGAGCAGCATGTAGCCGTAGCGGGAGCCCGCCACGAGCGTCGCCACCATGTCGGCCGCGCCCACGCCCGTGCCGGCCACGACGATGCCGGGGCCGATGATCTTCCACTTGGCGACCTGGCCGCCGTCGTCGTCGACGCGGTTGTGGTGGCCGGCCTACCGGCCGTCGTCGATGGGTTCGCTCACGGGCACTACCTCCTTTGGTCGTGGACCCGCACCCTGCGGGCCAGACGCACCGTAATGCCTCGGACGCCCCCGCAGCAGGGATGGAGGAGCACTCACGAGAAGTTGTAACAATCCCGTCATCGCGGCCGTGCGACGGGCCCCGGACGCCGTGCGTCGGGGCCCGTCGGGACGTGGGTCCTCAGTGCCGCGGGAGCACCGTCAGCACGCGCTCGATGTGGTCTCGGAACTCCGTGACGAAGCCGGCCAGGAAGTCGCGGGTGCGGTCGGACAGCTGCCCGTCGGGCCCGAAGTCGGCCTGGTCGAAGGTGACGTAGGCCTCGGGCGAGGTCATCTGGCGGGTGTTGAGGAAGCTCAGCACCGCACGCAGGCTGTGCTGGGCCACGGCGGTGCCAAGGTTGCCCGGGGACGCCCCGATGACGGCGGTCGGCAGGTTCACGAAGGCGTTCTGGCCCCACGGGCGTGACGCCCAGTCGATGGCGTTCTTCAGCGCGCCCGGGATGGAGCGGTTGTACTCCGGGGTCACGAAGAGGATCGCGTGCGCGCTGTGGATGGCGTCCTTGAGGGCGGTGGCCTCGGGCGGGTAGTTCTCGTCGAGGTCACGGTTGTAGAGCGGGAGGTCGGCGATGCCGATCTCGAAGAACTCGAGGTCCTCGGGCGCGACGGAGATGAGCGCGTTGGCGAGAACACGGTTGATGGACTCCTTCGACAGGCTGCCGACGAAGTACCCGACGCGGTAGGTCACAGTGGTCCTCCTAGATCCGGTGTCCGGGCGGTCCGCCCAACCGCACCCTAGGGGAGGTCCGGGCGCACCGGATAGGGATCGATGGAGGAACTGTCGGGCGGCCGTGCCACAGTGGTGGGCATGGCCCACTCCACGACCACCGCCCTCGCCGACGACGCGCTGGCGGTGCTGCGCGACCTCACCGGACGCCCCGACGCCGCCTTCCACCCGGGCCAGTTCGAGGCGATCGAGGCGCTCGTCGCCCGGCACGAGCGCGCGCTGGTGGTGCAGCGCACCGGGTGGGGCAAGTCGGCGGTCTACTTCATCGCCGCGCTGCTGCAGCGCCGGGCGGGTTCCGGGCCTGCGCTGATCGTGTCCCCGCTGCTGGCCCTGATGCGCGACCAGGTGGCGGCGGCCGAACGCGCCGGTGTCCGGGCGGCGGCGATCAACTCGGCCAACGTCACCGAGTGGAAGACGATCGAGCAGCACCTGGCCGACGACGACGTCGACGTCCTGTTCGTCTCGCCCGAGCGGCTGGTCAACCCGCGGTTCCGCGCCGAACAGCTGCCGACGCTGGTCGAGCGGTGCGGGCTGCTGGTGATCGACGAAGCCCACTGCATCAGTGACTGGGGCCACGACTTCCGGCCCGACTACCGGCGCATCCGCGACCTGATCGCCGAACTGCCGGGCGGCGTCCCGGTGCTGGCGACCACCGCAACCGCCAACGAGCGCGTGGTCGCCGACGTGGCCGAGCAGATGGCCGCGGGCGGGCACGAGGTGTTCACGCTGCGCGGCGCGCTGGCGCGGAAGTCGCTGCGCCTGGGCGTGCTCGAACTAGGCACCCCCGCGCGTCGGCTCGCCTGGCTGGCCGAACACCTCGACGCGCTGCCGGGCAGCGGCATCGTCTACTGCCTGACGGTCTCGGCCGCGGAGGACGCGGCCGCCCTGCTCGCGAAGGCGGGCCACCGGGTGCTGCCCTACACCGGCCGCACCGATGCCGCCGAGCGCGAGGCGGCCGAGGAGGCACTCAAGCGCAACGAGGTGAAGGCCCTCGTGGCGACCAGCGCCTTGGGGATGGGGTTCGACAAACCCGACCTCGGCTTCGTGGTCCACCTGGGCGCCCCCAGCTCGCCGGTGGCCTACTACCAGCAGGTCGGCCGCGCGGGTCGCGCGACGCCGAGCGCCGACGTCCTGCTGCTGCCGGGGGTGGAGGATCGCGACATCTGGCACTGGTTCGCCACGAACGCCATGCCGACCCAGGCCAAGGCCGACGCGGTGCTCGGCGCGGTTGGCCGAGGCCGACAGGCCCCTGTCGGTGGCCGCCCTCGAGGCCCGCGTCGACATCCGCCGGGGGCCGCTGGAGTTGCTGCTCAAGGTGCTGGCCGTCGACGGCGCCGTCGAGGCCGTGCAGGGCGGCTGGGTCGGCACCGGGCGTCCGTGGGCCTACGACGCCGAACGCTACGAGCGCGTGGCGGCGGCCCGGGTGGCCGAGCAGGAGGCGATGCTGTCCTACCAGCGGCTGGGCAGCCCGGGCGCCGAGCCGGGTGAGCAGTGCCGGATGGCGTTCCTCACCGCCGAGCTCGACGACCCGCACGCCACCCCGTGTGGGCGCTGCGACACCTGCGCCGGGCCCTGGTACCCCACCGAGGTGACGGTGCCGGTGCTCGAGAGTGCGCGGGAGACCCTCGACCACGTCGGCGTCCCGGTCGCACCGCGGGCGCTGTGGCCGACGGGGCTCGACACGCTCGGGGTGCTGGCCGACGGCGAGGCCCTGAAGGGCAGGATCCCGCCCGAGGAACAGGTCGCCGAGGGCCGGGTCGTGGCCCGGCTCACCGACCTGGGCTGGGGTGGCCGGCTGCGCGAGCTGTTCGCGTCCGACGCCGAGGGTGACCCGGTCGACGCCGAGGTGCCCGCCGAGCTGGGGCGGGCGGTGCTGCGCGTGCTGGCCGGCTGGGGCTG
>DUOQ01000216.1 GCA_012838755.1 Propionibacterium sp. | reverse complement strand
TGGACTCCCAGTTGCCGTTGTTGCCCTTGATGTGGCGGTCGGTGTCGGTGATCTCGGCGGTGGTACGGACGATCATGCGATGCTCCTCTTCAGACGTAGCGGCCGGGGCTCAGGACTCGTACTGCGAGGACAGGACGTGGTCCACGGCCTCGTAGCAGATCTCGATGCCGCGGTCGCGCTCGGCGTCCGAGAGCGTGAGCGGGGCGAGGAACTTGACCACCTCGTCGCTCGGGCCGGCCGTCTCCACCAGGAGCTTGTTGTCGAAGCAGCGCTGCATGACCTTCTCGGCGAACTCCGGGTTCTGCAGGAACGCGATGCCGAAGGCCATGCCGCGGCCGCGCAGCTCGAGCTGGTCCGGGTACTTGTAGACCAGCGGCGCGAACTTCTCGCGCAGGACGCGGCCGTTCTCGAGGGTGCGCAGCTGGAGGGCGTCGTCCTTCCAGAACGTGCGCAGCGCGACCTCGGCGGTCACAAAGGCGAGGTTGTTGCCGCGGAACGTGCCGTTGTGCTCGCCCGGGGTCCACTCGTCGAGGTCGGAGCGGAACAGGGTGAGCGCGAGCGGCAGGCCGTAGCCGCCGATCGACTTGGACAGCGTGACGATGTCCGGCTTGATGCCCGCGAACTCGAAGGAGAAGAACTCGCCGGTGCGGCCGCACCCCATCTGGACGTCGTCCACGATGAGCAGGATGTCGTGGCGGTCGCACAGCTCGCGCAGCGCCTGCAGCCACTCGGCGCGCGCAGCGTTGATGCCGCCCTCGCCCTGGACGCACTCCACGATGACGGCGGCCGGGCGGTTCATGCCCGAGCCCGAGTCCTCGAGGACGCGCTCCATCCACTGGAAGTCCTCGGTGACGCCGCCGAAGTAGTTGTCGTACGGCATCGGCGTGGCGTGCACCAGCGGGACGCCGGCGCCGGCGCGCTTCATCGAGTTGCCGGTCACCGAGAGCGACCCGAGGGTCATGCCGTGGAAGGAGTTGGTGAAGTTGAGCACGGCCTCGCGGCCGGTCACCTTGCGGGCCAGCTTGAGGGCCGACTCGACGGCGTTGGTGCCGGTGGGCCCGGGGAACATGACCTTGTAGTCCAGGCCGCGCGGCTCGAGGATCGTCGAGGTGAACGTCTCGAGGAAGCGGCGCTTGGCCACGGTGAACTTGTCGAGCGAGTGGCTGATGCCGTCGCGCGCGATGTAGTCGAGCAGCGCGGTCTTCATGCCCTCGTCGTTGTGGCCGTAGTTCAGGGCGCCGGCGCCGCCGAAGAAGTCGAGGTACTCCTCGCCGTCGACGGTCTTGAGGGTGGCGCCCTTCGCCGTGTCGAACACCACCGGCCAGTTGCGCGAGTAGCTGCGCACCTCGGACTCACGCTCGGTGAAGATCGTGGTGTCCGTGCTGTCGTCCGGGGTTCCGTTGATCTCGATGGTGGGATCCATGGAGGCGTCGTTGGTGGGGACGGTCATTGTGATCACTTCCGTATATCGGTGGAAATTCGGGGTGACCCGCCGGGGTCACGCGATGGTGTAGAGGTCCTCGGGCTCGTGGCCCTCCCCCAGGAGGTCGGCGGAGAGGTAGTCCTCGCTGCTCAGGGTCATGCCCCGGTCGCGGGCGACGGCACCGAAGGTGCGCTGCGAGGCCTCGTTGTCCGGGCTGATGGTGGTGCGCAGTCTCACCACCCCGCGCTCGGCCAGCCGGTCGAGCAGCGCGTGGAGCATGCGGGCCGCCAGGCCCTTGCCCCGCTGGTCGGCGTCCACGCCGACCTGCCAGACGAAGATCGAGTCCGGCTCGGACGGCCGGAGGAAGCCGGTGACGAAGCCGACGACCCGGCCCTCGGACTCGACCACCACGGACGAGCCGGCGAACTCGGCGCCCCACAACACGTAGGCGTACGAGGAGTTGAGGTCCAGGACGCCGCTGTCGCGGGCGATCTCCCACATCCGCTGGCCGTCGGCCGCGGTCGGCTCGCGGAACACCGGAGTCTCACCGGCGTTCTCGGGGGAAGGATGGGTACGGGGTACTTCTCGTTCTCCTGGGCTCATAAGCATCTCCCACCGTAGGTCATCCTTACCCGCGTGAACATCCGTACCGGCGAAACGGGTGGTGAAACCCCGTCGAGTCCGCAGGTGGCACGGGGCGAGTGAAGCTGGTCACTGTAGGGGTGTCCGGGACGAGCACGGCGCGGGAAAGGCGGTGTCGTGGAAGACTCGTGGTATGAGCGATTCCACCGACACCCCGATCACCGAGATCGACCGCGAGCGCGC
>DUOQ01000215.1 GCA_012838755.1 Propionibacterium sp. | reverse complement strand
GTCGTGGGCAGATGGTCTATGCCGACATGGTGACCGGGCAAACTCTGGGGAAGGGGATCAGCAACCAGCCCCCGTAGGGGTCCGATGGGTTAGCGGTTACCTCTTTTAACCGTTCCGTGCGTGCGGCGCGTGCAGTGCGCAAGAATGTCAGCCAAATAAAGGAGAATCAGAGATGAGCCAGCCGTTCTCAACGCAGGAACCGAAACGGGAGCATACCCGCTGGTCTTGGGCATCATTCGGTGCCGGCATCTTCGTCGGAATCATCGTCGGTATCATCGGATTCTTCGCGCTCGGCGCGATTCTATTCAGCGACGACATCTCGACCGCACTCGACGAGGAACAAGCAGGCAGCGACCAGGTGGCGCAGGTGCAAGAACTCGCTGCCGAACTCACTACCTGCGACGCCCATGACTCGGTATGCCATTACGGCAACTACAGCCGGGTCACGCAGATCGACGCGGCTATGCCGGACGCCCCGGCCAGTCTGCGGAACGCGCTCGCATCCTTCGAGACGGAACACGAGTCCTTCGCAGACCTGCGCTGCGGCGTCAACAAGCAGAACGTCATGTGCGGACTCGCGGGGATGAACATGAACGTCGCGGTCTCAACAATCAAGGCCGAAGCGGGGAATCTATAGCCTCCGAAACGGCTCAGGGCAGGGGCGGAAGTACTGAACCGAACGCGCCGTACAGCACCCCTAACTGCTCTTCACGCGTCCCCGGCAGGAACGGGAACGGCTTCGGGTCTTGCAACAGCCAAGCGAGCATTACAGCCTCCAGAGTTGAGCGGTGCTTACATCCGGGACGGTATCTCAGCACCGGGCCGCGGACCGCCACAACCACAACTCGGGTCCAGAAATATTGAGGGGGTAGGGGTACCTGACTCCTTGCCCCGCTCCCCTAGTCGTCTTCTCTCTCCCCGTTAGCGAGATGCCTTGCCGGCTGGGTTTGCTGACCGTCGGATTCTAGGGGCGCCCTCGGATGGGGCCGGGGGTCGATATGCATTTCGTGAATCCGCGTGAGTGCTGTTCACAAGGCTGATATGAAGACCCTTACCGACGAAAGGCACGGTATGACTGGACCTTGGACACCGACCGGACAATCCGAGTCGAAGAAGTCTCGGACGTGGTGGATTGTCGGCGGTGTCGTCGGGGCCTGATGCACGGTTAGGTGACACGGTTAGTCACGCGGCCTGAGGGGCCTCGTGGTTGATGATGGTCTCGAATTCGATGGGGGTCAATCTGCCGAGCCGATCCTGTCGTCTGCGGCGGTGGTAAGTGCGTTCGATCCAGTGCACGACGGCGGCCCGGAGCTCGTCCCTGGTGGCCCAGGATCGACGGTCGAGAACGTTGTTCTGCAGCAGCGAGAAGAAGCTCTCCATCGCCGCGTTGTCCCCAGCAGCGCCGACCCTTCCCATCGACCCGAGCATGCCGTGCCGGGTGATGGCCTTCTGCATCTTCTTCGAGCGAAATTGCGACCCTCTATCGCTGTGTAGGACGCAGCCGCTCACGTCGCCTCGCCTGGCGACGGCGCTGCTCAGTGCGGCCACGGCCAGGCGGGACTTCATCCTCGAATCGATCGAGTACCCGACGATGCGGCCCGAATAGACGTCCTTGATCGCGCACAGGTACAGCTTGCCTTCGCCCGTCCAGTGCTCGGTGATGTCGGTCAGCCACAGCTCGTTGGGGCCGACCGCGGTGAAGTCTCGCTCGACGAGATCGTCGTGCACGGGCGGGCCTGCCTTGCGATGCTTGCCGCGGCCATTCTTGCTGATGGCGCTGGTCCAGCCGCCGACAGAGCAGATCCGCCAGGCGGTCCGCCGGCACATCTTCTCGCCTGCGGTCTCGGCTTCGTCGGCGAGGTAGCGGTATCCGAACTCTGGGTCTTCGCGGTGGGCGTCGAACAGGGCGTTGGCGCGGTATGCCTCGGCGAGCTCGGCATCGGTGACCGGGTTCTTGAGCCATCGGTAGTAGGGCTGACGAGCTATTCCAAGTACCCGGCACGCCACCGTGACGGGGATGCCGTCAGCGGCGAGCTCGTTCACGAGCGGGTACCACCTTTTCCCGGCAGATTCGCCTGGGACAGGTAGGCAGCAGCGCGGCGCAGAACCTCGTTCTCCTGCTCCAGCAGGCGCACACGCCGCTTGGCCTCGCGCAGTTCCTGGGATGCCGCCGCGTTTGTGCCGGACTTGATCCCGGCCTCGACGTCGGTCTTGCGAATCCATTTTTGCAACGTCATGGGATGGATACCGAAGTCGGCGGCGATCTGCTCGAGCGTCACACCGTCTTCACGGTTCTGGGCGACGCGGACAACGTCGTCGCGGAACTCCTGGGGGTAGGGCTTGGGCACAGCAACATCCTTCCAGGCCGCCCCGGCAGGGCAAGCCATATCAGATGTCACCTACTCGTGCACCAGCCCCAAAGGTTTTCTCCGATATGGGTGAGATTGACTTCCCCAGCCCACACTTCGGGCGTTCGCGTCCCGCACTGGTCGACGCCGACAGCATCCAGCGAGTTCAGATCCGGCTTCCTGCCGTGATCGCCGCTGATCTCTAACGCTACGC
>DUOQ01000214.1 GCA_012838755.1 Propionibacterium sp. | reverse complement strand
TAGCGCATGTCGATCACGCCGGTGCCGACCTCGATGCGCTCGGTGCTGCCGGCGATCGCGGCCAGCAGCGGCACGGGCGCCGCCGCCTGCCGGGCGAAGTGGTGCACCCGGAAGTAGGCGCCGTTCACGCCGAGCTCGTCCGCGCCCCGGGCGATCTCGAGGGCGTCCTTGAGCATGCCCCTGGCGTCGGGGCCGTGTCGCGGGTCGCCGTTGGCGTAGTGGCCGAAGCTGAGGAATCCGAATGCCTTCACCCTGGGAGAACCCCCGCGCGGGGATGGCTATTCCGGTGGGCAGGCCGGTTGCCCGCTCCCCGAGGAGGTGGGAGCGGGTTCGGCAGGTGTGTCGCGGGTCAGGCCACCCAGGGGAGGGGTGTCTGTCGCTCCCCGGGGTCGGGTGGTGCTGCGGGATCGGCTGCCGGGTCGGGTTCGAGGGGTCGGGTGGTTACCCAGCGCTCACAGCCGTCGACCAGCACCGTCTCGTCGACCTGAGGGAGGTCACACAGGGCGGCGATGGCCAGGCATTGGGCGACCTCGCCGGCCCTGACCTGGCTGGTGGCGTGGTCGAGTGCCGCGGCGGCGTCCGCCACGCTCGTCAACACGAGTTCTGCCATGCCCCAAGGCTCCCAGCCCGGTCCGAAATTTTACGAACAGGTGTCTGGTTCCGCCCACATTCCAAGGTCACGATCAGGTCACGAGCGGGTGGTGGGCCTAGGCTGGAGGCATGGCAAAGGTGGTCGCGTGTACCGCGTGCGGCACGAAGAATCGGGTTCCGGTGGCGGCGCAGGGGCATCCGCGGTGCGCCTCGTGCAAGCAGGCGCTGCCGTGGTTGGTCGATGCCGGGGACAGGACCTTCGACGAGGCGGTCGACACGTCCCTGCTGGTCGTCCTCGACCTGTGGGCGCCGTGGTGCGGGCCGTGCCGGATGATCGCCCCGATCCTCGAGAAGGTCGCCACCGAGTACGCCGGGCGCGTCAAGGTGGTCAAGGTCAACGTCGACGACAACCCGGACGTGTCCTACCAGTTCAAGGTGCAGAGCATCCCGTTGGTGGTCCTGCTCAAGGACGGCAAGTCGGTCGAGACCCTCATGGGTGCCCAGTCGCCGCAGGCGTACCGCCAGAAGATCGACGCGGCCCTGGGCTGAGCCGGGCGGCCAGCCAGGCGTCCACCTCGGCGAGCCACTGCGCCTTGTCGGAGTCCGCCGCGAAGGACGCCTCGATCGACGACCTCGCCAGCCCGGCGAGCCCGCGGTCGGTCAGGCCGTGGATGTCGCGGGCCGTCCGGTACTGGTCGACCAGCCGTGACAGGAACAGCAGCGGGTCGTCCGCACCCAGCGCGATCCTCGCGCCGGCGTCCAGCAGCGTGGTGAGCGGCACGTCGGCCAGGGTCGGGTAGACGCCGAGCTGCACATTGGACGCCGGACAGACCTCGAACGCCACGCCCGCGTCGACCAGCCGGCCCAGCAGTTCGGGGTCCTCGACCGCGCGCACCCCATGGCCGATCCGGGTCGGTTCGAGGTGCTCGACGACCTCGGCCAGGTGTCCCGGCCCGCGCAGTTCGCCGCCGTGCGGCACCCCGGGGAGCCCCGCGCGCCGGGCGATGCGGAAGGCGCCGTCCCACTCCGCGGTGTCGCCCTCCCACTCGTTGTTGTTCAGCCCGAACGCGCACACCTCGCCCGGGCCCTGGCCGGCGTGCCGGGCGGCCAGGCGCGCCAGGGTGCGGGCATCGAAGGGGTGGCGGATCCGGGACGCCGCGACGACGATCCCGACCTGGACCCCGGTCGCGCGCGACGCGGACAGGGCCTCGTCGCAGATGATCTCCAGCGCCGGCTGGAGCCCGCCCACCGAGTTCGCGTACGAGGTGGGGTCGACCTGCAGCTCGAGGCGGCGCGACCCCTCGGCGGCGTCCTCGGCCGCGGCGGAGCGGACGACGGTGCGGAGGGCGTCCTCACCCTGCACGGCGGCGCGGGCGATGTCGTAGAAGCGCTGGAAGCGGTACCAGCCGCGCTTGTCGGCGGGCACGTCGAGGGCGATCGAGTCGACCAGCTGCTCGGGGAGTTCGATGTCGCGGGCCTCGGCCAGCGCGACCAGGGTCGGCACGCTCAACGACCCGGTGAAGTGCAGGTGCAGGTGGGCCTTGGGCAGGGCCGCCAGCTCCTGCGTCGCGAGATCCCCTGCCATGGGGTGAGCCTACGCGGGTGGACGCCGCATCAGCAGGAACCCCATGACCCCCGACAGCGCCATCAGCGCCGCGACGAGCAGGACGGCGGGCCACCAGGTGCCGGACACGTCGAACAGGGCGCCCGCGACCACGGGCGCGATGCACGCCACCACGTAGCCGACGCTCTGGACCAGCGCCGAGGTGGCCGGCACGTCGGCGGGGTCGGCCTGCCGGCTGATCACCGTCAGCACCATGGAGAAGCAGGCTCCCTGGGCCAGGCCGCACAGGACGGTCCCGACGATGGCGAGGGGCGCGCTGACCCCGACCAGCAGCAGGCCGAGGGTGTAGAACGCCGTCGCCGTGAGGAAGCTCTCGCGCAGGTGGCCGCGCTGCACGAGTGGCCCCACCCCGAGGGCGCCGATGATGCCCAACGCGCTGATGGCGCCGACCATCAGGCCGGCGGTGGCGGCGTCCACGCCGTGGGAGCGGGCGATGGTGGCCAGCCAGGTGAGCAGGGTGTAGATGCCCGCCGACTGCGACCCGAACAGGACGCCGAGCTGCCAGGTGCTGACCCGGCGGATCACCCGGTCCATGCCGGTGGGGGCGGTCCGGACGCGCTGGCGTCCGCGGTCGTCGCGCAGGACGGCCTTCGCGGCCAGCGTCCAGACGGCGACGGCGATGAAGGTCGGGATCGCCCACAGAGCGAGCGCCCCGGGCCAGCCGAGGCCGCCCTCGCGGGCGAGCGGGAGGGCGGTGGCCGAGCCCACGGCGGCGCCGAGGTTCATCACGACCACGTTCATCGACGACAGCGTCGGGATGCGCTCGGGGAAGCGCTCGCGCACCACGCCGGGGATGACGACGTTCGTCACGGCGATGCCCACACCGACCAGCGTGGTGCCCAGGAAGAAGCCCGGGACGCCACCCACCGAGCGGACCAGGATCGCGGCGAACAGGATGAGGACCGCGCCACCGGCCGTCCGTTCGGGGCCGAACCGGGAGACGAGGAACGGCGTGGCCAGGGCCAGCACGGCGAAGACCACCAGCGGGATCGTCCCCGACAGGCCGGCCTCCGCCGACGACAGCCCGAGGTCCTCGCTGATGCCCGGGAGCACGGGGCCCACGCTCGACAGGGGGGCCCGCAGCACGAACCCGACCAGGACGAGGCCCGCGACGAGCCAGACCAGGTGGGTGTGCTTGCTGGCCGCGGACATGCGGGGCACTCTAGGGCGTCAGCCCTCGCGTGCGGGGGCAGTTCGAGCAGCGGTCGCCAGGGCCTCGCGCACGGCGTCGGCGACGGCGGCCGCGCCGGGGTCGGAGAGCGTGATCGTGTAGTGGTTCACGTCGGGCACCTCGACGACGCCCACCCGCGGCTGGCGGGCGACCTGCTCGTCGACCCAGTCGGCGGGGAAGAGCCCGCCGGGCTCGTCGACCATGCCGCGCTCGGCGCGCAGGAAGGTGGCGTCCACGGTGAGGTCGCGCAGGGCCAGCACGGCGTCGTTGCGCGGGGTGACCAGGTCGCGAGAGTCAGCCGCCATCGCCTCGTACGACGTCGCCGGGTGCAGCCCTGACTCGCCCCGGACCAGGTCGTAGTCGACGTAGGACTCGATGTCGGGCGTCCAGTCGGCGAAGGAGGGGTGTGCCCGCCAGAAGTCGCGGTACTCCTCGGGCGAGGCGAAGGTGCGCGACAGTCGCTCGGCCGCCGGGCCCAGCGTGCGGCGCAGCGACTCCTCGGGGTCGAGGGAGGGGTCGCCCCTCAGCGGCAGGCCACCGTCGACGAGCACCAGACGCGAGACGCGTCCGGGGTGGCGGTGGGCCAGGGTCACCGCGACGTACCCGCCCATCGAGTGGCCCACCGCCACGCAACGGTCCACGCCGAGCTCGTCCAGGAGCGCGGCGACGTCGTCGGCGTGCCGGGCCATGCCGTACGGGCCACCCAAGCCGCGTGACCCGCCGCGCCCGCGCAGGTCGGGGGCGATGACGCGCACGTCGGGCAGGTGCCGGGCCAGGGGGGCCCAGGCCCGGTGCGACGACGTGATGCCGTGGATGGCCAGGATGGTCGCCGTGGCGCCCTCCGGCTCCCAGAGGCCGGCGTGCAGGCCGTTGGCGGCATCGAATTCTCGGAACATGCCTACTCCTGGGTCTCGACAGGCGCGACCGGTGCATCGGGTCGCAGCGCGCGGGTGATGAAGTCCATCGTGTGCTCGAACACGTCCTCGGGAATCGGCGGGGCCCCGTCGTCGCCCTTCTCCTGCCACAGGATCCAGCGCATGCCGATGATCTCGCCGATGCCCATGAGCGCCCAGGCGGCCACCTCGGGGTCGATGGGGGCGATCTCGCCGTCGTGGGACGCCGTGGCCAGGGCCCGGCGGTAGCCCTCGACGATGCGCCCGTAGTGCAGGTGCATGGCGTCGGGGGAGACGAACTCGGCCTGCCGAATGATCCGGTACAGCTGCGGGTACTCCGTGGTGAACTCGAAGAACGCCCGGAAGCCCGCCCGCTCGGCCGCCAGCCGGTCGGGGGCCTCGGCGATGGCCTGGGTCATGCGGTGGCGCATGCGCCGGTTGAGGTCCTCGACGAGCTCGTTGAAGACCTCGAGCTTGCCCTCGAAGTAGAGGTAGAAGGTGCCCATGGCCACGCCGGCACCCTCGGTGATCCGGACGATCGAGGCGTCGTGGTAGCCGACCTTGCCGAACTCCTTGAGCGCCGACTCCAGGATCCGCTCGCGCGTGCGGCGGCCGCGCGCGGTGCGGGGTGCGCTGCTCATGACTCCACCCTTGCGCGCAGGGCTGCCCGTCGCACCTTCTCCAGCGACGCCTGGGGCAGTTGCTCGGCGAAGCGCACCTCGGCGGGCACCTTGAACCGGGCCAGCCGTTCGCGGCAGTGCTCGATCAGGGCCACCTCGTCGACGGCCACGCCCGGACGCCGCACGACGAACGCCAGCCCGACCTCGCCGCGGCGCTCGTCGGGGACGCCCACCACGCCGGCCTGCGCCACAGCCGGGTGGGCGAGCAGCGCCTGCTCCACCTCGACGGGGGACACGTTCTCCCCGGAGGTGATGTACAGGTCGTCGATCCGGTCGAGCACCTGGAAGAAGCCCTCGGCGTCGCGGTGCACGAGGTCACCGGTGTGCAGCCAGCCGCCGCGCAGGCTGCGGGCGGTGGCCTCGGCGTCCCCGAGGTAGCCGGCGAAGACCGACGGGCCGCGGACGAGCAACTCGCCGGTCGCCGCGCCGTCGAGCTCCTCGCCGGTGTCGGGGTCGGCGACCGCGCACTCGACGTGCGGGTACGGCACCCCGGCCGACCCGGCGCGCGTGAAGGCGAGCTCGGCGGGCAGGCACAACACGTTGGGGCCGGCCTCGGTGAGCCCGTACCCCTGCGTCAGCCGGACGCCCCGGGCGTGCCAGGTGCGCAGCAGCGGCAGCGGCATGGGGGCGCCGCCCACCACGATGGTGCGCAGCGACGACAGGTCTGCGGCGGCGAACCGGCGCTGCTCGGCCATCATCAGGTAGTGCGTCGGGACGCCCATCATCGTCGTCACCCGGCGCTGCTCGATCAGGTGCAGGGCACGGCGCGGGTCGAAGGCCCGCTCGAGAACGACGGTGGCGCCCATCCAGAGCCCCAGCAGCAGCTGGATGTTCCAGCCGCCCGCGTGGAACTGCGGGAGCACCGACAGCACGACGTCGTCGGCGGTCAGGGGGACGGTCCGCCCGAAGACGAGGTTCGTCCAGTGGCAGTTGGCCTGCGTGAGGACCGCGGCCTTCGGCGTCCCCGTGCTGCCCGAGGTGAACAGCACCAGCAGGGCGTCGTCGTCGGACGCCGCGCGCTCGGGCTGGGCGGGGCTGCGGTGGTCGCGGCGGGGGAGCGGGGCGTCCAGGTCGGCGAAGTCGACGTGGGGCGGCGGGTCGGGGAGGCGGTCGAGGGCCGAGGCCAGCGTGCGGCCGTGCTCGGGTTCGCTGATCGTCAGGACCGGGTCGGCGACGGTGAGCTGGGCGGCCAGCTCGTGCGGGGTGAGCCGCCACGACAGCGGGACGAGGGCCAGGCCGAGCTCGGCGCAGGCGAACAGCAGGGCGACGTGGTCGGCGGAGTTGCCGGTCAGGGTCGCCACGCGGTCACCGGGCCGGTGGCCCGCGGTGCGGAGGGCGGCGGTGAACCGCTCGATGCGCAGGGCCAGGGTGGCGTACGGCAGGCAGACGCCGCGGTCGTCGAGCGCCACCTTGTCGGGGGTCAGCCGGGCCCGTTCGGACACCCAGCGACCCAGCGTGTGGTTGCCGGGGCCGGTCATGTGACGTCCTCGAGGACGCGGTGCGGGACGGTCTGGGTGCGGCGGCGAGTGACCCGCTCCAAGGCGCTGGTGAGGCCGCCGGGCAGGAAGATCACCACCAGGATGAACAGGGTACCGAGCAGGAACATCGGCTCCGAGAGCGGGATGTGCAGGAACGGCGGCAGGTTCGCGATCACCGGCGACTGGGCCAGGGCGACCAAGCGCTGGTCGAGCAGCGTGTACACCACGGCACCGAGGATCGCGCCCCAGCGCTTGCCGACGCCACCCAGCACGACCATGACCAGCAGCGACAGCGTGAACTCGGTGCCGGTCGCGGTGTGCGAGGCGCCCGACTGCAGCAGCAGGTAGACGATGCCGACGAACGTCGCGAGGGTGCCGGCGACGGCGAAGGTGATCAGCTTGACCAGGTAGGGACGCCCGCCCAGCACGCGCACGCGGGTCTCGTTCTCGCGGACGGCGGCGACCGAGTGGCCCAGCCGGGAGTTCTCGAGCCAGACGGTGATCAGGTACACCACCACGAGGACGGCCAGCGCCACCCAGTAGAGGTTGCGGGTGTTCACGACGCCCACCAGGAAGTCGGGCACGTGGGCGGTCCGCAGCGACAGGCCCTCGTCGCCGCCGGTGACCCGGCCGGGGTTGCGGCGGACGAGCACGTTGGCGGCCTGGGCGAACGCCAGGGTGACCATGGCGAAGCTGATGCCCGAGACGCGCAGGCTGATCGCACCCAGCACGTTCGCCACGGCGATGCCGATCACGATGACCAACAGCGCGGCCGGGACCAGCGGGATGTCGGTGCGGTCCATCACGATCGCCAGCCCGTACACGCCGACCGAGAAGTACAGCGCGTGGCCGAACGAGAGCAACCCGGCGACGCCGAACAGCAGGTGGTAGGTGAGGGCGAGCGCGACCATCAGCATGGTGAAGGCCATCAGGTGCATGCTGCCCGCGGTGTAGGTGGGGCCGGGCAGGATGCCCAGGCCGGGGATGTTCAGCAGCGGCAGGAACACCAGCAGCAGCACGACGGCGGCGCCGATCACGTAGCCCCAGCGGCCGGAGAGCTTGTCGGTCATGCGGCGGCCTTTCCGAGGAGGCCCTGCGGCCGGACGAGCAGGACGACGGCGAGCAGCAGCACGACGATGAGGTCGCCGACGCCGAGGTAGAAGTTGGCGAACTGCTGCAGCACGGCCACGAGCACCGAGGCGATCGCGGCGCCGGCCAGCGAGCCCATGCCGCCGATGACCGTGACGATGAACGCGAAGATCAGCAGGCTCCCGCCCAGCAGCGGCGAGACGTAGCCGAAGTAGTGCGAGGCGAGGACGCCGCCGATGCCGGCCGCCACACCACCGATGGTGAACACCAGGGTGAACGCCTTGCGGACGTCGATGCCCAGGGCGGTGACCATGGCGCGGTTCTCGACGCCGGCGCGGATGATGAGGCCATAGCGGGTCTTGTTGAGGAACAGCACCAGCCCGCCCAGCACGAGGAGGGCCGCGGCGATGGAGACGAACCGGTCGTTGGGGATCGGCGCACCGAGGATGTCGGTGGTCTGGCGCATCCAGCCGGAGGCCTGCATGAAGATCGGGTCGGGGCCCCAGATGCCCTCGAACAGGGCGACGGTGGCCAGCGAGAGGCCGACCGTGACCAGCACCTGCTCGATGTGGCGCTTGTACAGCGGCCTGATCAGCAGCAGTTCGGTGAGGGCGGCGAACACCGCGCCCACCACGGCCCCGACGAGCAGGGAGAGGAACAGGCCGGTCCACGTGGAGATGCCGACGCGGCGTCCGACCTCGAAGCCGGCGAAGGCGGCCAGGGTGAGGAACGAGCCGTGGGCGAAGTTCAGCACCCCCATCAGGCCGTAGATGAGCGACAGGCCGGAGGCGATGAGGAAGTACAGCGCCCCCAGTCCGAGTCCGGTGATGAGGAGCAGGACGAAGGTGCTCACGGGTGGGCCTCCCGGGTGTCGTGGGCCTCGGTCGAGACCCCCAGCAGGCGCTGGATGCGGTCGGGGTCGTCGAGCAGCTCGCCGGCCGGGCCGGTGTGGACGACGCGTCCGGCGTCGATGACGACGACGCGGTCGGCCAGGCGCTTGATGACCTTGAGGTTCTGCTCCACCAGCAGGATCGGCACCGACGTGGAGGCCTCGGCCAGGGCCTCGCCGACCTCGTTGACGATCTTGGGGGCGAGGCCCTTGGTGGGCTCGTCGACCATGAGCAGGCGGTTGTCGTTGATGAGGGCGCGCGCCAGCGAGACCATCTGCTGCTGGCCGCCCGAGAGCGTGCCCGCGCGCTGCTTGGCCCGCTGGGCCAGCTCGGGGAACAGGGCGTGCACGAAGTCCCACCTCGGCTGGGCCTGGCGGGCGGCGAGGGTGAGGTTCTCCTCGACCGTCAGCATGGTGAAGACCTCGCGGTCCTCGGGCACGTAGGCGATGCCGGACTGGACGATGCGGTGGGTCGGTTCCCGATCGATGCGGGCGCCGTCGAAGGTCACCTCTCCGGTGCGGTCGTACAGGCCGAGGATGCCCTTGAGCGTGGACGACTTGCCCACGCCGTTGCGGCCCAGCACGGCGGTGACGCCGGTCGCGGGGACCTCGAAGGAGACGTCCTCGACGACCTGCTGGCCGGCCACCGTGGCGCGCAGGTTCTTCACCGTCAGCAGCGCGCTCATGCGATGTCGCCCAGGTAGGCCGACTGGACGGTCGGGTTGGCCATGATCGTCTCCGGGGTGTCGAAGGCGAGCAGCTCGCCCTGGTGCATGACGGCGACCCGCGTGACCAGGCCGAGGACCACCTCGAGGTGGTGCTCGACGATCATCACCGTCTTGCCGAGGGTGTTCAGGTCGCGGATGACCTCGGTGAGGCCGGGCACGTCCGCGTGGGCGACGCCGGCCATCGGCTCGTCGAGCAGGATCACCGAGGGGTCCTGCGCGAGGAGCACGGCGATCTCGAGCTTGCGCTTGTCGCCGTGGGAGAGGTCGCCCGCGACGGCGTCCCGGGCGGCGAGGTGCACCCGGTCGAGGTGCCCGTTCGCCTCCCGGGAGGCCTCGTCGCCGCGGTGCGGGAACCTCAGGATGGAGAGGTTGCCGCCCATCCGGGACTGGGCGGCCAACCGGACGTTCTCGTGCACGGACAGCTGCGGGAACAGGCTCGACGTCTGGAACGTCCGGCCCAGCCCGGCGCGGGCACGTGCCGCGATCGGGGCATGGGTCACGTCTGTCCCGTTGAGGAGTACCTGCCCGGTGGTGACGGGGTTGATGCCGCTGACCAGGTTGAACAGCGAGGTCTTCCCCGCGCCGTTCGGGCCGATCACGCCCACCATCTCCCCGGGGGCCACCGTGAAGGACACGCCCTTCACGATGCGCGCCCCGCCCACCTGCCAGCCGAGGCCCCGGGCCTCGACGGCCGGCACCGCAGTCGTCTCGTGCGTCACAGGCTCAGCCCCGTCACTTCTCCGGCGGCGCCACGGCGGCACCGTCGAGGGTGTTGACGAGCTCGGGCTTCCAGTTGTCGCCGTCCTTGGTCAGCTTCACCTGGAACATCGGCTGGATCATCGCGTGGTCGGACGCGCGGACCTGCTGCTTGCCCTTGGGGGCGTCGAACTCCCAGCCCTCGAGCGCGGCGACCATCGCGTCGACGTCGTCACCGCCGCCCTCCTTGACCGCGTGGACGATCATCTGCGCCGCGACGAAGCCGTCGGGGGTGAACAGGTCGGCCTGTCCGCCCGCCGCCTCGACGGACTCGATCATGGCCTCCTCGACGTCGTTGCCCGCGGCACCCGGGAAGTAGTGGTTCAGGAAGGTGACCTTCTCGGACGCCTCGCCGTAGGCACCGTAGGTGCCCCGGTCGCCCAGGCCGGTGACGACCGTGGTCGAGTCGAGGACGCCCTGCTGCGCGAGCGCCTCCCACATCTTGCCGGAGGTGGCACCGGCCCACGCGACGAAGACGAGGTCGGGGTTGCCCTCCTTGACCTTCAGCGCGTCGGGGGTCAGGTCGGTGGAGTCCTCCTGCGCCAGCACCTCGGTGACCTCGGCGCCCTTCGCGCCCAAGATCGCCTTCACGGCGGCCACGTTGCCCTGGCCGAACGCGTTGTTCTGGGCGAACACGGTCACCTTCGAGCCCGACTCGATGCCGTCGGCGGCCGTGGCCACGTCCTGCAGCGACTGGCGGCCGGAGCGGAAGGTGTACTTGTTGATGCCGGTCACGGCGTCCGTCGCCGCCGGGCCGCTGATGTAGAGCACCTTGTTCTGCTCGGCCTGCTCGGCCAGCTTGAGCGCCACACCGGAGACGACCGTGCCGCCGATGATCTTGGTGCCGTTGCCGATCGAGTCCTTTGCCGCGGCGACGGCCTTGTCGGCGTTGCCCGCGTCGTCGGTGTAGGTGATGTCGAGCTTGCGGCCGTCGACCTCGCCCGTGCCGTCGGTGGCGTGGTCGAGGCCGGCCTGGAAGCCCTGGTAGAACGTCTCGCCGTAGGCGGCGAGCGGGCCGGTCTTGGAGTAGATGATGTCGACCTTGACCGGCGTGGTGTTGGCGGCGGCGCCACCGGTGGCGCCGGCGGTGCCGGGGGCGGGTGCGGGCGCGGCCGCGTTCGGCGCGCAGGCGCTGAGCGTCAGTGCCAGCGCGGCCGCACCGGCGACGAGGAACTTCTGTGTCCGCATGGGGATCCCTTCACGAGCGGGGCGAATCACAAAACATGAATAGTGATTCAGGTATCCGTATCGTGCTGGTTGAACGCTGGACAGTCAAGCCCCGTGACGAACTCGTGACCTGCCGCGACCGCCGACATGACCTGCCGCCAGGGCCGCCACTGCACAATGGGCGGCATGGATCGCATGGTGACCCCGGTGGTCGTGGCCGGGATCCTGCTTGCCGGCTGCTCGACCCCGGCGGTGCCATCCGCTCCCGCCGACCCCGACCCCTCGGCGGCCGCCCCGGCCTCGGCACCGGCCACCGTCACGGCGAGCCCCACGCCGACGCCCTCCGGGACGCCCAACCCGCTGCCCACCATCCCGCCGCCGCTGCCGAACGAGATCGTGCGCAGCACCTTCGACGGAGCCGCCGCCCTCAACGCGAGCGCGACCCACTCCTTCGTGGGGCAGGTCGTGTCGGTGCACGTGCTGTGCACGACGCACGACGGGCAAGTGGCGGTGACGCTGCTGGTGGACGGTGTGGAACGGTTCACCGGCACGACACCCTGTTTCGAGGCGGTGGCGACCTTCGAGGACGCCACCTTTGACGCAGGCACCCACGACGTGACGCTCGAGGTGCGGCCCGGCGGCGGCGCGAGCGGGGTCGCCTACCTGCTCGAGGGCGACATCTGAGTCAGAGGTCGGCGGCGATGGGCCGGTGGACGCCCTTGCCCCGGTCGAGCGGCACCACGGTGTGGGTGACCACGTCGTCGTGGAGCTCCACCAAGCAGAAACCGGTGTTGGCGAACTGGCCGCGCAGGTCGCGGCCGACCGTGACGTCCTGGGTGTACGCCAGCGACGGGGCGATGCCGGCCCCGACCCCGGCCCACGTGCCGAACGCGCTGTGGTGGAAGTGCCCCGACAACACGGCGCGCACGTCGCTGCCGCGCACCACGTCGGCCAGGGCGTCGGGGTTGGTCAGCGGCCAGCGCCAGGCGGCGTCCTGCAGCGGGGGGAGGGGCGAGTGGTGCACCACCAGCATCGTCCCCAGCCCGGACGCGGCGGGCTCGGCCAAGCGGTCACGGAGCCAGGCGAGCGAGTCGGCCGAAACCGTGCCGGCCGGCGTCCCGGGGACGTTGGAGTCGACCACCAGCACACGCACGCCGTTGACATCGGTGGCGGAGTCCACCGGCCCGGGGTCGGCGGATTCGCCGAGGACCCCGACCCGGAAGTTGGCGTTGTCGTCGTGGTTCCCGGTCGCCCAGACCACGGGGACGCCGACCGAGCCCGCGGCGTCCAGCACGGTGTCGCGCAGCCACGTGTAGGAGGCGACCGACCCGTCGTCGGACAGGTCACCGGAGATGACCCACGCGTCGCAGCCCGCGTTCCACGAGGTCAGGACCTCGAGGGCGCGCGCGAGCTGGGCGCGGGCGTCCACCACCCCACCCACGGGCGAGCCGTCGCCCGTGACGTGCGGGTCGCTCAGGTGCGCGAACCGGTGGGTGGGGTGGCGGCGCACGTCACTCGTCGGCGTGGGTGCCGCCGAACTTGTCGTCGTGGAGGCCACCCACCGTGTCCTTGGCGTCACCGCCGGGGGGTGGGGTGAACTCGTTCTCGTGTTCGGTGCCGCGAGCGCGCTCCCACGACTTGCGGACCTCGGCCTCAGCCTCGGCCCGGCCGGTCCACACGGCGCCCTCGACCGACTTGCCGGGCTCGAGGTCCTTGTAGACGCTGAAGAAGTGCTCGATCTCGAGCAGCGTCAGGTCGGGGATGTCGGTGAGGTTGCGGATGTTGTTCTGTCGCAGGTCGGCGACCGGCACGCACAGCAGCTTGTCGTCGCCGCCCATCTCGTCCTGCATGCGGAACATGCCGATGGCGCGGCACTCGATGAGGCAGCCGGGGAACGTCGCCTCGGGCAGCAGCACCATCGCGTCGAGCGGGTCGCCGTCCTCGCCGAGGGTGCCCTCGATGAAGCCGTAGTCGTTCGGGTACGCCGTCGCGGTGAACAGCGTGCGGTCGAGGCGGATGCGACCGTTGTGGTGGTCCATCTCGAACTTGTTCTTGGTGCCCTTGGGGATCTCGACGGTCACGTCGAAGTGCAACGGCGGCTTCACCTTGGGGCGTTCGAACGATGCGCGCATGTGGAAGTTCCTCTGTTCTCGCGGTTCAAATGGCATCCTCAGGCTAGCGTCCCGACCCGCCGGCGCGGGAAAGCTGAGGCTCCTCATCTAGGATCCCGAGGGTGGGACGAACGAGCAGCCGCCGCCGCTGGGTGTGGCCCGCCGTCACGTGGATCGCCGCGCTGACGGTCGTGGCCGCCACCGTCCTGCTCCAGTTCGTCGTGCGGCCCCAGCTGGCCGACGACCCGCTCGTCGGCACCGGACGCCTCGACCACCCGGCCGTCGCCGACCCGCCCGCCGCCGTCCTCCCCGAGCTTGCCGCCCCCACGCGCGAGGTCTCCCCGGCCGCGCTCGCCGCGAAGCTGGACGCCCTCCCGCGCGACGGCCTCGGCGACGTCGTCGCCCTCGTCGTGGACGCCCGCACCGGACGCGAGCTCTACCGCGCCGGGGAGGGTCCCCGCACGCCGGCGTCCAGCCTGAAGGTGTTGAGCGCGCTCGTCGCGATCGACGTCCTCGGGCCCGAGCGCACCTTCGCCACCACCACGTTCCTCAGCCCCGACGGGGGCACCCTCCTGCTGCGCGGCGGCGGCGACCCGCTGCTGGCCGGGGCGCGGCGTCCGGACGCCCACCCCCAGCCTGCCTCGCTGGAGGACCTGGCCGAGGAGACGGCCGCGGCGCTCAGGGCCAGGGGTGTGGCCTCGGTCGCGCTGGGCTTCGACGCCACCCTGTTCGCCGGGCCCGCCTGGAACCCCGAGTGGCCCGACATCTTCGCCCGCTCGGTGGCGCCGATCACCGCGCTGACGGCCGACCACGCCCGCCCGAGCCTCGAGCGCAACGCCCTGCAGCGGGCGGAGGACCCCGCGCGGTTCGCCGCCGACCAGTTCGCCGGCTTCCTCACCACCCACGGCATCGCCGTGACCGGCGTCGACCCCGCGGCGACCCCGGCGGGTGCCACCGAGCTGGCCCACGTCGACTCCGTGCCCGTGTCGGAGATCGCCCAGGTGGTGCTCGCGCAGTCCGACAACGATGCCGCCGAGACGCTGCTGTGGCAGGTCGCCCTGGCCCGCGGGCGGGCCGCCACGCCCACCGACGGCGCCGCGGTGCTGGCGGCCGAGTTGCAGCGACTGGGGTTGTGGGACGACGGCATGGTCGTCCACGACGGCAACGGGATCGCCAGCGCCAACCTCGTCACGCCCGACGCCCTCGTCGGGGCCGTGCGCCTGGCACTGGGAGAGCCCGAGCTGCGCACCATCACCGACGGGCTGCCGGTGGCCGGTGTCACCGGCACGCTGGGCGAGCGGTTCACCGCCGACGACGCCCTGACGGGGCGCGGGTTCGTGCGCGCGAAGACCGGCACGATCCGGGGCGTGAACACGCTCACCGGGTACGTGGTCACCGCCGACGGCCAGCCGCTCGCGTTCGCGCTGATGACCTCGGGCGGGGCCGGGCAAACCAGTGCCCGCGCCTGGCTGGACCGGGCGAGCGCGGCCCTGGCCTCCTGCGGCTGCTCCTAAGGTGGGCGCATGAGCGAGCTGCCCTTCATCGATGCCGGCGTCGCGTCGGAGGTGGGGGCACGCCTGGTGCCGCCCGGACCCCCGCTGTCGGCCGCCGAGGTCGCCGACGTGGTGGACGGCCTGCGGGCCGCGGCCGAGGCGTCCATCGCCCCCGTCGCCGAGGTGACCGGGCTGGGTGCCCCCGCGACCGGGGAGATGCTCGTGATCGACCGGCCCACGTGGGTGCGCGCCAACGTGGAGATGGCGCTGACGATGCTGGGCGAGGCGTCCGGCGGGTCCATGCCGCAGCCCGAGCGGCTGCGCGACAAGGTCGCCGGACGCGCCAACGGCGCCCAGCTCGGGGCGGTGCTGGCCGTGCTCGGCTCGCGCATCCTGGGCCAGTACCTGCCGTTCCTGGCCGAGCCGCACCTGGTGCTGGTCGCGCCGAACGTCGCCAAGATCGAGCGCGCGATGGCGGTCGACCGCGACGACTTCCGCCTGTGGGTCTGCCTGCACGAACAGACCCACCGCCAGCAGTTCGCCCGGGCGCCGTGGCTGCGCGGGCACCTGATCTCCGAGGTCGGGCAGCTGCTCGCCGACGAGCCCGGCGGACCCCCGAAGGGGCGCTCCAGGAGCCTGATCGACGTCGTCACCACGCCCGCCCAGAAGGTGGTCTTCGAACGGGTCGGGGCCGCGATGTCGCTGCTCGAGGGCTACGCCGACGACATGATGGACCGCGTCGGCACCGACGTCGTGCCCAGCGTGGCTGAGATCCGCGCCCGGTTCGATGCCCGCCGCAACCGGGGCGGGTGGACGAAGGCCGTCAACTCGGCGTTGGGCATGGACCTCAAGCTCGCCCAGTACCGCGACGGCGCCCGCTTCTGTCGCGCGGTGATCGAGCGCGTCGGCGTCGACGGCCTGAACGTCGTCTACGACTCCCCCGAGCGGCTGCCGAGCCCGGCCGAGATCGCCGACCCCGCGGTCTGGCTGCGCCGCGTCCACGCCTGATGGCCCGCCGCGCCCTCGGCCCGGCCACCCTCGCGGTGGTGCAGGCCGTGGACGCCCTGGCCCCGGCCGGGTGGGTGGTGGCCTGCTCCGGCGGTGCCGACTCGCTCGCCCTGGCGTGGGCCGCCCGCCACGTCGCCGGCAAGCGGGGGACGCCCGTGCGTGCGGTGGTCGTCGACCACGGGATGCAAGCCGGGTCCGAGGCCGTGTCCACCCGGGTGGTCGAGGCGCTGGCCGGGTTCGGCCTGGGGGCCGAGGGGGTGCGGGTGGAGGTGGTCGACGCCGGGGCCGGGCCCGAGGCGTCCGGGCGCGCGGCCCGCCACGCCGCGCTGGAGGCCGCGGTCGGGGAGGGGGACAGGGTGCTGCTGGGGCACACCCTCGACGACCAGGCCGAGACGGTGCTGCTCGGGCTGGCACGCGGGTCGGGGCTGCGCTCGCTCGCCGGCATGCCGGCCGTGCGCGGGGTGTTCGAGCGACCGCTGCTGGGCCTGGGCCGCGAGGTGACCGTGGCCGCGTGCGCCGAACTGGGGCTCGAGGCCTGGTCGGACCCGATGAACGACGACCACGCCTACGCCCGGGTGCGTGTGCGCGAGGTGGTGCTGCCGACCCTCGAGCGCGAGCTGGGCCCCGGCATCCGCGCGGCGCTGGCGCGGACGGCCGACCAGGCGCGCGAGGCGTCCGGGCTGGTCGGGGG
>DUOQ01000213.1 GCA_012838755.1 Propionibacterium sp. | reverse complement strand
CTACAGCGGCGAGGACGACGTCGTGGCCCCGGTCCACCTCTGGACCCTGACCGACGCCGACGCGGGCAACCTCACGGTGGACCCGACCTCGGCCGACGTCACGTCGGGCCAGCAGGTCACCTTCACGGCGGACTGGAAGGGTCTGGACGCGTCCCAGCGCTACCTCGGCCAGGTCAACTTCCTGGAGGGCGACAACGTGGCGGGCAGCACGCTCGTCACCGTCAACCCGTGAGGTAGACAGCACCACCACACCAAGGGCCCCCTCCCGGCTTCGGCCGGGAGGGGGCTCCCCTTTCCCCACCACGCAGGACATCTAGACTGGAACGACAAGGAGGTCGCCATGCACCGAACCACGACGGCGTGGCTGGCGTCCGGCGCGCTCGCGCTGGGGCTGCTGCTGGGCGGCTGTGCCGCGAGCCCCTCGGAGGAGCCGATGACCACCGCCAACCCCGAACCCGTCCCGAGCCTGCCCGGCAAGACGCCCCCCATCCGCCCCACGGCACTGCCCTCCGACGGGCCCCTGCCGCGGGGTACACCCCTGACCCCCACCGCCGGACCGGTCCCCCACGACGTCCGGGAGCGCCCCGGGGTCCGTGCGGCCATCGAGGCCGAGGCCGAGCGCAAGGGCGTGGGGACCGACGCGGTCGACGTCGTCGGCTACGACGACGTGACGTGGCCCGACGGCAGCATCGGCTGCCCGCAGCCGGGCATGGCGTACACGCAGGCCCTCGTGCCCGGACGCCTGCTCGTCCTCGAGGTCGATGGCGAACGGGCCAGTTACCACGCCGGACGCGGCGACGGGTTCGCCTACTGCGCGACGCCGCACCCGCACCTGCCCAGCGGAGCCGGGGACGACTCGACCCGCTAGGAGGCGCGGCGTCCGAGCACGTACAGGTTCTCGTGCGCCTCGCCGGCGTGGGGGCCGCGGCGGTACCACTCGACGTCGGCCAGGCCGGCCGATCGCACCGCGGCGAGCACGGCGTCCGCGTCGTGCAGGACGAACTCGACATCGACGGGCTGCCCCTCGAACTCGGTGACGTGCCGCACCTCGAAGCCGACGGACACGGCCACGGCCAGCACCCCGCCGGGGACGAGGGTGCGCGCGAGGGCGTCCACGGCGGGCGCCAGCTCGGAGCCGGCCAGGTGCACCAGTGAGTGCCACGCGAGCACCGCTCCCCAACCGGCGGCCGTGCGGGGCCGCAGCAGGGACGCCATCGGCGTGACCTCGAACTCCAGGTCGGGGAACTCGCGTCGCGCCACGTCGATCATCGCCGACGACAGGTCGATGCCGGTCACGGTCGCCCCGGTGTCGGCGAGGAACGCCGCGATGTGGCCGGGGCCGCAGCCCACGTCGACCACCGGGTACTCCCCCGCCAGCGCCGCGACGCGCTCGAGGAACCACACGTCGAACGGCTGCTCGACGAGTTCGTCGCCGCGTAGCTCGAACCAGGTCTCGGCCACGGCGTCGTACGCCGCCCGGACGCGCTCGTCTCGCGCCGCCGGACTCTGGGCCAGCACGGCCTCCCGGTCGACCGCCGGGGGCGGCAACGGGCCCACCTCGACGGGCGAGGGGCCCAGCAGGTGCACCCAGCGGTTGTCCTGCTGACCGGCGCGGCGCTCCAGTTCGCGCACGAGCGGTTCGGGGCGGGCCGCCAGGCGGCGCAGGGTGGTCTCGACCTCGGAGCGGTCCGCGAAGGCGTGCAGGCGCTCGGTCCGCGTGCGGAGTTCCCCGGGGGCCTGCGGGCCCCGCAGCAGCAGCACCGTCAGCAGGGCGCGCTCATCGTCGGCCAGCCCCAGCTCCTCGTCGAGCAACTGGTGGTACTTCACCGTGCGTGACCCCTTGCCCGCCCACACGAAGCGCAGCAGGCCCCGACCCTTCAGGGCCCGCGCCGCCTCATCGATCGTGGTGTCGGACAGGTCCATGACCGGTTCCCGACTCGACGTCTGGTTGCAGGCCGTGCGCAGCGCGTTCAGGCTGAGCGGATAGCTGGCCGGGACCGTCCGCTGCTTCTCCAGCAGGCTGCCCAGGACGCGCTGCTCGCTCGGGTCGAGCGTGATCACGGCTCGGGCTCCTCCTCGCCGATCAACTCCGCCCCGAGGTGCTTGGCCAGCAACTCGTCGGCGCCGATGCCGTCGTCGTCGAGGTCGATGTCGTCGGGCGACTCGTGGACCTCGTCCTCCTCCTCCACCGGCCCCGCCTGCGTGGCCTGGATGTTGGCCCGTGCCTGTTCGGCACCCGACGGCGAGGCCTGCGACCGCGGCGCCGGGGCCGGGGTAGTCCGCTCGGGGGCAGACGCGCTCTCGTACGCCGGGGTGGGCGGCGGTGGGGGCTCGTCTCCGGCGATGGCACGGACGTTGGGCGCCACCCCCAGCACCTCCAGCACCGACTCCCGCACCACCTGGTCGCTGCCGCCGCGGGAGAAGCTCTCCTGCGCGCCCGGGTTGTTGAACGCCAACGTGAGCACACCGTCGGTGAAGTCGTGCACCTGCGCGTTCTCGCGCACCACGATCCAGGTCACGCGGCGGCGCACCTTGATCGCGTCGAGCACCTCGGGCCACCGGCTGCGCACCTGCGCCGTCGTGAGCACGGCCGGGTCGGCCCCGCCGGACACCGCAGGGGCTGGGCGCTGGGGCTCGGGGGCCGGGGGTCGGGTGTCGTGTACCGGGGCGGGACCGGGCTGCGGCGACGGCGCAGGTGTCTGGGG
>DUOQ01000022.1 GCA_012838755.1 Propionibacterium sp. | reverse complement strand
TCGACCTGGGTGGCGAGCGATTCGGGCAGCGCGTTCATGCGAGGCCTCCTTCGGCCATTCGGGGGTGGGGGCCCGCGGAGTCGGCGAGCCGGGTCAGGGTGGAGACCACGGCGTCCCACTGGGCGCGGTGGTCGGCGATCGCGGCCCGCCCGGTGCGGGTGAGCCGGTAGTACTTGCGGCGGCGGCCTGAGGCCGTGCTCCAGAACGCCTCGATCTGGCCCTGCCGCTCGAGCCGGTGCAGGAGCGGGTAGAGCATCCCCTCGCTCCAGTCCAGGCGCCCGTCGGAGAGCTCGCCGATGCGCTGCAGGATGGCGTAGCCGTAGTTCTCGCCCTCGGCGAGGATGCCCAGCACGAGCGGGGTGGCGGACGCCGCGACGAGGTCCTTGCCGACCAGCACCATGCGGTCCCTCCTCCCACGCGAACGGCGAACCCTTGTGGTTCTAGGTATCACCGTAGCGCGGCACCCAAGCGCCTCGTGGAGGAGCCTCTCGAGGGGCCCGGGTCAGCCCGCCGAGGCCAGCGCCAGCGGCATCACCGCATTGGCCCCGGCCCGGCGCAGGAGGCGGCCGGCGACGGACATCGTCCAGCGCGAGTCGACGAGGTCGTCGACCAGCAGCACCGGGCCCTGCAGCACGGCGAGCCGTTCGGCCACCGCCGCGGGGACCGCGAACCGGCCCCACAGGTCGCGCACCCGGTAGGCCGAGTTGGTCGACCCGCCCAACGGCTCGGCGGTGGGGGACAGGTCGAGCGGACCCAGCAGCTCGAGTCGGCCGGCCGTCGCGATGCCGGTGGCCAGCGACTCCACCAGCCGCGGACGCCCCAGGCTCGGGACCCACGCCACCGCGACCGGGCGTTCCTCCCATCCCCAGCCCGCCAGCACCCGGACGACGGCGGAGCCCAGCTCGGGCGGCACCTCGGCGTCGACCGGTCGGCCGTCGGCGTCGGACGCGAACAGGTCGCGCAGCCGCCCGCCCCAGCCGAGGTCGGTGAGCCGCGCCACCACCCGGCCCTCGGCGACCTGCTCGTCGGGCGGGATCTTCCCCTTGGCCGGCTCGCCGTCGATGAGGACCCCGAGCGTGTCGAGGCCCGTGGGCCACAGCGCGCGTGGCGCCACCGGGACGCCCACGTGGTCGAGGGTCTCCCGCGCCCGGTCGAGTACCGGCACCGTGACCTCGGTCGGGTACCACGGGCCGGCGCACACGTCGCAGCGCCCGCAGGGCTCGGAGTGGGGGTCGTCGAGCGCCGCGGTGAGGAAGGCCATCCGGCAGCCTCCGCCGTCGGGACCCGGGGCGAGGCGCTCGTAGGCGAGCATCGCCTCCTGCTCGGCGACGCGCGCGGCGGCGACCCGCTCGTAGCGCTCGGCGTCGTAGACCCAGGGCTGCCCGGTCGTCACCCAGCCGCCCTGTACCGCCTCGACCGCGCCGTCGACGGCGAGCACCTTCAGCAGCAGCTCCAACGGCCCACGCCGGAGGTCGACCCGTGCCTCGACCGCGGGTAGCGACAGCGGGCGCTCGGCGTCGGCCAGCGCGGCGAGCACGGCGTCCGCCTTCGCCTGGGTCGGCATGGCGTTGGTGGCGAACCAGTGCCAGATGTCGCGGTCCTCCACCCCCGGCAGGAGCAGCACGTCGGCGTTGGGCGTCGCACGGCCGGCGCGCCCGACCTGCTGGTAGTACGCCACCGGGGAGCTGGGCGCGCCCAGGTGCACCACGAACCCGAGGTCGGGCTTGTCGAAGCCCATGCCCAGCGCCGAGGTGGCAACCAGGGCCTTCACCTCGTTGGCCTTGAGCGCCTCCTCGGCCGCCTGGCGCTCGGCGGTGTCGGTGCGCCCGGTGTAGGGCTGCACCCGGTGGCCCGCCTTGGCCAGCAGGGCGGCCGCGTCCTCGGCGGCCGAGACGGTCAGGCAGTAGACGATGCCGCTGCCCGGCAGCGCATCGAGGTGCTCGGCCAGCCACGCCAGCCGCCGCGCCGGGGTGCCCAGCTCGAGGACGCCGAGGCGCAACGACTCCCGCGCCAGCGCGCCGCGCAGCGTGAACACCTCGTGCCCGCCGGAGGCCATCTGCTCGGCCACGTCGGCCACCACCCGCTCGTTCGCGGTCGCCGTGGTCGCCAGCACCGGGACGTCGGTGGGCAGCTCGGCGATCAGGTCGCGGATGCGCCGGTAGTCGGGCCGGAAGTCGTGGCCCCAGTCGCTGATGCAGTGCGCCTCGTCGATCACCAGCAGGCCGCACCGGTCGACCAGCGTGGGCAGCTGCTCGGCCCGGAACCGCGGGTTGACGAGCCGTTCGGGGGAGACGAACAGCACGTCGATGTCGTCATCGGCCAGGTGCTGCTCGATGGCGCGCCACTCGGTGACGTTGGCCGAGTTGATCGCCGCGGCACGGACGCCGGCCCGCTCGGCGGCCGCGACCTGGTCGCGCATCAGCGCCAGCAGCGGCGAGACGATCAGGGCCGGGCCCGACCCCGCCCGCCGCCGCAGCAGCGCCGCGATGAAGTAGACCGCCGACTTGCCCCACCCGGTGCGCTGCACGACCAGCGCCCGCTCCCGGCGCGCGACGAGGGCCTCGATCGCCTCGAACTGACCGGGGTGGAAGGTGGCGTCGGGGCGTCCGGTCAGGTCACGCAGCACCGCCAGTGCCTCGTCGGCCAGCGGCCCGGTCCTCGTCGTCTGCGTCATGACCCCACTCTGTCAGGCCCGGCCGACAATCCCACCCGCGCCCCTTCCGCGGCGCGGACGCGGCGCTGCTGTTCGTCGTGCTGGGCGGCTACCAGCTCTGGAACGCGATCCAGAACCTCCTGCCCGGCCAGGCCCGACACGCCACAGCTCGACCCCCGCTAGGCTCGACCCACCTGGGCGCCGCGGTCCGGACCACCGGGCCGCGGCGTCCCCGTCTCGGGAGAGGACCGTCATGGACGAAGGAGCCACCGGAGCACACCGGGCCCCACGCCCCTTCGGCGGGGCGCGCCTCCTCGTCTGGACGCTGCTGGTCACCCTCGGCGGGACGCTCGGCCTGGCCCTGCCCGCGGCCGCCTACATCGCGTCCAACAGGATCGACATGCCCGTGTGGGGCGTCTACCCGACCGTCGCCCTCGCCGGCGCACTCCAGGGCCTGTTCGTGGGCGTGGCCCAGGCGGCCTCCCTGCACCGGACCGTCATCGCCGTCCCGCGCGCCGGGTGGTCCCTGATCACCATGGCGGGCGCGCTCGTGGCCTGGTCGCTCGGGATGCTCCCCTCGACGCTGGCCGCGCTGGGTGAACCGATCAACCTCGACTCCCGCCGCGTGCTCGGCCTCGCGGTCGCCGGAGCGGCGGTGCTGCTGTTCGTCGTGCCGATCGCCCAGTGGCTCCTGCTGCGGCGCGTGCTCGTCGGCGCCTGGTTGTGGGTCCTCGTCGTGGCGGGCGCGATCCTGCTCGCCCTCGGCGCGGTGTGGGGCGTCAGCCAGGTCATCGACACCAGCCTGCCGCTCGACGAGATGGCCCCGACGCTCGCGCTGGGCGGCGGCGTCGTCGCGTTGGTGTTCGCGCTCGTCACCGGCTTCGGCCTGTGGATGATGGCCCCCCGCCCCCGACGCGACGCCCTGCCGGCCCGGGCCGCGGGCCCCACGACCTAGGGTTCCAGCAGGTGCCGGGCCAGGCGGCGGTTGTCGTCCTCGGTCCAGCCGAAGTCCCGCAGCAGGGGCCGGACGCCGCCCACCTCGCGCAGGTGGTCGAGCACGACCCGCATGGTTGCCGGGTGCGCCGCCAGCCGGGCCTCGTCGATGTCGCTCGCCTCGGTGGCGTAGGTCGGGTCGGCCCACAGGCGCCGCACCACGTCGACCATGGCGGCCGACGAGCGGGCGTAGTCCTCGGCGATCACGTCGTCGGCCACCCCCACCAGTGCCAGGGCGAGGGCGACGAGGAAGCCGGTCCGGTCCTTGCCCACGGCGCAGTGCACGAGGGCCGCACCGCGGGCGCCGGCCACGGCCCGGAGCGCGCCGACCACGCTGTCGGGACGGTCGGACAGGAACCCGAGGTAGGAATCGGCGGTCTCGTCCCCGGTCAGGTCCTCGATCGGGTGGCCGATCCAGGGCAGGGCCCGGTCGAGGATGCTCGTCCGGTCGTCCTCCGCCTCACGGAAGAAGCTGTGGTGGTGGTAGCGCACGCGCGGCAGGCAGCGCAGGGGTGATGGCGAGCCCGCGCGTTCGAAGTCGGTGCGTAGGTCGACCACATCGGTGAGGCCGAGGTCGATCAGCGCCTGGAGCACGGGTGCGCCGAGGCCGGTCTGGTTCTCGCTGCGCCACAGGCGCCGTGGTTGGACACGCGCGCCGCTCTGCGTCGGCGTGCCGCCCAAGTCACGCAGGTTCTGCAGCCCGGTGGTGGCGGGTGACAGGGGGGAATCGGCACCAAGCATGCCGGACAACGTAACCCCCCGGGGTGTCGGGACGGCGCCGTGCCGGTGGCATGTGGGTGAACGATGCCGGGCCGCCCGGTCGCCCTTTCCAGCAGCGGAGCCGCGCGAGCAGCCACGGGTGGCGGGCGACGGAGAACTCGGCGCATGGCTCCCCCTGCAGGCTCGGCGTGAGGGGTCCACCCCAGTCCGCGGCGGGTGGTGCCGGGGGCCGATTAGGATGGGCGCCACCACCCGTGAGTCGAGGGAGTGACCCATGATCCAGGTGCAGGTGGCGATGATCGCCGTGGACGCCGAGGGCAGCCCCGTCCTGCTGCTCAAGCCGGTCGACGCGTCCCGGCAGGGGGTCGTCCTGCCGATCTGGATCGGACCCATGGAGACCGCCGCGATCATGGTGGCGTCCGGGCTCGCCGAGGGCCCGCAACGGCCCCTGACCTACGACCTCATGGTGCGGTTGCTCGAGGCGCTGGACGGCGTCGTGCAGCGGGTCGAGGTGACGCACCTGCTCCAGGGGACGTTCCACGCCGCGATCACCCTCGAGACCCCGACGGGCACGCACCTGGTGGACGCCCGGCCGTCCGACTCCATCGCCCTCGCGCTGCGCGTGGGTGCGCCGATGTTCGTGGCCGAGCAGGTGCTCGCCGAGGCTGCCATGCCCGACATCACCCAGGACGAGGGCGAGACCCTCGCCCAGTTCAACGAGTTCCTCGAGCAGGTCGACCCCGAGGACTTCCGCAACAACTGAGGTGGTTCGTGGCCGTGCGGTCAGCACCAGCCCCGGGCGGCCAGCCAGCGCTCGGCCAGATCGGTCCACTGGGCGACGTCGGGCTCCTCGTCGGCCAGGCCGAGCCCGTGGCGTCCGTGCGGGAAGATGTGCCCCTCGAACGGGACACCCGCCACCGCGAGCGAGGTCATCAACGACAGGGTGTGGATCGCCGGAACCACCTGGTCGTCGCTGGTCGTCCACAGGAAGAGGTCGGGCATCTCCTCCTCCTCGGGCGGGGTGACGCGCGTGGCCACGGAGAGGTCGGCGCGGACCTCCTCCCGGGCGTCCTCCCCGAGCAGGTTCTCGGCGGACGCCGTGTGCAGGTTCGGCAGGCGGCCCAGCATCGTCTCGCGCAGGTCCGTCACCGGGTAGCAGAGGATCGCCAGGTCGGGGCGCCCCGCGAACGTCAGCGGGTCAGCCCCCGGCACGTCGGGGGAGTCCGTCGCTAGGAGGGCCGCGAGGTGGCCCCCGGCGGATGACCCAAGGACGCCCACCCGTCCATCGACCGGGAATGGGGTCGCGCCCGACCGCAGCGCGCGCAGCGCCGCCCGGGCGTCGTGCAGCGGGCGCGGCCAGCAGTGGTACCCGGTGGCGTAGCGCAGCACCGCCGCGTGGACGCCGAGGGAGTTCAGCCAGTCGGCGACCGGCTCTCCCTCGTGGTCGGCCAGGTGCGAGTAGCCGCCGCCGGGGAGCACGAGCACCACCGGTGCCGTCTCGTCGCCGGCGGGGTGGAGGGTCCAGTCCAGTGCCATGGGCCCATCCTGTCGGTTCGGCGGTGGATCGCGCGGATCAGGCCAACCCCAGCGTGGCGACCTGCCGTCCCAGGAGGGCGTCGTAGAGGGCGTCCGCGGGGTCTGCCGTGCCGACGAAGTGGCCGCCGAGTTCGAGGCCGACGAAACCGACGAGGGCGGCGAGTTCGGCCAGCACGCCGGCCGCGCCCGCGGCGTCCATGTCGGAGTCGGCGGTGAGGCCGGCGAGCTGGGCACGCAGATCGTCGGTGTCGAAGTGCGCCACCGGACGCCGGGCCCCCACCCGGAGGCGTCGGCGAGGTTCTGGTAGCTCTCGGTGACGAGCCGGGTGAGCAGGTCCTCGCGGGTGGGGAAGTAGCGGTGGATGGCCGACGAGACCAAGCCCAGTTCGCGCGCGATCGCTCGCATCGGCAGGGACTCCCCGCCGTGCGCGGTGACCTGCCCTGCTGCGCCCCTACGGTGACAAGGTCGCGGGCGGATCCGCCATCGAGGCGTTCACCTCGCCGGCCTGGGTGGTCGCGCACCTGTGCGGGATGCTCGCCCTGGCCGCGGCCGCGGTGCTCGTGGGACGCCTCGGGGACGTCCTGCCCAGCCGTGGAGCTGCGGTCGCCCGGAACCTGGCCCTGCCGGGCGCCGTGCTCACCGCCCTGTTCTTCGGTGTCGAGACCTTCGGGCTCGCGGCCGTGGCCGGGTCGCTGCCCGAACCCGAGGCGATGGCCGTGGCCGAGGCGATCCGCAACCACCCGACCGCGCTCGGAGTCCTCGCGCTGGGGCTCGTCGGCCTCGCGGTCGTCGCCCTCCTGGCTGCGGCGGCGTGGCAGCGCGCCGGCATCGACCGGGGCTGGGCGCTCTGCCCCCTCGCGGTGCTGGTCGCGCTGGTCCTACCGCAGTTCTTCCTCCCCGTCGTCGGCCGGATGGCCTTCGGCGTCCTGTGGGGCGTCGCCGCGGCGTTGTTCGCCTGGGCGCTCGTCGCGGCTGGTCTCCCCGGACGTGCCGGTGCCCCGACACGCGGGAAGGTCACTCCCGAGGCTGTGTTGTAACCGTCGTTCACGTGACAACGGTGAGTGTCGGCGCCGCCCGGCGTCAGCCGAGACCGGCCAAGGCCTGGTCGAGGTCGGCCCAGAGGTCCTCGACGTCCTCGAGGCCCACGGACAGCCGCACCAACGACTCGGGCACGGTGGCCGGCTCCGACGGGATCCGCCGGCGCCGCTCCAGCAGCGACTCGACCCCGCCGAGGCTGGTGGCGGGCGTCCACAACTGCACCGCGTGGGTGAGGCGATCCGCGGCGTCCCGGTCGGGGAGTTCGATCGCCAGCATGGCCCCGAACCCGCGCATCGTGCGCGCGGCCACCGCATGGCCCGGGTCGCCCGCCAGCCCCGGGTAGCGCACCCGCGCCACCACCGGGTGGGACACCAGCCGCTCGGCCAGCACCCCTGCCGTGGCCTGGGCGCGCTCGAGGCGGACCGGCAGCGTCCGGATGCCGCGCAACGCGAGCCACGTCTCGAACGGCCCTGGGATCGCGCCGAGCAGCGCCCGCTGGTGCTCCACCGCCTCGCGCAGGCCGGCGTCCCCGGTGACCAGCACGCCCAGCACCACGTCGGAGTGCCCCGCCAGGTACTTGGTGGCCGAGTGCATCACGACGTCGGCCCCGTCGGTCAGCGGGTTCTGCAGCAGGGGGGTGGCGAAGGTGTTGTCGACGCTCACCCGGGCGCCCGCCTCCCGGGCCAGCCCGCACAGCAGGGGCACGTCGGCGACCTCGATCAGCGGGTTCGTCGGCGACTCCAGGTGCAGCCAGGCGGCCCCGGTCAGCGCGGCGCGCACGGCGTCGGCGTCGGCGACGTCCACCTCGACCAGCTCCACGTCGCCGGCGGCCGCCCGCTCCCGGGCCAGCGCCAGCATCGCGTTGTAGCTCGTCGCGCCCATCACCAGGCGCCCGCCACGCGGCACCAGCGAGAACAGCGCGGCCCCGGCCGCCATGCCGGACGCGAACGCCACGGCCCCGTCGGGTGCCCCCTCCAACCCGCCCACGACGGACTCGAACGCCGCCCACGTCTCGTTGCCGTACCGCCCGTACAGCGGCAGCGCGGGGTCGATGTCACCCGGCTGGACGTACGTGCTCGTCACCTCGATGCCGGCGTTCACCGGTGCGCCCGGCGTGCGGGGTGGGCGTCCACCCACCACGGCGAGGGTCGCGGGCGAGACGGGGCGTGCGGGATCGGCCATGCCTCATCGCACCACACCGGCGCCGCGCGGCGCGAGATGGGTCACGTCGTGGTTGGCTGGGGCGCATGCCCCGCATCACCTGGCCCGACCTCCCCGACGCCGTGCGCTCGCGCGTCGAGGCCACCCTCGGCGGCACGGTCGTCGCGCACCGGTCCCACCCCGGCGGCTTCTCACCGGGCACCGCCGACCGGGTGCAGACGGCGTCCGGTGACGACGCCTTCGTCAAGGCCGTGCACCCCGACCTGAACCCCGACACCCCCGACATCCACCGCGCCGAGCTCCGCGTGATGCGCAGCTTCCCGCCCGGCCTGCCCACCCCGGCGCTGCTCGACGGGTTCGAGGTCGACGGCTGGGTCGTGCTCGTCCTGGAGCACGTGGACGCCGCCCCCCCCGCCGAGCCCTGGACCGCCGACACCTTCGCGCCCGTCCTCGAGGCGACCCTGCGCCTGTCCGACGCGCTCACCCCGACCCCCATGACGGGGCTCGAGCCGGCGTCCGGCCAGGCCGCCCGGCTCTGGGCCGGCTGGGGGAACCTCGCGCCCGACCCGCCCGACGACCTCGACCCGTGGCTGCGCGGCCGCCTGCCGGAGCTCGTCGCCCGCGCCGAGCGCAACCTCGCGACCCTCGACGGCGACACCCTGTGCCACTTCGACCTGCGCGCCGACAACATCCTCCTGCGCCCCGACGGCGAGGTCGTCTTCATCGACTGGCCCTGGGCCTGCCGAGGCGCCCGGTGGCTCGACGCCGGCCTGCTCGTCGCCGACTTCGCGGCCACGCAGGAGGACCACGGGGCCACGGACGGCTTCGTCCGCCGGGTCGCCGAGCACACCGGCGTGGACCCCGAGACGCTGGTGGACGCCCTGGTTGCCGCCACCGGCTTCCTCGTCGAGGCCAGCCGCCGGCCGTCGCCGCCCGGGCTCCCCACCCTGCGCGACTTCCAGCGTTCGCTCGCCGGGGGGCTCACCGCCTGGCTCCGGGCGAGCGACTTGTCCGCCGGGTGAGGATGGGGGCATGACCGACACGACGCAGCCACTCACCCATGTCCTCATCATCGGCGGCCACGGCAAGGTCGCCCTGCTGCTCGCTTCCCTGCTGGTCGAGCAGGGATTCCACGTGAACGCCGCCATCCGCAACCCCGACCACGCCGCCGATGTGCGGGCCACCGGGGCCATCCCGGTCGTCGCCGACGTCGAGCAGCTCGACGAGGACGCCCTCGCCGAGCTCATCAGCGGCCACGACGCGGTCGTCTGGTCCGCCGGGGCCGGTGGCGGCAACCCCGAGCGCACCAGCGCCGTCGACCGGGACGCCGCCATCCGCTCGATGGACGCCGCGGCCGCCGCAGGCGCCCGGCGCTACGTGATGGTGTCGTACTTCGGCGCCCGGGCCGACCATGGCGTCCCCGAGGACAACCCGTTCTGGCACTATGCCGAGGCGAAGGCCGCCGCCGACGACCACCTGCGCGGCACCGACCTCGACTGGACGATCCTCGGCCCCAGCAAGCTCACCCTGGACCCGCCCACCGGCGAGATCACCGTGGTGGGGGAGGCGAGCGAGGTCGGGCGTGCGGATGTCGCCGCGGTGGCGGCCCACGTGCTCCGGGACCCGACCACCATCGGCCGGACGATCCGGTTCAACGCCGGCGACACCCCGATCGCGGACGCCCTCGCGGGTCGCTCCTAGGTGCCCTGGGGGCGAGGGTCCGGTCGGCGGCCCCTCACCGGTCGGGGCAATCCGGGCGAACCTCTCACAAACCTTCTACATGCCGCTACGCTGAAGGTGCTTCGGTCATCGAGCCATCCCAGAGAGCGGTCCCATGCGCAGGTTGAGTCCGTCCAAGCCCGCCACCCTCACCCCCACGTGGGTGCGGGTGGCCGCCGCCCTGCTCGTCGTGGGGTGGCTCGTCGTGGCCGCGTTCGGCGGCCCCAAGCTGGGCACGCTGTCCGGCCTGCAGGAGAACGACTCCACCGCCTTCCTCGACGCCTCCGCGGAGTCGAGCGTCGCCAGAGACGAGGCCGCCGCCTTCTCCGACGGGGACGGCATCCCACTGTTCATCGTCCTGGCCAACCCCGATGGCATCGACCCCGCGACCCACTTCGCGGGCATCCAGGAGTTCCTGGCCGACCTGCCCGAGCGCGAGCTGGCCGACGGCGTCCCGTTCGGTGACGTGCTGGCGGCCGACCCCGAGGCGCTCATCCCCGCCGAGGACGGCGACGCCGTCATGCTGCCGATCCAGGTCGACGCCGACCAACTCGGCGACAAGATCGGCGAGGCGTCCGTCTCCCGCCTCGCCGTCGACACCGCCCAGGCGGCCGCCGAGGAGGCCTTCGCCGACGACGGCCACGGCGTCCACGTGACCGGCCCGGCCGCCTATGTGGCCGACTTCGCCAAGGCCTTCGCCGGCATCGACGGGTTGCTGCTCATCGTCGCCCTGGTCGTGGTCTTCGCGATCCTCGTGCTCGTCTACCGCAGCCCCTTCCTGCCGCTGGCCGTCCTCATGTCCTCGGTGCTCGGCCTGGCCGCCGCCGGCTGGGCCGTCCACGAGTTGGCCAGCCGCGGGCTGCTGTCGATCTCGGGGCAGTCGCAGGGCATCTTGTCGATCCTCGTCGTGGGTGCCGCCACCGACTACGCGCTGCTCGTCGTGGCCCGCTTCCGCGAGGAGCTCACCCGCGTCCCCTCGACCTGGGACGCCATGAAGCGCACTTGGCGCGGCACCGTCGAGCCGATCTCCGCCAGCGCCGCCACGGTCATCGCGGGCCTGCTGTGCCTGCTGCTGTCCGACCTGGGCAGCACCCGCTCGCTCGGCCCGATCTCGGCGCTCGGCATCGTCGCGGCCCTGCTGGGCGCGCTGACGTTCCTGCCCGCCATCCTGGTGCTCGTCGGACGCCGCATCTTCTGGCCGCGCATCCCCCAGCTCGCCCCCGAGCAGGACGACGACGCCCCCGTGGACGTGACCGGCACCGGGCTGTGGGGTGCCGTGGCCCGCTTCGTCGGGCGCCGCGCGCGCATCGTCTGGGTCGGTGCGACCCTGCTGCTGGTGCTAGC
>DUOQ01000212.1 GCA_012838755.1 Propionibacterium sp. | reverse complement strand
TCGAGTGGGGGGCGGCCTGGCTGCGCCAGCGCTTCGCCGCGACCGGGGACGCCGGCACCTTCGTCGACGCGATCGTGACGCCCACGCTGCTGTTCTGCATCGGGCCGCTCACGATCCTTGGCTCGCTGTCCGACGGCCTGGGCCGCGGCGCGGACCAGTTGCTGGTCAAGTCGGTGCTCGACGGCTTCGCCGCGATCGCGTTCGCGAGCACGCTGGGCTGGGGCGTGCTGTTCTCTGCGGTGGCCGTCGGGATCCTGCAGGGCAGCCTGACCCTGGCTGCGTTCCTGCTCGGCGACCTGTTCTCGATGGCCCAGATCGACGCGCTCACCGCGACCGGAGGGGTCATGCTGATCGCCTTGGGCATCCGGTTGCTCAAGCTGAAGAACATCCCCGTTGGCGACCTGCTGCCGGCGCTGGTCTTCGCGCCGATCCTGGTCGCGGTCGTCGCGGGGCTGCAGTGATGGCCCGCCGGCGCAGCACCGGCGGGACGCCCGCCGCCGACGCCCTCACCACGGCCGGCATCGCGTTCGAGCCGGTCGAGTACACCCACCACGACGAGGCCACCGACTTCGGCGCCGAGGCCGCACGCGAGACCGGCATCGACCCCACGACCATCTTCAAGACGCTGGTGGTCAGCACCGGCCCGCGGCAGCTGGCGGTGGGGGTGGTCCCGGTCTCCGGACGCCTCGACCTCAAGGCCATCGCCGCCGCGCTGGGCGCCAAGAAGGCCGAGCTCGCCGATCCCCGGGCGGCCGAGCGTTCCTCGGGCTACGTGCTCGGGGGCCTGTCCCCGCTGGGCCAGCGCAATCCCCTGCCGACCGTCATCGACGCGTCGGCCGAGGCCCTGCCCGTGGTGTACGTCTCCGGCGGCAAGCGCGGTCTGCAACTCGGCCTGGCCCCCGCGGACCTGGCGCGGGCCACCGGCGCGCTGTTCGCACCGATCGCCCGCTGAGCCTCACTCCCCCCGGTCGAGCACCGCGGCCAGGGCGAGCTGGCCGGCGGCGAAGGCGGCTGTGCGACGGTCGGCCTGGGCGTCCCGCAGCACGCGCCACACCCCGGTGTCGGGGTCGGCGCCGGCACGCCGGGCGACGTCGGCGATGAGCTCGGCGGCCACCGCCGTGTCCTGGAGCTCGCCCAGCGACTCGGTGACCTCCTCCCACAACTCGGCCTCCTCGGCGAGGCCGGGGATGGCGTCCGCCAGTGCCTCACAGGCGTAGCGCACGGCCTTGGCGGCCTTGCGGACCTCGTGCCAGCGTTCGAGGTCGTCGGGGGCGGACCGGGCATGCTCGCGCAGCTCCGCAACCTCGCGGACCGCACGTTCCTGCAGCTCGGGGAGCACGTCCCCGGCCGGCTTGCGCGCACGGCGCCGCAGCGGTGGGTCGACCAGCAGTTCCACCAAGGACTCCCGCAGGGCGGCAGCCCGCGCCCCGTCGAGTTCGGCGACCAGGGCCGCGTGGGCGCGGTCGTGGTGGTCGGTCAGGTGGTCGAGGATCCCGTGCCGCACCTCGGCGGGGACGTCCGCACCCAGTTCGGCGAGCAGGTCCCCGAACTCCTCCCGGAGCACCTCGGCGTCCCGCGGCTCACCGAGGACGGCGCCCAGCCAGCGCAGTTCGGCACGCAGGGGTCGGGTGCGGTCGGTGTCGAACAGGGGCCGGAACGTCTTCAGGAGGCTGCGCAGGCGACGCGTCGCCACCCGCATCTTGTGCACGTGGTCGGGCTCGTCGGTACGGACGCCCGCCTCCAAGGCCTGCAGCACACCGACCTGACGGGCCGCCCAGGCCAGCAGGACGGCGCGTGCGGGGGTCTCCGGCCCGGACGGCTCCCCCGGCCGAGGCACAGCAGCGAGCGCGCGGGCGACCTTCGAGGTGTGGGGGGCCGGCACGGCCCCGCCAGCCACGAGCCGGTCGGTCAGCTGGTCGAGGAGGGTCGCCGGGGCACCCGGTTCGAGTTCGACCTCGACCTCGTCCCACGAGTCGTCCCCGGCGCTCGTGGTGGCACGCACCGCGTCCTGGGCCAGGGTGGCGACCAGGACGCCGTCCCGGGTGAGCATCGACTCGCGGCGGCGCGTGCGCAACCGTGCGACCGGCACGACGGCCGCCAGACCGGTGACCTCGCGCACCTCCTGGCGCAGGGCCTCGGGCATCGCCGGGTCGTCGGGACTGGTCACCTCGGTGCGGGCCTCCCCCGAGGTCGGCCGCTTGAGGGTCCAGCCGTCGTCGCGACCCCCGGTGCGCCGCCGCAGCGACCACCCGGCGTCGGCGAGCGCGCAGACGAGCGTGTCGTGGTAGGCGGCGTCGAGCTCGTGGGTGGCGACCGAGGCGATCTCCACAAGGCCGGCGAGGTCGGGCACGAAGCCGGCCGGGGCGCTGAACTTCCGCTCCAGCTCCAGGGACCGTTCAGGCATCGCTGGCCACCCGCGCGTCGACGGCTTCCGGCTCGGGCCGGGCGACCTCGGGGCCGAGCGACGCGGCGAACAGCGGGACCGCGACGGCCGCGAAGACCCAGACGGCGAGCGCGGACGGGGCGGTCAGCAACAGCGCGATCGGTACCTGCTGCCCGGGCTCGGCCGCGGCGAGCCGCTCGGCGAAAGGGCCGGGGCCGAAGATCTCGCCGAGCCACCAGCAGGTCAGCGCGCCGATGACGGCCAGGGCCGCGGTGATCACCGCGACCGGCCAGCCGACGCTGCGCAGGCGGACCCAGGCGGCGATGCCGATGGCCAAGCCGCCGGCGACCCCCAGGATCGCGTACCAGAAGTTGGCCGAGAAGACCTGGGTGCGCGCGGCATCGGCGATCTCGGCGTGCCCGTCGGCCATGACCGTCCACGACGGCAGCACGGACATCGTCGCCCACAGCAGAGCCGCGACCCCGCCGACCAGCACGGCGAGGACCGTCAGCACCAACGTGCGGCTCAACGCCGTGCGGAAGCCCATGGCACCGATGCTAGGCGCTGACACAGGACGGCCCCAACAACGCCTTGAGGTCGGCCACCAGCGAGTTGTTGTGCTGCACGCGCAAGCGGTCGTCCAGACGCCACACCGTCGCGCGTTGCGGGCTGACCAGCCGGACGCGCACCTCCTGGGTGCCCGGGTGCTGGCGCAGCGTGAACTTGAGTTGCTCGACGACCTCGGGCGTGCAGCGCGCCGTCGGCAGCGAGATCGTCACCGGACCCGACGGCCCGGCGCTCACGTCGGGGAAGCTGACGTCGGAGGCCGTCAGTTCGACCGCGTCGTCGCGGTCCCGCAGCCGACCCTTGATGCGGACGACCACGTCGGTGCCGAGCGACATCGCCACCGGCGCGTACGCCTTGTTGAACACGAGCACCTCGATGGAGCCCTCGAGGTCTTCGACGCTCAGGATCGCCCAGACCTTGCCGTCCTTGGTCTGCTTGCGCTGGATCCCGGTGATCATGCCGCAGATCGTGACCACGCCCTCCTTGGGCCCGTCCTCGGCGGTGAGCTGCTGGATGCCGAGGTCGCGGTTGGCCGCCAGGACGTGCTCGAGACCCTGCAACGGGTGGTCGCTGACGTAGAGGCCCAGCATCTCGCGCTCGAACGAGAGCTTGGTCATCTTCTCCCACTCGGCCAGGTTGGGCACGGGGCTGGACGCCATCCCGCTGCTCCCGCCGTCGTCGGCGTCCTCGAAGAGGCCGGCGAACAGGTCGTCCTGGCCCTTCTCCTGGTTGCGCTTGAGGTCGACCACCTCGTCGATCTTCTGCTCGAAGACCTCCATCAGGCCGCGACGGGTGTGGCCCAGCGAGTCGAACGCCCCGGCCTTGACCAGCGACTCGATGACCCGCTTGTTGCAGACCACCAGCGGCACCTGGTCGAGGAAGTCGTTGAAGTCACGGGCGGGCCCGTGCTCGGTGCGCCCCTCGATGACGCCCGCGACCACGTTGTGGCCGACGTTGCGGATGGCCCCCAGCCCGTAGCGGATGTCACGACCGACCGGGGTGAACATCTCCTCGGACTCGTTGACGTCGGGCGGCAGCACCTTGATGCCCATCCGGCGGCACTCGCCGAGGTAGATCGCCGACTTGTCCTTGTCGCCCTTGACGGACTCCAGGAGGGCGGCCATGTACTCGGCCGGGTAGTGGGCCTTGAGGTAGGCGGTCCAGTAGGAGATGACGCCGTAGGCGGCGGTGTGGGCCTTGTTGAAGGCGTAGTCGGAGAAGGGGACCAGGATGTCCCACAGCGCCTTGATCGCCGCGTCGGAGTAGCCGTTGGCCCGCATGCCGTCGCGGAACGGCACGAACTCGGCGTCGAGGACCTCCTTCTTCTTCTTGCCCATCGCCCGGCGCAGCAGGTCGGCCTTGCCGAGGCTGTACCCGGCGACCTTCTGGGCGATCTGCTGCACCTGCTCCTGGTACACGATCAGGCCGTGCGTGGTGTCGAGGATCTCGGCCAGCGGCTCGGCCAGCTCGGGGTGGATCGGCTCGACCTTCTGGCGTCCGTTCTTGCGCAGCGCGTAGTTGGTGTGCGAGTCCGCACCCATCGGGCCGGGGCGGTACAGCGCGAGGGCCGCGGAGATGTCCTCGAAGTTGTCGGGCTGCATCAGGCGCAGCAGCGAGCGCATGCCGCCGCCGTCGAGCTGGAAGATGCCCAGGGTCTCGCCGGACGCCAGGAGCTCGTAGGCCGCACGATCGGTCATGTCGCGGGCCAGCGCGTCGAGGTCGAGTTCCTCCCCGGTGTTGATCTTCACGTTGCGCACGGCGTCGTCGAGGATCGTCAGGTTGCGCAGGCCCAGGAAGTCCATCTTGACCAGGCCGAGGCTCTCGCAGCTCGGGTAGTCGAACTGGGTGATGATCTGGCCGTCCTGCTCCCGCTTCATGATCGGGATGACGTCCAGCAAGGGCTTGCTCGACATGATGACGCCCGCGGCGTGGACGCCCCACTGACGCTTGAGGCCCTCGATGCCGCGCGCGGTGTCGACGACCTCCTTCACCTCGGGGTCGGTGTTGTACAGCTCGCGGAACTCCGCGCCCTCGCCGTAGCGGCCGTGCCCGGGGTTGAACACCTCGCTGATCGGGACGTCCTTGCCCATGACGGGCGGCGTGTACGCCTTGGTGATCTTCTCGCCCAGGGCGAAGGGCTTGCCGAGGACGCGCCCGGCGTCCTTGATCGCCTGCTTGGCCTTGATCGTGCCGTAGGTGACGATCTGGCAGACCCGGTCGTCGCCGTACTTCTCGGTGACGTACTTGATCACCTCGCCGCGACGACGCTCGTCGAAGTCCACGTCGAAGTCGGGCATCGAGGGGCGCTCGGGGTTGAGGAACCGCTCGAAGATCAGGCCGTGCGGGACGGGGTCGAGGTCGGTGATCCGCATGGCGAAGGCGCACATCGAGCCGGCACCCGACCCTCGGCCCGGGCCGACCCGGATGCCGTTGGCCTTGGCCCAGTTGATGAAGTCGGCCACGACGAGGAAGTAGCCCGCGTAGCCCTTGCCGATGATGACCTGCTCCTCGAACTCCGCCTGCTGGATGGCGTAGTCCGGCACCCCGTCGGGGAAGCGCTCCTCGAGGCCACGGCGGACCTCCTTGTGGAACCACGACTCCTCGGTCTCCCCCGCCGGGACGGGGAACTCGGGCATGAAGGTGCCCATCCCCTCCTCGAAGGTGATGGTGCAGCGCTCGGCAATGGCGAGCGTGTTGTCGCACGCCTCGGGCAGGTTGCTGAACAGCTGCCGCATCTCGGCGGGGCTCTTGAGGTAGTAGCCGGTGCCGTCGAACTTGAACCGGCCCGGCGTGTCCTTGTTCGAGCCGGAGCTCACGCACAGCAGCGTGTCGTGGGCGTCGGCGTCGGAGGCGTGCACGTAGTGGAGGTCGTTGCTGGCCACCAGGGGCAGGGACAATTCCTTGGCCAAGCGCAGCAGGTCGGCCCGCACCCGGGTCTCGATGTCGAGCCCGTGGTCCATCAGCTCGACGTAGAAGTTGCCGGCGCCGAAGAGGTCGCGGAACTCGGCGGCCGAGGCGACCGCCTGCTCGTACTGGCCCAGGCGCAGGTAGGTCTGCACCTCGCCCGAGGGGCAGCCGGTGGTCGCGATGAGGCCCTTCGCGTAGCGCTCGAGCAACTCGCGGTCGGCGCGGGGCTTGTAGAAAAAGCCCTCCAGGCTCGACATCGAGCTGAGCCGGAACAGGTTGTGCATGCCCTCGTTGTCGGCCGCCCACATCGTCATGTGCGTGTAGGCGCCCTTGGCCGACACGTCGTCGCCGGTGCCGTCGCCCCACTGCACCCGCTTGCGCTCGGAGCGGTGCGTCTTCGGGGTCAGGTACGCCTCGAGCCCGATGATCGGCTTCACGGGGCTGTTCTTGGCCGTCTTGTACCACTCGTACGCCCCGAACACGTTGCCGTGGTCGGTGACCGCGAGCGCGGTCATGCCCATCTGTTCGGCGCCCTTCGCGAGCGCCTTCAGGCGCGCGGCACCATCCAGCATCGAGAATTCTGAATGGCAGTGCAGGTGAACGAATTCGTCGCCCATGTGTGGTGTCTACCTCCCAAGGTGACCCACCCTAGCCTGCGTCGGTGACAGTTGACGGTTGCAACCCGGGCACCCCGTGGGAGACTGGCGCCCATGCGTCTTTCCCTCATCGGAGCCCCCACCGACGTCGGCGCCTCCGTCGCCGGCTGCCGCCTCGGACCCGGCGCCCTGCGCGTCGCGCTGCTGGGTTCGGCCCTGCGCGATCTCGGCCACGAAGTCCGCGACATCGGCGACGTGGAGGGCCCCCCGAACCCCCGCAGGGACCCGGTCGACGGGTACAAGCACCTGCCGGAGGTGACGGCCTGGAACCACGGCGTCCGGGATGCCGTGGCCGCCGAGCTGGACGAGGGGCGCCTGCCGATCCTCATGGGCGGGGACCACTCGCTGGCCATCGGTTCGATCAGCGCCGTCGCCGCCCACTGCCGGGCGGCCGGCAAGCGCCTGCTGATCATCTGGGTCGACGCCCACGCCGACATCAACACCAACGAGATGACCCCGTCGGGCAACATCCACGGCATGCCCGTCGCCTGCCTGCTCGGGCACGGGCCCGACGAGCTGACCGGGCTGTCGGACCAGGTCCCGGCCATCACCCATGACCAGATCCACCAGGTGGGCCTGCGCAGCGTGGACTCCGGCGAGAAGGTGTTCCTCCACGAACTCGGGATGGCGGTCTACGACATGCGCTTCCTCGACGAGGTGGGCATGCGCCGGGCCATGACCCGCGTGCTCGCCTCGGTCGGCGAGGACACCCACCTGCACCTGTCCCTGGACGTCGACTTCGTCGACCCGGTCGTCGCCCCGGGGGTCGGGACGCCCGTCGTCGGCGGGCCCACCTACCGCGAGGCCCAGCTCTGCATGGAGATGATCGCCGACACCGGGCGCCTCGGCTCGCTCGACATCGTCGAGGTCAACCCGGCCCTGGACGTCCGCAACGCCACCGCCGAGCTCGCCGTCGACCTGGTCGAGTCGCTGTTCGGCAAGTCGACCCTGCTGCGCGTCACCGACCTCGACAACCCGCCGGCCGGCTGAGCGACATGCTCACGAGCCCTCGCGCTCCAGCGGTCCACCCGCGCGCCCGTGCCGGACGAGGTCGAACAGGGCGTGCCAGGTCGCGACCTTGACGCGGGGCCGCCCGTACCGTGCGCCGGAGGCCCGCTCCGCGGCGTCGATGCGCTCCCAGTCCGCGTAGGTCGACGGCTCCCGGCCGCGCTCGTGCAGCAGGGTGCCGGCGTCGGGCCCGGACGGTCCGGGCAGCGAGTCGAGGTCCGTCAGCAGGTTGCGGACGGTGGCCGCGGCGTCCGACTTGTTGGTGCCGATGACGCCCAGCGGGCCGCGCTTGATCCACCCCACCACGTACTCCCCGGGCCGCGGGCCCGCCGCGTCGACCACCCGGCCGTCCTCGTTCGGCACCACGCCCGCCTCGGGGTCGAACGGGACGCCGGGCAGTGGCTGGCCGCGGTAGCCGATCGCCCGCAGCACGAGCTGGGCGTGCACGACCTCGCGCTCGCCCGTGCCGACCACGCGGCCGTCCCCGTCGAGCGCGGTGCGCTCCAGCACGACCGCGCGCACCGCGGACGCCCCCACCAGCTCGACCGGCCGGCGCCAGAACGCGAGGTTCAGCCGGGCGCGGGGCGCCTCGACGACCCGCTCCGCGGCATCGCGCAGGGCTGCCAGGTTCTGCCGGACGCGGCGGTCGGCGTCCTCGGGGTCGTCGGGGACGGGGTCGTGCAGCACGGGCTGGACGCCCTCGAGGTTCAGCAGTTCCCGCAGCTCCGTGGTGGTGAAGGTCGCGTGCTCGGGCCCGCGGCGCCCGACCACCCAGACGTCGGTGATGCCGTGGCCGGTGAGCTCGTCGAGCACGTGCTGGGGCATGTCGGTCTGCCCGAGGTGCTCAGCGTCGGCCAGGAGGATGCGCGCCACGTCGATCGCCACATTGCCCACGCCGAAGGTGACGGCGGTGTCCATGCCGTCGAGCGGTTGCGGCTCGGCATCCGGGTGGCCGCAGTACCACGCGACGAACTCGCGCGCCGACCGGCTACCCGGGAGCTCCTCGCCGCGCACGTCGAGGCGCCGGTCCTCGGACGCCCCGGCCGCGTACACCACCGCGTCGTAACCGGCGCGCAGCTGGTCGGCGGTGATGTCGGAGCCCAGTTCGACCATGCCGAAGTAGCGCACCCGGTCGGACGCGAACGGCTCGGCCAGCACCCGCTGGATGCCCTGCATGCTCGTGTGGTCGGGGGCCACGCCGTAGCGCAACAACCCGTACGGCGTGGGCAGCCGGTCCAGGATGTCGATGCGCACGTCCTCGTTGCCCCCGAGCAGGGCGTTGGCCGCGTAGAGGCCCGAGGGCCCGGCTCCGACGATGGCGACACGGGGCGACTGCGCTGTCATGACGGCATCCTGCCAGCGCCCCGCTCAGACCACCAGAGGCCGGTCCGTCGGTTGGATCGGCTTCGGCAACGCCGAGCTCCCCTGCAGGAACGCGTCCACGCCGTGGGCCGCCGAACGCCCCTCGGCGATCGCCCAGACCACGAGCGACTGCCCGCGCCCGGCGTCACCCGCGACGAAGACGCCGGGCACGTTGGTCTCGAAATCGGCCCCGCGGGCGATGTTCCCCCGGGCGTCCAGCTCGACGCCCAGCTCGGCGACCACCCCGTCCGGCTCGGGGCCGGCGTACCCGATGGCGAGCAGGACGAGGTCGGCCGGGAAGTCCCGGACGGTGCCCTCGATGCGCTGGTAGACCCCGTCGACCTTGACCGCCTCGGTCACCTGCAGGCCCGTCACGTGCCCGTCCGACCCGTGGAACCCGCCGGTCGACACCGAGTACACCTGGCCGATCTCGCCCTCCTCGTGGGAGCTGCTGAGCTCGAACAGCACCGGGTGCGTCGGCCAGGGCTCGTGGCCCGGACGGGTGGTCGGCGCCTGGGGCCTGATGATCAGCTGGGTGACCGACGCCGCCCCCTGCCGCACGGCGGTGCCGATGCAGTCCGAGCCGGTGTCGCCCCCGCCCACCACGAGCACGTGCTTGCCGGCCGCCGTGATCTGGCCCACGACCTTCTTGCCGAGCGCCTCCCGGTTCGCCTGGGTGAGGTACTCCATGGCCAGGTGGATCCCGGCGAGGTCGCGGCCGGGCACGGGCACCTCACGGGCCACCGTCGAGCCGATGGCCAGCACCACGGCGTCGAAGCGGTCGAGCAGTTGCTCGCCGGTGATGTCGACGCCGATGGTCGTGTTCGGCGTGAAGACGGTGCCCTCCTGGCGCATCTGCTTGAGGCGACGGTTGAGGACCTTCTTCTCCATCTTGAACTCGGGGATGCCGAACCGCAGCAGGCCCCCGATGTCGTCGTCGCGCTCGTACACCACGACCGTGTGCCCCGAGCGGGTCAGCTGCTGGGCGGCAGCCAGGCCGGCGGGACCGGAGCCGACCACGGCGACGGTCTTGCCGGTGTGCCACTCGGGCACCACGGGGATGACGCGCCGGTCGTCCCACGCCTTGTCGGCGATGGCCACCTCGACGTTCTTGATCGTCACCGGGGCGCGGTTGATCCCGACCACGCAGGCCGTCTCGCAGGGGGCCGGGCAGAGGCGTCCGGTGAACTCGGGGAAGTTGTTCGTCGCGTGCAGCCGGTCGGTGGCCTCGCGCCACAGGTCGCGGTGGATCAGGTCGTTCCACTCGGGGATGAGGTTGCCCAGCGGGCACCCGGTGTGGCAGAACGGGATGCCGCAGTCCATGCAGCGGGAGGCCTGCTGCCGGATGATCGGCAGGACCGCCCGCCCGGGCGAGCCCGGGTAGACCTCGCGCCAGTCCTTGACCCGCTCGGCCGGGTCGCGGCGCTGGGCCACCTCGCGCGGGTGCGTCATGAAACCTCGAGGGTCAGCCATGGGTGGCCTCCATCATCGTCGTGACCGTCTCGTCCTCACCGAGGCCGCGGGCCTCGGCGTCGGCGCGTGCGGCGAGCACGCGGGCGTAGTCGCGGGGCAGCAGCTTGGTGAAGCGCCCCCGCCAGGCCGGGGTGCCGGCGTCCAGCAGGCGCTGGGCGACGGTCGAGCCGGTCATGTCGACGTGTCGGCGCAGCAGCGTCTCCACGCGGTCGGTGTCGGAGTCGGTCAAGGGCGCGGGGTCCACCAGTTCGGTGTTCACTCGACCGGGGTCGAGGTCGAGCACCCAAGCCAGTCCCCCGGACATGCCGGCAGCCACGTTGCGGCCCGTGGGCCCAAGGATGAGCGCCTCACCACCGGTCATGTACTCCAGCGCGTGGTCGCCCACCCCCTCGACGACGGCGGACGCCCCGGAGTTGCGGACGCAGAACCTCTCCCCCACCCGGCCGCGCAGGTAGATCTCGCCCGACGTCGCGCCGTAGCCGATGACGTTGCCGGCCACGACGTGCTCCTCGGGCACGAACGGGACGCCCTCCGGCGGGCAGACCGACAGGCGTCCGCCCGACAGGCCCTTGCCGAGGTAGTCGTTCGTGTCGCCCACCAGGCGCAGGGTGACCCCGCGGGGCACGAAGGCCCCGAAGCTCTGGCCGCCGGTGCCGGTGAGGGTGATGTCGATGGTGTCGTCGGGCAGGCCCTTGCCCCGCGTGGCCGTCGTGACGGCGTGGCCGAGCAGCGTGCCGACCGTGCGGTCGACATTGCTGACGGGCGCGGCGAAGCGCACCCGGGCGCCGGTCTCGAGGGCGGACGCCGCCCGCTCGATCAGCGCGTTGTCCAGCTTGCCGGCCAGCCCGTGGTCCTGCGTCGTGACGCTGTGCAGGGGACCGTCGACCTCGACGCGGTGCAGGATCGGGGCCAAGTCGAGCCCCGACGCCTTCCAGTGGTCGATGGCCGCGCGCGTCCGCAACACCTCGACGCGGCCGACGGCCTCCTCGATCGACCGGAACCCGAGCGCGGCCAGGTGCTCGCGCACCTCCTCGGCGACGAACTCGAAGAAGTTGACGACGTGGTCGGCGTGCCCGGAGAACTTCGCCCGCAGGTCTGGGTTCTGGGTGGCGACCCCGACCGGGCAGGTGTCGAGGTGGCAGACACGCATCATGACGCACCCGCTGACCACCAGCGGGGCGGAGGCGAAGCCGAACTCCTCGGCCCCCAGCAGGGCGCCCACGACGACGTCGCGTCCGGTCTTGAGCTGGCCGTCGACCTGCACGACGATGCGGTCGCGCAGGCCGTTGAGCAGCAGGGTCTGCTGGGTCTCGGCGAGGCCGAGTTCCCAAGGCCCGCCCGCGTGCTTCAGCGACGTCAGCGGGGCCGCGCCGGTGCCGCCGTCGTGGCCGGAGATGAGCACCACGTCGGCCTTGGCCTTGGAGACGCCGGCCGCGATCGTGCCCACGCCCATCTCGGCGACCAGCTTCACGTGGATGCGGGCGACCGGGTTGGCGCACTTCAGGTCGTGGATGAGCTGTTTGAGGTCCTCGATCGAGTAGATGTCGTGGTGCGGCGGCGGCGAGATGAGGCCGACGCCCGGCGTCGAGTGCCGGGTGCGCGCCACCCATGGGTAGACCTTCTGGCCCGGCAACTGGCCGCCTTCGCCGGGCTTGGCGCCCTGGGCCATCTTGATCTGGATGTCGTCGGCGTTGGCCAGGTACTCGCTGGTCACGCCGAAGCGGCCCGAGGCCACCTGCTTGATGGAGGAGCGCCGCTCGGGGTCGTACAGGCGGTCGGGGTCCTCGCCACCCTCGCCGGTGTTGGACCGGCCGCCCAGACGGTTCATCGCGATGGCGAGCGTCTCGTGGGCCTCCCGGGAGATGGAGCCGTAGCTCATGGCCCCCGTGGAGAAGCGCTTCACGATCTCGCTGACCGGCTCAACCTCGTCGAGCGGCACCGGCTCGCGCACCGTCGTGTCGAACTCGAGCAGGCCGCGCAGCGTCATCAGGCGCCGGGCCTGGTCGTCGACGCGGGCGGTGTACTGCTTGAAGATGTCGTAGCGCTTCTCGCGGGTCGCGTGCTGCAGCCGGAACACCGTCTCGGGGTCGAACAGGTGCGGCGGGCCCTCCCGGCGCCACTGGTACTCGCCGCCGACCGCCAGGGTGCGATGCGGGACCGTCCGCCGATCGACGGGGTAGCCGACGTCGTGGCGGGCCTGCACCTCGCGGGCGATCTCGGGCAGCCCGATCCCCTCGATGCGGCTGGTCGTCCCCGTGAAGTACTTCTCGACGAAGTCGGACGCCAGCCCGAGGGCCTCGAAGATCTGGGCCCCGGTGTAGGAGGCGATCGTCGAGACGCCCATCTTGCTCATCACCTTGAGGACGCCCTTGCCCAGCGCCTTGCGCACGTTCTCGACCGCGCGGTCGGGGTCGACGGTGACGTACACCTCCCGGCGGGCGAGGTCCTCGGCGGACTCGAACACGAGGTACGGGTTGACCGCCGCCGCGCCGTAGCCGATCAGCAGGGCCACGTGATGCACCTCGCGCACGTCACCGGCCTCGACGACGAGCCCGACCTGGGTGCGGGTCTTCTCGCGCACGAGGTGGTGGTGGACCGCCGAGGTGAGCAGCAGGCTCGGGATCGGGGCGTAGTCGATGTTGGCGTGCCGGTCGGACAGGATGATGATGCGCGCCCCGCCGGCAATGGCCTCGCTCACATCGGCGCAGATCTCGTCGATCCGGCGGGCGAGCTCGTCGGGGCCTTCGAGCAGCCGGTACAGGCCGCGTACCACGTGCGAGGCGTAGTCCGGCATCGACCCGTCGCGGTTGATCCGGACCAGCTTGGCCAGCTCGTCGCTGTCCAGGATCGGGTAGTCGATGACGATCTGGCGGCACGACTCGGGCCCGGCCGACAGCAGGTTCGCCTCGGGCCCCACCGACCCCGCCAAGGAGGTCACGAGCTCCTCGCGGATGGAGTCCAGCGGCGGGTTGGTCACCTGCGCGAACAACTGGCTGAAGTAGTCGAACAGCAGGCGTGGCCGGTCGCTGAGCACCGCGACCGGGGTATCGGTGCCCATCGCACCGATCGGCTCCGCGCCGGCCTGCGCCATGGGCGCGATGATCGTCCTCAGCTCCTCGTGGGTGTAGCCGAACACCTGCTGGCGGCGCACCACCGACGCGTGGGAGTGGACCACGTGCTGCCGCTCGGGCAGGTCGGCCAGGTTGAGCCGCTCGCTCACCCACTCCCCCCACGGCTGCTCGGACGCCAGCCCCGCCTTCACCTCGTCGTCGCCGATGAGGCGGTGCTGGGCGAGGTCGACCAGCAGCATGCGTCCCGGCTGCAGTCGGCCCTTCTCGACCACCCGGTGGTGCTCGATCGGCAGGACGCCGGCCTCGGAGGCGAACACGACCAGGCCGTCGTCGGTGACCCAGTAGCGCCCCGGGCGCAGCCCGTTGCGGTCGAGGGTGGCCCCGATGAGGGTGCCGTCGGTGAAGCAGACGGCGGCGGGACCGTCCCAGGGCTCCATCACGGAGCTGTGGAACGAGTAGAAGTCGCGGCGCGCGGCGTCCATCTCGGTGTGGTTCTCCCACGCCTCGGGGATCATCATCAGCACGGCGTGCGGCAGCGAGCGCCCACCCAGGTGGAGCAGCTCGAGCACCTCGTCGAAGCTCGCCGAGTCGGACGCCCCGGGCGTGCAGACCGGGAACACCCGCTCCAGGTCGCCGGGGATCAGGTCGGTGGCGAGCAGCGCCTCGCGGGCGCGCATCCAGTTGCGGTTGCCCTGGACGGTGTTGATCTCGCCGTTGTGCGCGATGAACCGGAACGGGTGCGCCAGCTCCCAGCTGGGGAACGTGTTGGTCGAGAACCGGCTGTGCACCAGCGCCAGGGCGCTCTCGGTGCGGTCGTCCAGCAGGTCACCGAACGTCTCGGCGAGCTGCTGGGTGGTGAGCATCCCCTTGTACACCGTGGTGCGGGAGCTCAGCGAGGCGACGTAGACGCCCACCTCGGTGCGGACCCGCTTGTGCAGCGGGTAGACCCTCCGGTCGAGGTCGATGCCGGTGGCGCGACCCGCGGTGACGAAGAGCTGCTCCATGTGCGGCATCACCGCGAGGGTCACGGGGCTGAGGCTGTCGCCGCTCATCGGCACCTCGCGCCAGCCGAGCACGCGCAGGCCCTCCTCGATCGCGAGGTGCTCGATCCGCAGCTTGGACGCCGTGCGCTCGGCCTCGTCGGCCGGCAGGAACGCCATGCCCACGGCGTACCCGCCGAGCGGGGGCAGCGTGAAGTCGACCGTCGCGCGGAAGAGCTTGTCGGGGACCTGCAGCAGCATGCCGGCACCATCGCCGGCCGCCTCGTCGGCGCCGGTGGCACCGCGGTGGTCCAGGTTCTCCAGGGCGAGGAGGCCCTGGCTCACGATCGCGTGGCTCGGCTCGCCGCTGAGGTGCGCGACGAAGGCGACCCCACACGCGTCGTGTTCGAAGTCGTGGCGGTACAGGCCCTGGTCGGGCCTGTGGTTCATCGTGTTCATTTGTGTTCTTCCCGGCCAACGGGCTCTGTGGCAGCCGCCCCTTCGGACAACTTCCTGGCCACACCGCATGGCGCGGAAAAACGATAGCGTGTGCCGTGTTTCGCGCGCGTTACACCGCCCAGGTTCCAGAATCTGGACGCAGGCCCGCCCTTCACCCCTCAGCTCGTCACCCGCAGGTGCCGGCCGGTCCCCCACCGGTGGCGCACCATCCGCAGGCGCGAGGACCGCTGACTGGAGCAGAACTCCCGCCCGACGTGAACACCATCTCGTCGTGGTCGTCACGCACCACTGTCACGGGCGAAACGCCCTGACGCCCGTAACAGTTCTGGACACACATCCCGCGGAACCGACGGCCGGCGCCGGCCACACGGACACACCCCCGCTCAGGCCGTGGCCGACGCCCCATCCTCGGCGGCCTCGTGGTCGGGCCCGCCCACACCGCGGCGCTCGACCCACGGCTCGCGGCCCTTCCGCGTGCGCTGCAGCAGCGCGAAGATCGCGAGGCCGGCCAGGGCCACCAGCAGCGCCGTCACCTGGTTCGTGCGCAGCGGCCCGAAGTAGTACGAGAAGTCGGTGCGGATGCCCTCGATGAAGAAGCGGCCGGTGCCGTACACGACCATGTAGAGCGCGAACAGCTTGCCCCACCCGAGCTTGAGCCTGCGGTCGATCCAGAGCAGCAGCAGGCCCCCGAGGAGGTTCCACGAGAGCTCGTAGAGGAACGTCGGCTGGAACGTCGGCACGTCGGCGTGCTCGGCCGGCCGGTACTGCGGGTCGATCTCCAGTCCGAGGGGCCCGTGGTCCGGGCCGCCGAAGAGCTCCTGGTTGAACCAGTTGCCGAGGCGTCCGATCGCCTGGGCGATGATCAGGCCGGGGGCCAGCGCGTCCGCGAAGGCCGGGAGGCGGGCGCCGAGCTTGCGGGCGGCCAGCCACGCGCCGATCGCGCCGCCGATGAGCGACCCGAACATGGCGATGCCGCCCTCCCAGATGAAGAGCGCCGACCAAGGGTTGCGGCCGGGGCCGAAGTAGTCCTCCCAGTGGGTGATCACGTGGTAGATCCGTGCGCCGACGATCCCCGACGGGATGGCGACGAGCACGATCGTCTCGAAGGTCTCGGCCAGGCCACCGCGGGCGACCCAGCGGCGCGACCCGATGAACCACGCCGCGACCATGCCCGTCATCAGGCACAGCGCGTAGATGTGGATCGTGAGCGGCCCGATCTGGAAGGAGCTGACGTCAGGGCTGGGGATCGACAGGATCACGGCGCCCATCATGCCCTACCGCCGGCGCACCCCCGCGGCGAGGTCACCGACGACGCCACGCAGGGCGGTGAGGTCACCCGGGGTCCCGGCGTCCTCGGCCGCGATCAGCGTGCGCACGAACGCCGAGCCGACGATCACGGCGTCCGCGAACGACCCGACCTCGGCGGCCTGCTCGCCGTTGCTGACGCCCAGGCCGACGCCGACGAGGGTGTCGGGCGACAGCGCCCGGATGCGCGCGACCAGCTCGGGAGCCATCGACGACGTCTGCTGCCGCACGCCCGTCACCCCCATCACGGCGGTGGCGTACACCCAGCCGCGGCAGGCCTGCGTGGTCGCCACGATCCGCTCGTCGGTCGAGCTCGGCGAGACCAGGAAGATGCGGTCGAGGTCGTGCTCGGTGGAGGCGACGATCCAATCATGCGCCTCGTCGGGGGTGAGGTCGGGGGTGATCAGGCCGACCCCGCCGGCGTTGGCGAAGTCGCGCGCGAACGCGTCCACGCCGTAGCGGTCGACGATGTTCCAGTAGGTCATGCAGACCGGCGTGACGCCGGTGGACGCCACGGTCTCGACGGCGCGGAACACGTCACGCGTCCGGACGCCGCGGGACAGGGCCGACGTGCCCGCCCGCTGGATCACGGGTCCGTCGAGGATCGGGTCGGAGTACGGCATGCCGATCTCGACCAGGTCGACGCCGGGTCCGTCGCCGGGCTCGCACACCGCGCGGAGGGCGTCCAGCGAGATGTCGAGGTCGGGGTAGCCGACGGGCAGGTACGCGACGAGGGCGGCGCGGCCCTCCTCGCGCGCGGCGAGCAGGACCTGGCCGGAACGGCCCGCGTGGGCACCGAGCGCCATCAGAATCCCCCCACCGTCTCGTTGGGCGTGCCGTCGAGGCCGAACCACGACAGCGCGGTCGACACGTCCTTGTCGCCGCGGCCGGACAGGCAGATGCAGATCAGCGGCTCGAGATCGGGCTGCTCCTCGGCGAGGCGACGGCCCAGCCGCAGCGCCCCGGCGATGCCGTGCGCCGACTCGATGGCGGGCATGATCCCCTCCAGCTTCGTGAGCAGGGAGAACGCCTCCATCGCCTCGGCGTCCGTGACGGGCTCGTAGGTGCCGCGCCCGGACGCCGCCAGCCAGGCGTGCTCGGGGCCCACGCCCGGGTAGTCCAGGCCGGCGGAGATGGAGTGCGACTCGACGGTCTGGCCGTCCTCGTCCTGCAGGATGTACGTGCGCATGCCGTGCAGCACGCCGACCGAACCGCCCGTGATGGAGGAGGCGTGGCGTCCGGTGCCGATGCCGTCGCCCTCCGCCTCGAAGCCGTACAGGGCGACCTCGGGGTCGTCGATGAAGTCGGCGAACATGCCCATGGCGTTCGAGCCGCCGCCCAGGCAGGCCGCCACGGCGTACGGCAGTTCCCCGTAGCGCTCGAGGAGCTGGGCGCGGGCCTCGGTGGAGATCACGCGCTGGAACTCCTTGACCAGCTTCGGGAACGGGTGCGGGCCCGCAACCGTGCCGATGAGGTAGTGGGTGTGGTCGACGGTGGCGACCCAGTCGCGCATGGCCTCGTTCATCGAGTCCTTGAGGGTGGCCGAGCCCGACTCCACCGCGATCACCTCGGCGCCGAGCAGCTGCATGCGGGCGACGTTGAGGGCCTGGCGGTCGGTGTCGACCTTGCCCATGTAGACGCGGCACTCGAGGCCGAGCAGGGCGGCGGCGGTGGCGGTGGCGACGCCGTGCTGGCCGGCGCCGGTCTCGGCGATGACGCGCTTCTTGCCCATGCGCCTGGTGAGCAGCGCCTGGCCGAGCACGTTGTTGATCTTGTGCGACCCGGTGTGGTTCAGGTCCTCCCGCTTGACGACGAGCCGCGCATGGCCGGCCTCGCGGCTGAGCCGCGGCAGCTCGGTGATGGGGGTCGGACGCCCGGAGTAATCGGCGCGCAGCGCGCTGAGCTCGGCGATGAAGGCAGGATCGGCCATCGCGGCGTCGAACTCACGGTCGAGCTGGGCCAGGGCGGCATGGAGCGCCTCGGGGACGTACTGCCCCCCGAAGATGCCGTAGTGGCCGCCCTTGTCAGGGAGGTTGGCGGGTTCATTCACCCCGCCATCATCCCACCTGCGCAGCGCTCCCCGCGGAGATGAACTGTGCCACGGACGCCTCGGGGTCGCCGTGCCGCACCAGGGCCTCGCCGACGAGGATGACGTCGGCACCGGCGGCGGCGACGCGCTCGACGTCGGCCACCGCCAGGATGCCGGATTCGGCCACCTTGACCCGGTCGTCGGGGATCAGCCCGACCAGGGTCTCGAACTGGGCGATGTCGACGTCGAGGGTCTGCAGGTTGCGGTTGTTCACCCCGATGAGCCGGGCCCCGAGGTCGACGGCGCGCCGAGCCTCCTCGGCGGTGTGCACCTCGACCAGCGGCGTCAGCCCCAGCTCGAGGGCGAGGTCGTACAGGCGGCGCAGCTCGGCGTCGGAGAGCGAGACGACCATCAGCAGCGCCAGGTCGGCACCGGCGGCGCGGGCCTCCCAGAGCTGGTAGTCGGTCACGATGAAGTCCTTGCGCAGGATCGGGGTGTCGACCGCCGCGCGGACGGCCATGAGGTCCTCCAGCGACCCGCCGAAGCGCCGGCGCTCGGTCAGCACCGAGATGGCGCCCGCGCCCCCACGGGCGTACGCGCTCGCGAGCGCAGCGGGGTCGGGGATGTCGGCCAGCGCCCCCTTCGACGGGGAGCTCCGCTTGACCTCGGCGATCACGGACAGCCCGGGGGCGGCGAACGCCTCCAGCACGGGACGGGTCGGCGGCATGGCCGCCACCGCGTCCATCAGGTCGGGCAGGCTGCGACGCGCCTGCCTGTCGGCGAGGTCCTCGCGGACACCGGCCACGATGTCATCGAGGACGCCCACCGCCTACTCCTCGATCAGGGACTGGCCGTAGCCCATCTTGACCATGACGCCCCCGACGATCACGGAGGCGACCATGATGCCGAGGCCGACCCACACGAGGGTCCAGTTGATGTTGAGGAAGAAGCCGACGGTGCCGATCAGCGCACCGAGCGTGGCGATGATCGTCGACACCCATGCGGCCGGCGTCTTGCCGTGGTGATACTTCTCCTTGACCGTGCTGCTCATGCGCGCTCCCCTTCGTCGTCGGTCGGATCCTGACCGTCGTCCATAGCTTTCCAAGAAGCGAGTGGGTCTGTCACCTCGCCGCTCGCCTCCCGGACGCCCCGGACCCGCCTCACCGGTGGTCGGGCGGCCAGCCAGGCGGACGCCGCGGCCACGATCAGGCCGATCACACCATAGGCCACCGGGGCCGCCGTGGCGGTGAGGCTCCACTCGCCGCCGAGGGTTGCCGCGACGAGTTGTTGCTCGACGACCGCGTCCGACGGGGTGGGGCCCGCCAGGCCGACGGCCGCCATCCCGATGCCGAGGGCGGCAGCCACGAGGCCGACGGCGCGGCGTCCGTTCGTGCCGAGGGTGAGGGTGGCGAGCATGGCGGCCAGCACCGCACTCGGCAGGATCGCGGCCAGTCCCCCGGTGCCCGTCGACCCGCTGAGCCCGGCCGTGCCCTCGGCGGCCATGCCGCCGGCCCACGCGACCCGCCACCAGTCGGCGAGCGCCCCGACGCCGAGCCCGGCCAGGGCGGCGAGCACGACGGCGGGGCGTGGGTCCAGCCTCACCCGAGCCTCCGCACACCGGACGCCGTGACCGCGGCCCGCAGCGCTGCCGCGGCCTTGTTGCGGGACTCGAGGTCCTCCGAGGCGGGGTCGGAGTCGGCGACGATGCCGCCGCCGGCCTGCACGTACGCGCGGCCGCCCTGGAGGACGGCGGTGCGGATGGCGATGGCGACGTCGGAGTTGCCTGCGAAGTCGAAGTAGCCGACCACGCCGCCGTACAGTCCGCGGCGGGAGACCTCGAGGCGGTCGATGATCTCCATGGCGCGCACCTTGGGTGCGCCCGACAGCGTGCCGGCCGGGAAGCAGGACAGGGTGGCGTCCAGCGCCGTGCGGCCCGGGGTGAGCTCGCCGACGACCGTCGATTCCAGGTGCATGATGTGGCTGTAGCGGCGTACGACCATGAACTCCACGACGCTCACCGTCCCGGGCACGCAGACCCGGCCGAGGTCGTTGCGGCCGAGGTCGACCAGCATGAGGTGCTCGGCCCGCTCCTTCGGGTCGGACAGCAGGCGCGCCTCGTTCGCGGCGTCCGCCTCGGGGGTGGCCCCGCGCGGTTGCGAGCCGGCGATCGGGTGGGTGAGCACGTGCCGGTCGTTCACGGTGACCAGCGCCTCGGGGCTGGAGCCGACCACAGCCAGCCCGTCGAGGCGCAGCAGGTACATGTAGGGGCTGGGGTTGCTGCGGCGCAGCACGCGGTAGACGTCGAGCGGGTCTGCGTCGCACTCCGCCTCGAAGCGTTGGCTGACGACCACCTGGAAGGCCTCGCCGGCCTTGATGTCCTCGACGGCCTCGCGCACGGCGGCCTCGAACTCGGGCTGGGTGCGCTGCCGCGTGATGGTCGGTTCGGCGGGCTCGACGGGGCGCAGGCTGAGCAGGGGCGCCGACGGCTCCCGCAGCCGGGCCACCATCGCCTGGACGCGGGCGACGGCGTCGGCGTGCGCCTCGTCGATGCGCTCGCCGGTGTCGTCGTAGTTGATCGCGTTCGCGACCAGCCACACCTCGCCGGTGTGGTGGTCGAGCACGGCGACGTCGGCCGCAAGCATCATCACCAGCTCGGGCACCTTCAGGTCGTCCGGGTTGGAGTCGGGCAGGCGTTCCAGGCGCCGGACGATGTCGTAGCCCAGGTAGCCGACCATGCCCGAGGTCATCGGGGGCAGTTCCTCGTCGCGGGGGGTGTGCAGGCGCTCGAGGGTCTCGGCGAGCACCTCGAGCGGGTCCCCACCGGTCGGGAGGTTGGCCAGTCCGCGGCCCGACCAGGTCGCCTGGCCGTCGGTCTCGGACAGCACGGCCGCCGCGTTGACGCCGACGATCGAGTAGCGCGCCCAGACGCCCTGCTCGGCGGACTCGAACAGGAACGTGTTGGTCCGGTCGCCGCACAGGTGGTGGTAGAGGCCGATGGGGGTGATGTCGTCGGCGAGCAGGCGGGTGTGCACCGAGACGATGCGGCGTCCCTGCCCGGCGGCCTGGGCCCGGAACCCGGCGAGGTCGGGGCTGGTGGTCGGGGCGATCACGCGTTCTCCTCCCCCAGCAGTTCGCGGGCGTCGAAGCAGGTGGTGTCACCGGTGTGGCAGGCGCCCCCGACCTGGTCCACGGTGAGCAGGACGCTGTCGCCGTCGCAGTCGAGCCGCACCGTCCGGACGTGCTGGGTGTGCCCGCTGGTCAGCCCCTTCACCCAGATCTCCCCGCGCGAGCGCGACCAGTAGGTGGCCTCGCGGCTGGCGAGGGTGCGGGCGAGCGCCTCGTCGTTCATCCAGGCCTGCATGAGGACGGCGCCGCTCGTCGCGTCCTGGACGACCGCGGCGACGAGGCCTTCGGCGTTGCGTTTCAGGCTCGCGGCGATCGACGGGTCGAGGGAGTTGGGCATGGCCGCCATTCTGGCACGCGCGGCAGCTAGGGTTGCGCCATGGGTTTCGCTGCGGAGGAACGGGCTGCACTGTGTGACGCACTCCTGGAGGCCGGCCCCGACGCGCCGACCTTGTGCGAGGGGTGGACGTCCCACGACCTCGCCGCGCACATCTGGGTGCGCGAGAACGATCCCTCCGCGGCGCCCGGCCTCCTCATCGGAGCCCTCGCCGACGTGACGGCGTCCCGGATGGAGGCGACCAAGCGCCGCTGGCTGTATCCCGAGCTGGTCCAGCAGATCCGCCGGGGGCCCCGTCCGATCTCGCTGTTCGCGCTGCCGGTGCTCGACGAGTTGGCCAACACGACCGAGTTCTTCGTGCACACCGAGGACGTCCGCCGCCCCGCCGGCCTGCCGCCGCGCGAGACCACCCAGGAGTTCGAGGACCACGTCGCCAAGGGCCTGAACGGCTCGGCCAAGGCGCTGTTCCGCAAGGCGCCGTGCGGCGTCATGCTCGAGCGCACCGACCGCCCCCAGCGGTTGCGTGCCAAGGCGGGCGACACGACCGTGATCGTGATCGGCAAGCCGTCCGAGCTGCTGTTGTTCGCGTTCGGCCGCATGGCGGACGCCGACGTGCAGCTCATCGGCCCTCCCGAGGTCAAGGAGGAACTCCTTGCCTCCCACAGCGGGTTCTGACCGCGACCGGCACCGGATCCTCGCGGCACGCGCGCGGTTCGTGGACGCCGCACGCCTGTCCGGGCCGGACGCCCCCACCGCGGCGCTCTGGCGCCGAGCGCGGGTCGTCGCACGCGACCTCCACCGCGGGCTTGGGGGGCTGGTGTTCGAGTGGCTCGAGGCCGCGGCGTCCGTCCGCACCCTGCCCTGACCTGCGCAAAGCCCGGGGAACACCTGCCCGATCATTCCCCACCTGCTCCGCTGGGCGGAGCAGGTGGGGAGTCCGTCGGAGGGTGTGTCCCGGGAACTGTCGGAACGGCGCGACAGACTGCCGGCATGGAGAACACGCATGACGCCAGGACAGCGCTCGACGTCCCCGGCATCATTCGGCGGGCGCGCCGTTCGGCCGACCTCAGCCAGCGTGAGCTCGCGGTTCAGTTGGGCGTGGGACGCTCCACGGTCGGGCGTTGGGAGAGCGGCGAGGTGCTCCCCGACCTCGAGCAGTTCCAACGGCTGCTGGGACTGGCCGCGCTGCACCTCACGGTGGTGGACAGCGACGGAGGCGCCGTCGAGCCGATGGCCGACGAGGCCCCGCGTGATGGTCAGCGGCGACGGTTCCCGGCCCACCTCGACCTGGGCGAGACCACCGACCCGCTGAGCGGAGAGCCGCGGCTCACGACGCCCCACCGGCCGCGACGCGATCGCAATCGAGCGGCTGCGGCCGCCCCCCAGCGTGACCACCCACCGCTGGAGCACTTCCTGGCGGAGCGTGACCGGCGACGGCAGGTTCGCCACGCACGCGCGCTGGAACTGGTCCGACGCCGGCTCCGCTTCCACCCACCGCCGCCCGAACCGTCCCCCTGCTCGTGCCCGATGGCCTGTGAGGAATCGGCGTACTGCGTCCCGAAATGCCCGTGCCAGTGTGAGGCTGCCGAGACAGCGACGGCGCCCACCCCCTGACGGGAGCGGGCACCGTTGCGAGGGCCACCAGGCCCAACAAAGGCGTCAGCGCTGCACGCGTGCGTTGCCCTTCCAGAGGTCCCAGACCTGCTTCTCGTCGGCCGGTGCGCCGTAGTCGTACAGCGACGTGGCCGCGAGGGCGCCGGTGGCCCACCCGAACTGGGCGCACTTCTCGACGTCCCAGCCCTGGGTGATGCCGTACAGCACCCCGCCGACCGAGCCGTCGCCGCCGCCGATGCGGTCCATGACGTCGATGGCGCGCAGCGGGGCCAGGTAGAACTCGCCGTCGTTCCACAGCAGGATGCCCCACTGGTGGCGGTTGGCCGACTCGACCTCACGCAGGGAGGTGCCGATCCAGTGCGCGTCGGGGTAACGCTCCTTGATGCGGCCGATCATCTTCTTGAACTCCTCGATCTTCGCGTCGATGGAGTCACCGCCGGCCTCGGGGCCCTCGATGCCGAGGCACAGCTGGAAGTCCTCCTCGTTGCCGTAAAGGATGTCGCAGTTCTGTGCGATCTCGTCGAACGCGGCGGAGAGCTCCTCCTCGCGGCCCTTCCAGAAGGTGGCGCGGTAGTTGAGGTCCATCGCGACGAGCGTGCCGTGCTTGCGGGCCGCCTTGGCCAGCTCGACGCAGAACGTCGATGTCGACGGCGACAGGGCGGCGATCAGGCCGGAGAGGTGCAGGATCTTCACGCCCTCCTCGCCGAAGAGGCGGTCGAGGTCGAACTGGTCGACGCCCAGCTCGCGACCGACCTCGCCGGAGCGGTCGTTCCACACGCGGGGCGCGCGGCCGCCGAACCCGGAGTCGGCGATGTTGAACTGGTGGCGCAGTCCCCAGGCATCACCCTGGTCGAGGTCGGGGCCTTCGTAGCTCATGTTGCGCTTGCGCAGGTCGGCCTTGATGAGGGCCGAGATCGGGGAGCCCTTGACGAACGCGGTGAGGACCAGGGTGGGCTCGCCGAGGTGGGACATGACGCTGGCCACATTGGTCTCGGCGCTCGTCGCCTGGAGGAAGAAGCGGTCGGCGGTGTGGACGGGGGCCCGGTTCTCGGGGGTGATCCGCACGCCCATGGACGTGGGGACGACGAGGGACCACTTGGCGTCTTCACGGACGGACATGGTGAACCTTTCTGCAACGGACGTGGACACGGCCAGCCTAGGACTGCATCCCCACCTCCGCACCGGAATCACTCTTGTTGCCCCCGAACGGGGGTCCCCTCCATCCGAGCTTGCGACTGCACGGTCCACCAGCCCACGGCGACACCCACGAGGCCGGCCACGGCGTCCCACCACTCGCCGCCGCGGTTGGCCAGCACGTTCGCCTGCACCAGCTCGCTGACCGGGACGTGCAGCAGCATCGGGACCAGCGCGAACCACTGGTTCGGCACCACCCGCAGCAGCGCCCACGTCGGCACGGCGAACAGGACCACGTGCGCCACTTTGTCGATGCCGGGGAACGACAGCGCCCCGGCATCGGGCGGGCTGGTCGTGTACAGGCCCCACAGGTGCACGGCCAGGGCCAGCACGACGACGATCCAGGGCGCGAAGGCCCGGCGTGTCGGATCGGTGGGTTCCCCGATCAGGCGCCCACTCACGTCAGCTTCTCGAGGATCAGCTCGCGCACGCGGGCGGCGTCCGCCTTGCCCTGCATCTGCTTCATCACCTGCCCGATCAGCGCACCTGCGGCCTGGACCTTGCCGTCGCGGATCTTGTCGGCGACGTCGGGGTTGGCGGCGACCACCGCGTCCACGGCGGCGCCGAGGGCCCCGTCGTCGCTGACGACCGCGAGCCCGCGCTTCTCGACGACCTCGGACGCCGTGCCCTCGCCGGCGAGCAGGCCGTCGAACACCTGGCGGGCGAGCTTGTCGTTGACGGTCCCGGCGTCCACGAGCGCCTGCACCTCGGCGACCTGGGCCGGCGAGACGCCCAGCTCGGCCAGCTCCACCTCCGCCTCGTTCGCACGGCGGGCGAGCTCGCCCAGCCACCACTTGCGGGCCGAGGCCGGGCTGGCACCGGCCGCCACGGTCGCGTCGATCAGGTCGATCGACCCGGCCGTGCCGTTGACGTCGCGCATCTCGAGGTCGGTGAATTCCCAAGCCTCCTGCAGCCGGGCACGTCGCGCGGCGGGCGGCTCGGGCAGGGTGCCCCGCAGTTCCTCGACCCACTCCGCGCTCGGAGCGACCGGCACGAGGTCGGGCTCGGGGAAGTAGCGGTAGTCCTCGGCCTGCTCCTTGGAGCGGCCCGGGGAGGTGTAGCCCTCCTCGTGCCAGTGCCGGGTCTCCTGGTGCACCCGGCCGCCGTCGGACAAGATCGCCCCCTGCCGCCGGATCTCGTAGGTGAGCGCCGCCTCGATGGAGCGCAGCGAGTTCACGTTCTTGGTCTCGGTGCGGGTGCCGAGCTCGGTCGCCCCCCGGGGCGCCAGCGACACGTTGGCGTCACAGCGCATGTTCCCGGCCTCCATGCGGGCGTCCGAGACACGCAGGGCGAGCATGAGCTCGCGCAGGTGGGCCATGTACGCCTTGGCCACGGCCGGGGTCTTCTCCCCCAGCCCGAGGATGGGTCGGGTGACGATCTCCATCAGCGGCGTCCCGGCCCGGTTGTAGTCGACCAGCGAGTAGTCGGCGTCGTGGATGCGACCGGTCAGGCCCGCGTGGGTGAGCTTGCCGGCGTCCTCTTCCATGTGCACGCGCTCGATCTCGATGCGGTGGGTCTCCCCGTCGACCTCGACGTCCACGTGCCCGTCGACGCAGATCGGCTCGTCGTACTGCGAGGTCTGGAAGTTCTTCGTCATGTCGGGATAGAAGTAGTTCTTCCGCGAGAACCGGCCCCAGGGCGCGATCGAGCAGTTGAGGGCGAGCCCGATCCGGATCGCCGACTCGACGGCCTTGCCGTTCACCACTGGCAGGGAACCGGGCAGGCCCAGGCACACGGGGCACACCTTGGTGTTCGGCGCCCCGCCCGGGGTGTTGTCGCAGCCGCAGAACATCTTGGACGCGGTGTTCAGCTCGACGTGCACCTCCAGCCCCAGCGCGGGGTCGAAGGCGGCGATGACGTCGTCGTAGTCCATGAGGTCGGTCATGTCAGGCCTCCACCCAGCGCGATGCGATCCGGTCGGTCAGGACGCCGGCGTCGGGTGCCGCGAGCGCCCGCTCGAGGGCGGCGCCGACGCGGTAGACGCGGTCGTCGGCCTGCGGCGGCGCCATCACCTGCAGCCCGACGGGCATCCCGTCCTCGGGCGCGGTGCCGCAGGGGAACGAGCCGGCGGCGTTCCCGGCCATGTTGGAAGGGATCGTGCACAGGTCGGACTTGTACATGGCCAGCGGGTCGTCGAGCTTCTCCCCCACGAGGAAGGCCGTGGTCGGCGTCGCCGGGCTGACCAGCACGTCGACCTGGTCGAAGGCCGCGTCGAAGTCGCGGGCGATCAGGGTGCGCACCTTCTGGGCCGAGCCGTAGTAGGCGTCGTAGTAGCCCGAGCTCAGCGCGTAGGTGCCGATGATGATGCGGCGCTTCACCTCCGCGCCCAGGCCCTCGGCGCGCGTGTGGTTCATGACCTCCTCGGTGGAGCGCGTGCCGTCGTCGCCGGAGCGCAGCCCGTAGCGCATGGCGTCGTAGCGGGCCATGTTCGAGCTGACCTCGCTCGGCATGATCAGGTAGTAGGCGCCCAAGGCGTAGGTGAAGTGCGGGCAGGACACCTCGACCACCTCGGCGCCGGCGGCCTCGAGCGCGGCCACGGCCTCGCGGAAGCGCAGCTCGACGCCGGGCTCGTAGCCCTCGCCACCGAGTTCCTTCACGACGCCGATCCGCAGCCCGGTGATGTCACCGGAGCGCGCGGCGTCCACGACCGGGGGCACGGGCGCATCGATCGACGTGGAGTCGAGCGGGTCGTGCCCGGCGATGACCTCGTGCAGCAGGGCGGCGTCCAGCACGGTGCGCGCGCACGGGCCGGGCTGGTCGAGGGAGGAGGCCATTGCGATCACGCCGTAGCGGGACGCCCCACCGTAGGTCGGCTTCACGCCCACCGTGCCGGTGACGGCGCCGGGCTGGCGGATGGAGCCGCCGGTGTCGGTGCCGATGGCCAGCGGCGCCTCGAACGCGGCCAGCGCGGCGGCCGAGCCACCGCCGGAGCCGCCGGGGATGCGGTCGAGGTCCCACGGGTTGCGGGTGGTGCTGTACGCGGAGGTCTCGGTCGAGGAGCCCATCGCGAACTCGTCGAGGTTGGTCTTGCCGAGGACGACGAGGCCGGCGTCCAGCAGGCGCTGCACGACGGTGGACGAGTACGGCGGGCGCCAGCCCTCGAGGATCTTCGAGGCGGCCGTGGTGGGCACGCCGGCCTGGCAGAAGAGGTCCTTGACGGCGACGGGGACGCCGGCCAGCGGGCCGAGCTCCTCCCCGGCGTCCAGGCGGGCGTCGACGGCGGCGGCCTGCGCACGGGCGCCCTCGGCGTCCACGTGGAGGAACGCGTGGACGTCCGCATCGACACGCTCGATCTGCGCCAGGAACGCCTCGGTGACCTTGAGGGCGGTGAGCTCGCGCGCGGCGATCCGGCGGCCGAGCTCCTCGGCGGTGGCGGTCAGGATGTCGGCGGCCATCAGCCCTCCTCCCCCAGGATGCGCGGGACGCGGAAGCGGCCCTCCTCCGCGGCGGGGGCGGCGGCGAGGGCCTGCTCCTGCGTGAGCCCGGGGCGCACGACGTCGGGCCGGAAGACGTTGGTCAGCGGCAGGGCGTGCGACATGGGGGGCACATCGGCGTCCGCGACCTCGGAGACCGACGCGACGGCTTCGAGGATGATGTCGAGCTCGGGCGCCATGCGTTCGAGCTCGCTCGCGGACAGGTCGATGCGCGCCAGCGCGGCGAGCCGCGCGACGTCGTCGGTGGTCAAGGCCACGTTGGGACTCCTGATCGGGTCGGGGACCCGATCATCCTAGGCCTCCAGCGACGCCTCCAGCTTCTTCTCCACTCCCGCGAGAGCCTTGCTCACCGGGCAGTTCTCCTTCGTGTCCTCGGCGAAGTGCTGGAAGGCCTCGTCGGAGAGGCCCGGCACCTTCGCCCGCACCGTGATCGTGGCGCCCGTGATGCCGGTGCCCGCCACGAAGTCGACGCCGACCTCGGTGTCGATGCTCTCGGGCGGGGTGCCGTTGCCGGTGAGCCCGTGGGACAGGGCCATCGAGTAGCAGGTGGCGAGGGCTGCGGCGATGAGCTCCTCGGGGTTGGTGGTCCCGGCGCCGGCCTCGGCGCGCTTGCCCCAGGCGACGTCGAAGGTCGCGACGCCGGAGGTGACGAGCTCCGTCGTGCCGCTGCCCTGCTCGAGGGCGCCCTCCCAGTGGGTGCGGGCGGTGCTGGTGGTGGCCATGGCTGCATTCCTCTCGTCGGGAGACGTTTCGATCACGCTACAAGGAGGCGACGATCCTGCACAGGGGTTGGGCGTGGCCCCGCCGGTCGGGTATCAAGGGGGCATGTACCTGTTGCGCGTGGCCCTGCCCGATCGCCCCGGCTCGCTCGGCTCCGTGGCGACCGCCCTGGGTCATGCCCAGGCCGACATCAACGCGGTCGAGATCGTCGAGAAGGGCGACGGCTTCGTCATCGACGACTTCATGCTCTCCATCCCGGCCGATGTGCGCCCCGACCAGCTGGTCACCGCCTGCTCCGCGCTGCCCGGCGTCGAGGTGCTGTGGGTGTCGTTCTACCCCGAGAACTGGGGGCTGCACGCCGACCTCGACGTGCTCGACGCCATGACCGAGCAGCCCCATCTGGCCGAGGTGCTGCTGGTCGACGCCGCGCCCTCGACCTTCCACTGCTCGTGGGCGCTGCTGGTGGACCGCGACCACGGGATGGTGTTGCACCGCAGCGCCCTCGCACCGATCGGCACGCAGGTCCCCCTGGGCGTGTTCGGGGACCTCGCCGTCCCCCACGTCGCCGAGCTCCCCGCCGGCTGGCACGACGGTTGGGGCGAGGCCGCCATCGCCGTGGCCCCGTGCCGCACCTCCCGCAGCATCGTGATCGGACGCCCCGGGCCCGAGTTCCGCAAGGCCGAGGCCCACCGCCTGCGCCACTTGGCCCTCATGGCCGGGGAGCACGAGCCGGCCGTGTGAGGTTCGGGTCAGTAGCCGCGCAGCATGAGGTAGGCGAAGTAGCCGAACGCGACGACGGCGACGAGGACGGCGGTGGCTGCGACGAGGGTCCACCACCGCTGGTTGCGCTTCTGGCGCGTGGACGGGACGTCGGCCGGCGCCCACTCCCCGACCCGCGGCCGCACGCGCGGCGAGGCGGAGCCGTTCAGGTCCAGGTCGGTGTTGAGTCCCTCCACGTCACCCAGCGTACGCGTCTCACGATGTGGTGGCCCGGTGTGCGCCGGGACCGCGCGCTCCCCTACGCTGCACCGCATGGCCACGACCGCACGCACCCCCGCGTTGCCGTCGTTCGTCGTGCCCGCGGGCTGTTGTCCGTGTTGTCGCGCCTGACTCCCTGAGGCCCTGGCCCGGGAGTCGCGCACCGCAACCCTCCCGACAACCTCGCCAGCCCTGGAGCACAGCCATGACCCTCGACCTCGTCTTCGTCGGCGCCGACGCCGGCCGCCACGCCCTCGCCCAACTGACCGCCGAACTCGGCGTCACCGTCCGGCTCCTCGCCGAGCGCGTGACGACGATGGAGGTGTTCGCCGTCAACGTCCTCACCGTGCAGGTGGACGCCGCGGGCGCCGACGCCGCCTCCCACTGGTTCGCCCGCCGGGGCATCCACCGCCTCGCCGGGGCGGCCTGATTCGCCTGGCGCTCCACACGCTGCGCCGTGCCGGCGTCGGGTGGCGCACCATCAGGGGCGGTCACCCAACACCTTCGAGTTGGCGCTGCTGGTGTCGATCATCGCGACCAAGGCGTTCCAGGACCGCGCGGCCTTCCCAGAAGGGTGTCCGCGGCCTAGGGTCAGGCCATCGGATCGACCCGTGTGAGGAGAAGGCCATGACTGCACCCGTCCACCCCTTGGTCGCCGCGCTGGACGCCGTCCTCGAGGACGCCGCCCGCCGCCAGGGCGTCGCCGTCGGGGAGGTGGTGGTGATCCGGGTCGAAGCCGCGCGCTGGCCGGACTCGTGCCTGGGCCTGGGCGTGGCCGGGGAGCCGTGCACCGAGGCGTTGACGAAGGGGTATCGCATCCGGCTCCGCGGCGGGGCGACCTACCGCTGCGACCTGGAGGGCCACTTCCGCCGCGAGCGCCGCAGCATCCCGCGCCCCGAGGACTCCCCCATCAGCGACGAGATCCGCCTGCACTACACGGCGACCGGGGGCATCGCGGGCCTGCGCCACGAGTACGAGACCGACAGCACGCGCCTGACCGCCTCCGAGGTCCGCGAACTGCGCAGCCTCATCACCGAGTCGGACTTCTTCAACGCCGCGGTGGGCCGGGCCTCCGAGATCCCCGACGGCATCACCCGCCGCCTGTGGATCGCCGTCGGGCGCCGCAACCGCGAGGTCGTGCGCGGCGACGGCGTCGAGGTCAAGGACTCGCGGCCCTTCGACGAGCTGGTCTCGTGGGTCGAGGAGCGGATGGTCTCCTAGCGGGACTCGGGCAACGCGGCGGCGCCGCGGGCGAGGAGGTCCTCGAAGCGCTCGGCGTCCAGGATCGGGACGCCGAGCGACTCCGCCTTCGCGTACTTCGAGCCCGACGACTCCCCGGCCACCAGCACGGACGTCTTCTTCGACACCGAGCCCGCCGCCTTGCCTCCCCGCGCCTCGATGGCCTCCTGCGCGGTGTCGCGCGTGTGGCCGGGCACCGCGCCGGTGACGACCACGGTGAGGCCCTCCAGCGTCTGCTCGGGGCCGGCCGCCTCGTCGGCCGGGGCCTCGTCGGCGAGCACGCAGCCGGCCGCCTGCCACTTGGCGACGATCGCGCGGTGCCAGTCGACCGAGAACCACTCGGTGATGGACGCCGCGAGGGTCGGCCCGATGCCGTCGACGGCCGAGAGTTCCTCCTCCGACGCCGACCCCAACGCCTCCACCGACCGGAAGGCGCGGGCCACGTCGGGGGCGACGCCCTTGCCGATGTGCCGGATCGAGAGCGCGACCAGGAACTTGGCCCACGGCCGGGTCTTCGCGCCCTCGAGGTTGGCCAGCAGCTTGCGGGCGTTCGCGTTGAGGGCACCGGCCTTGGTGCGGAAGAACTCCGAGCGCTCGAGGTCGGCCTCGGTGAGCGCGAACAGGTCGCCCTCGTCCTCGACCAGGCCCGCCGACAGCAGGGCGTCCGCGGCCTGCCAGCCGAGGTTCTCGATGTCGAGCGCCGCCCGGGAGGCCACGTGGAAGATGCGCTCGCGCAGCTGGCTGGGGCACGACCGGGTGTTGGGGCAGCGCAGGTCCTTGTCCCCCTCCTTCTGCTCGACGAGCTCGGTGCCGCAGCCCGGGCAGTGCGTCGGCATCACCCAGGCGGGCAGCCCCTCGGGGCGCAGCGCCAGGACGGGGCCGAGGATCTCGGGGATCACGTCGCCCGCCTTGCGCAGGATCACGGTGTCGCCGGGGCGCACGTCCTTGCGGGCCACCTCGTGGGCGTTGTGCAGGGTCGCCATCTCGACGGTCGAGCCCGCAACGAGGACCGGCTCCATCACCGCGTACGGAGTCACCCGGCCCGTGCGGCCGGTGTTCACCTCGATGCGGAGCAGCTTGGTGTTGACCTCCTCGGGCGGGTACTTGAACGCGATCGCCCACCGGGGGGCGCGCGAGGTGAAGCCCAACTCGCGCTGGCGGGCCCGGTCGTTGACCTTGAGGACGATGCCGTCCATCTCGTGCTCGAGGTCGTGGCGCCGGGGCTCCATCGCCGCGATGTGGGCCAGGGCCGCGTCGAGGTCGGGCACGACCACGTTGTGGTCCGACACCGGCAGCCCCCACGCGCGCAGGTGGTCGTAGGCGTCGGACTGCTCGGCGTACGCGACCCCCGAGGTGGCGCCGATGCCGTGGCAGTAGAAGCGCAGCCTGCGGGACGCCGTGACCCGTGGGTCCTTCTGCCGCAGGGAGCCGGCCGCGGAGTTGCGCGGGTTGGCGAAGCGCGCCTTGCCGGCCTCCTCCAGCGACGCGTTGAGCGCCGCGAAGGCGTCGGGGGTCATGAACACCTCGCCCCGCACCTCGACGAGGTCGGGGGCGTCCTCGCCCAGCATGAGCGGGATGTCGGCGATGGTGCGCACATTGGCCGTCACGTCCTCCCCGAAGCGCCCGTCCCCGCGCGTGGCCGCCGTGGCCAGGCGCCGGTTGCGGTAGACGAGGTCGAGTGCCAGCCCGTCGATCTTCACCTCGCACAACAGCTCGGTGGGACCGCCGAGGCGGGCGTACCACTTCTCCACCTCCTCGGTGGAGAACGCGTTGTCGAGGCTCATCATCGGCTCGAGGTGCGCCACCGACGCGAACGTCGCCGACAGGCCGCCGCCGACCTGCTGGCTGGGTGACTCGGGCGTGACGAACTCGGGGTGGGCCTCCTCGAGGGCTTCGAGCTCGGCCATGAGCCCGTCGAAGGCCGCGTCGGTGAGGTCGGGGGCGTCCAGCACGTAGTACTGGAACCGTGCGTCGTTGATCTGCTGCGCGAGCTCGGCGTGGCGGGAACGGTCCTCGGCTTCGGTCACGGTCCAGAACCTACCGCTCGCCCCCGACAATCAACGCGACAACTCGTCGCCCATCCGCTCGGCGGTGGTGCCCAGCGCCCGCAGCAGGGTCGACACCGCCCGCGGCGTCCAGCCGGCCATACCGCAGGCCGGGGTCAGCACCACCCGGTCCAGCAGGACCGGGCCCAGCTCGAGGGGTCGCAAAGCGCCCAGGACGCGGCGGGTGAGGGCGTCCGCGCCCAGCGGCTCGCCGGACGCCGTGGGCGCGCACCCCAGCCACAGCTCGCGCCCGTCCTCGAGCAGGGGCGCGATGGTGTCCCAGTCGGCGCGGGTCATGAGGTCCTGGTCGAGGGACACGCCGGTGAAGCCGGCCCCGTGCTCCCCGATGGCCAACGCCGCGTCCAGCCCCGGCGCGCAGCAGTGCAGCACGTGGCCGCCCAGCTCGCGCAGCAGGTCGACCGCCTCGGGCCGGTCGACCGAGCGGTGCCGGAAGTAGCCGCCCTCGGTCGGCACCGCGCCGGTGAGCACCGACGGCAGGGCGGGTTCGTCCACTTGGAGGAGCACCTCGACCCCGGGCAGGCGTCGCTCGACGTCGCCGATCAGGTCCCGGACCCCGGAGGCCAGTGATTGCGCGAGGTCCCGCCGGGCGCCGCGGTCGCCGAGCACGCGTCCCCCCAGCGGCCGGAACACCGAGGCGGCCAGCGTCCAGGGACCGGTCACGGCGACCTTGAGCGGCCCGGTCAGCCCCTGCGCGTTCTCCTCGAGCACGTCGAGGTCGTCGCGCAGGGCGGCCCGGGCACGGCGCTGGTCGACCCCGGGCAGGCCGGACAGCTTCCACTCCCCGGCCGCCAGCTCGGCACCCAGTCCGTCAAGCAGCCCGAGGGCCCGGCCGACCATCCCCGCCCAGGGTCCACGGGCGGGGAACTCGGGCAGCCACGGCACCGACACGGACTCCAGCGCGAGGCGGGTGCCCGCACCCAGGTCGGTGCCCGGGAGCGACCCGATCGCGGACGTGCGCATCCCGCTCACCGGGCGCCCGCGATCGTGGCCGACCCCACGACGAGGTCCGCGTCGTAGAGCACGGCGGCCTGGCCGGGGGCGATCCCGAAGGCCGGCTCGTCCAGGGTGAGCCGGACGCCGTCGGTGTCCGCCTCGACCGCGCACGGCAGCGCGGCGCCGTGCGCGCGCACCTGTACCAGGCCGCGCCAGGCGCCGTACCGGGGCTCGGCCACGGCCCAGCTCGGGCGGATGCCGGTGATGGACGACACCGCGAGCGCGTCGTGGGGGCCGACCGTCACCGTGTTGTCCACCGGCGAGATCGACAGGACGTAGCGCGGCCGGCCGTCGGCCGACGGCACGCCCAGGCGCAGGCCCTTGCGCTGGCCGACCGTGAACTGGTGGTGGCCCGTGTGGGTCCCGACGACCGCGCCCGCGGCGTCCACGACCTCACCGGGGTTCTCGCCGAGCGCGCGGTGGAGGAACCCGGCGGTGTCGCCGTCGGAGATGAAGCAGATGTCGTGGCTGTCGGGCTTGGAGGCCACCCGCAGCCCGAGCGCCTCGGCCTCGGCGCGGACGTCCGCCTTCACCGTGCCGTACAGCGGGAACAGCGAGCGCTGCAGTTGCGCCTGGGTGAGCACGCCCAGGACATAGGACTGGTCCTTGGCCGCGTCGGCGGCGCGGTACAGCAGCGCCTCGCCGTCGACGACCTCCCGGCGCGCGTAGTGGCCGGTCGCCACCGCGTCGAAGCCGAGGGCCACGCCGCGCTCGAGCACGGCGGCGAACTTGATCTTCTCGTTGCAGCGCAGGCACGGGTTGGGGGTGCGGCCGGCGGCGTACTCGGCCACGAAGTCCTCGACCACGTCGGTGTGGAAGCGATCGGAGAAGTCCCACACGTAGAAGGGGATGCCAAGCACGTCCGCCACGCGCCGGGCGTCCTGGGAGTCCTCCAGCGAGCAGCAGCCGCGCGACCCGGACCGGTACAGCTCGGGGTTGCGGTTCAGCGCCAGGTGGACCCCGGTGACCTCGTGCCCGGCCGCGACGAGGCGCGCGGCGGCGACGGAGGAGTCCACTCCCCCGGACATCGCGACCAGGACACGCACCCGACGATCCTAGGCCGACGCCAGCCGCGCCCGCGCCACGGCCGCGGGCCAGGCGTCCAGCACGGCGGTCACGTCGCCCATCGTGGACGTCCACCCGAGCGAGAACCGCAGCGAGCCGGTGGCCGCATCCTCCCCCAGGCCCATGGCGAGGACGACCTCGCTGGGCTGGTGCACCCCGGCGGTGCACGCCGACCCCGTGGAGGAGTCGATCCCCGCGGCGTCCAGCAGCAGGAGCAGGTCGTCGGCGCGCACCCCGTCGACGGTCACGTGGCACAGGGCCGGGCTCCGCTCGGCCGGCCCGATGACCCGGACGCCCTCGACCGGCACCAGCCCCGCGG
>DUOQ01000211.1 GCA_012838755.1 Propionibacterium sp. | reverse complement strand
CGCCCGCCGGTGGCGCGCCCGCCGGCATGCCGCCGCTGCCGCTGGTCAGCGAGGACGGGACCGCCGCCTTCGGCACCATCAGCATCGACGCCACTGAGGGCGCCGAGAACCGTGACGCCATCGCCGAACTGCGCACCGAACTGGCGGCCGAGGCGGCCGAGGGTGTCACCGTGCAGGTGACCGGCCCCGCGGGGATCCGTGCCGACCTGGGCGCGGTGTTCGATGGCGCAAACTTCCGGCTCCTCGCCGGCACGGCCGCCGTCGTGGCCCTGCTCCTGCTGTTGACCTACCGCAGCCCCATCCTGTGGATCATCCCCCTGTTGGTCGTCGGCCTGGCCGACCGCCTGGCGGCCATCCTCGCGACGCACACCCTGCGGTTGACCGACGTGCCGTGGGACGAGTCCACCATCGGCATCCTCTCGGTCCTGGTGTTCGGCGCGGGCACGAACTACGCCCTGCTGATCATCTCCCGGTACCGCGACGAGTTGCGCGGCACCGATGACCGTTTCGTCGCGATGCGCGGGGCGCTTCGCCACGCCGGTGAGGCCGTGATCACGAGTGCGTCCACCGTGGTCCTGGGCGTCCTGACCCTGCTCCTGTCGGTGTTCCCGGCGACGCGTGGCCTCGGCCTGGCGAGTGCCGTGGGCATCGTCATCGCGGCGGGCTACGCCCTCGTCGTCCTGCCCGCCGTGCTGGTGCTCTTCAACCGCTGGGTGTTCTGGCCGCTGATCCCGCGTGTCGGGGACGCCGCCCTGGTCGAGAGCGACAAGTCCCTGTGGGCACGGGTCGGCAACCAGGTGGCGCGGCGTCCGGCCGTGTTCATCGCCGCCAGCCTGGCCTTGATCGCCGTGATGAGCGCGGGCCTGTTCCGCATCGAGACCGGGCTCGGCCCGTCCGACCAGTTCCTGCGCAAGCCCGAGGCCATCGTTGCGCTGGAGCGTCTCGGCGAGTCCTTCCCCGCCGGTGAGTCCGACCCTGCGTTGGTCATCACCGAGGACGACCCCGAGCGTGTGGTGGAGATCGCCGAAACCGTCCCGGGAGTGGCCTCGGCCACCGTGGGCGAGACCGCGGACGAACTCACGAAGGTCAGCGTCGTGCTGGAGCCCGAGCCGGGCAGCGACGAGGCCCGTCAGACCATCCGTGACCTGCGCACGGCCTTCGAGGGCCTGGACATGACCGTCGTCGGCGGCACCGAGGCCCAGGCCCTGGACAGCCTTGACGGCTCCGCAGAGGACCAGCGCACGATCATCCCGCTCATCCTCGGGCTGGTGCTGGGCATCCTGATCCTGCTGCTGCGCTCCCTGGTCGCACCGCTGATCCTGGTGGCCACGGTGGTCGGGACCTACGCGGCGGCCCTCGGGGCCTCGTGGGTCCTGTTCGTCGAGGTCCTCGGCTTCGAGCGGCTCGACTCGAGCGTCCCGCTGCTCACCTTCCTGTTCCTGGTGGCGCTGGGCATCGACTACAACATCTTCCTGGTCACCCGGGCCCGGGAGGAGGGCCTGAAGTACGGCAGCAAGCGGGGCATGCTCCGCGCGCTGACGGCCACCGGTGGGGTGATCACGAGCGCGGGCATCCTGCTCGCGGCGGTGTTCGCGGTGCTCGGCGTGCTGCCGCTGGTGGTGCTGGCCCAGATCGGCGTGGTCATCGGCGTCGGTGTGCTGCTCGACACCCTGCTCGTGCGCACCGTCCTCGTCCCGGCCATCGCGATCCTCCTGGGTGACGCCTTCTGGTGGCCGCGGCGCACCGGGACCGCGGGCCGCAGGGCCCTCCCGGCGGGGGATCCCGACCGCCAGGCGGGGGAGGCCGCGCCGGTGTCCGCGCAGGAGGAGGCGTCGGTG
>DUOQ01000021.1 GCA_012838755.1 Propionibacterium sp. | reverse complement strand
GGCCCCCGTCGGCCACCGCGTCGGCCGGGCCCACGGCGTCCGGCGCCCCGGGGACGCCGACGCTCGACCTGACCCGTCCCGGCGCGGCGCGAGAACTCGTCGACGACCTCCTCGAGGCGGCCGGCGCCCAACGGGCGATCATGACCACGGTGACGCCCACCGGCGCCTCGGTGACCGTGCTGCACGCCGGGCAGCCCGAGACGTGGGCGTGGCGGGACGGCCGCATCCAGCAGGTGCCCTCCGACATCACCTACGTCGCGCAGCACAGCTTCGACCCCGCCGACTTCGCCTTCGACGACGTCGGCGCCCTGTTCCGGCTGGCCGAGGCGGTGTCGGGCTCACGCCAGGAGCAGTCGCTCCAGATCGTCGACTACTCCGGCGGGCTGGTGTCGATGTCGGTCTCGACCAACCCCGAGTCACGCGCGGTGTTCTTCCGCCCCGACGGCACCCTGCTGCCGACACTCGACTTCACCAGCGCCTGGGGCCTGCGCGAGGGGTTCCAGGACGCCGTGGGCGAACGCCGCGTCGCCACGGCCGTGGGCTTCAGCTCGACGCAGGGCGTCCACCTGGACGCGCCGCGGCGGGCCGACGGGGGCATCGACCGCCGCCAGCGCACGGCCCGGACGCCGGTGCTCGTGACGCCGCGCGCCGAGTCCCCCGCGCTGGACCGGTTCGATCCATCCCTGGTCGACCCCGACGTGGTGTGGGGCGTGCTGGACGAGCTCCACGACCAGGATGCCTTCAGCCTCGACACCCCGTGGGAGTGCGTCGTCGACACCCGGGCCGGTTCCCGGAGGCCCCGCCTGCACTTCACCGTCGGCGAGCGGTCGTTCGTCACCGACCTCAGCGGCCGGGTCGTCCCGAGCTGACGTCGTTCGCGTCGCACCGCGCCGTGGCACCGCGCCGCAAGGCACCGCGTCGCCGCCCTGCAGCCGCGACCCTCAGCAAAGTCACACCCGCGACGCGAAGTTCGCGTCGCGGGTGGGACAAGGGTGAGTGTCGGCGTCCCGACCAGGATCAGTCGAGCGCGCCGGCGGCGAAGGTGTTGCAGGTGTTCGGGTCGCCGGAGTTGAAGCCCTGGGCGAGCCACTGCTTGCGCATCTGCGAGGAGCCGTGCGTCCACTGGCTCGGGTCGACGCGGCCGGCCTGCATGTGCTGGATGTGGTCGTCACCGACGACCTCGGCGGCGTTGACGGCGCGGTCCAGGTCGTCCTGGGTGACCTCGCTGATGATGCTGTCGGCCGAACCCGAGGCGTACCGCAGCCACGCGCCGGCATAGCAGTCGGCCTGCAGCTCGAGGCGGACGGCCGGCGACTCGGCGCCCGCGGTCTGGCCCTGCTGCTGGACCTTGCCCATGATCCCGGTCAGGTTCTGGATGTGGTGGCCGTACTCGTGCGCGATCACGTACGCCTCGGCGGCGTCACCACCCTCGGCACCCAGCTGCGGCAGCATGGTCTGGAAGAAGCTCTTGTCGAGGTAGACCGTCTGGTCGGCCGGGCAGTAGAACGGGCCGACCTGCGCGCTGGCCTGACCACACGCGGTGTTCACCGCACCCTCGAAGGTGACCGTCTTGGTCGCCTGGTAGCCCGAGAGAGTCTCCTGCCAGTAGTTCTGGATCGAGTTGGTGTAGGCCACGTAGCGGCACTCCGGGTCCTTCTCGATGTCGGCGCCCGTCTGGCAGTGGGCGTATTGACTGTCGTCGGTCTGGCCGGGTGCCGGAGCAGCACCGCCGCCGAGCAGGGCGCCCGGGTCGAAGCCGAACAGCATGGCGAGGATGATGATCAGGATGCTGGCACCACCGCCGACGGCGACCGTGCCGCCGCGGCCTCGGCCGCCACCGCCCATCTGGGACGGGTCGAGCTGTGCCCCCGGGTTGTACTGCACGTCGTGCCTCCATCGTCGGTGCTTGGACTGGCTCCGAGCATATCCCTCACCCCCCAACTCCCACGACGGGTTTGACCCGGGTCGCCCCCGGAGGGGCGACTTGGGTTCGTCCCCGGGGCAGGACAAGATGGGCAGGTGCAGATCATCGGCGTGGAGATACCGGGCGGGACGCCCGTGCTCGCCTTCACGCTCGGTCACGGCGACGACCCCTATCAGGTGGCGTGGGAGAGCGGGTACCGCGTGCTCCGCCCCCTGTCTGCCACCGGCACCGTCGAGGACCTCACCGTCACCCTCCAGTTGTCCGAGCACGGGCGTCCGGTGACGCCCCGCGGGCCCCAGCGCGTCCGGACGACCCTGCGCCCCGGCGAGCAGACCCAGCGCCCCGTCGTCCGCCAGCGCCTGGCCGCGTACGGGCTCGTGGTGTCGGAACGCGGCGTGCTCGCCACGGAGTTCTCCGACCGGACGGCCGTCCCCGGCATGTGGGGCCTGCCCGGCGGCGGCATCGACCCCGGCGAGAACCCGGCGACCGCCGTGGCCCGCGAGGTGTACGAGGAGACCGGCCAGCACATCGAGATCACCCAGTTCCTCGACATGCAGTCCGACCACTGGATCGGGCACTCCCCCAGCGGGATCGTCGAGGACTTCCACGCCGTGCGCCTCATCTACGCCGCCCGGTGCGACGACCCGTGCGACCCCGTGGTCCACGACGTCGGCGGCACGACCGCCAGCTCGCAGTGGGTCCCCGCGCACGCGTTCCGCGACGTGGCCTGGATCAACGGCGCCCGCAGCCTGCTCGGCAAGCACGGGCACGACCTGCTGCGCGGCTTCCGGCGCCGTCGGTCGGCCTGATCCCTGCCACTGTTCCTCCAGGCGCCCCTCCGAGGGTCCAGACACCCTCGGCAGGCCGGGAGCGTCTGGACCTGCGCGTGGGCGTCTGTCCTCCCGAGGTCCCCGAAGAGCCACGAAACCCCCGCCCGGGGCGTCCGGACGGGGGTTCGTGCGTGGTGGTCAGTTGGACCGGAAGTACGACAGGATGCGCAGGATCTCGGTGTACAGCCAGACCATGGTGACGGTGAGCCCGAAGGCGGCGCGCCACGACTCCGAGGCCGGCAGGCGGTTGCGGATGCCCTGCTCGACGAAGTCGAAGTCCATGATCAGGTTGGCCACGGCCAGCACGACGGCGATCGCCGAGATGAGGCCGGCCAGCGGGGTGAACTCGAAGGAGCGCAGGCCCAGGTTGGTGCCGAACATCGCGAGCACGAAGTTGACCAGCAGGGTGCCGGCCAGCGCGAACGTGGCGATGGTGACGATCTTGCGGAACTTGTTGGTGACCTTGATGCGCAGGAACTTGTACGCGGCCAGCGTGGCTCCGGCGGCGATGAACGTGCCGATCACGGCCTGCACCACGATGCCGGGGTACATGAGCTCGAACAGCAGGCTGAACGCGCCGATGAAGACGCCCTCGATGGCGGCGTAGATGAGGACCGCGCCCGGGTTGATGGTGCGGCGGAACGCGACCAGCAGCACCGTGACGAAGCCGACGATGCCCGAGCCGATCAGGGCCGGCAGCATGAACTGCGGCGGCAGGAACATGAAGGTCAGGGCGGCGGTCACGATGAGCGCGCCGATGGTGATGGCGGTCTTGGTGATCACGTCGTCGATGGTCATGACGCCCCGGGTGGAGGGCTGCGTCGGGGCCTGGTAGGGCGCCGGGGCACCGTACTGGGGCGCACCGTGGGGCTGGCCCTGCTGGCCGTACTGCTGCTGGCCGTACTGGGGAGCCGCGCGCGTGAACTGCTCGCTGCGCGTGAAGATGGGGTTGGTGCTCTGCATCGCAGTGTGCGCCTTTCTGGTGGGACTCGCGTTCATTCTACGGAACGCCCCCAAGCGCCCCGCATATTCCGCCCACCACGCGAGCCGGTGCCCCCGGCGGGATTCGAACCCGCACTGAAGCGGGTTTAAGCCGCCTGCCTCTGCCGGTTGGGCCACGGGGGCGGCGACCGGACGCCGTGGGCCGAGTCTACGGCGCTGCCGCGAGCAGCCGCGTGACGATCCCGTCGAGGATGTCGGACTCGCTCACGGTCAGGTCGGCCCCGACGCGCGCGGCGACCCGCGCACAGATCAGGGCGCCGGCGCAGATGACGTCGGCACGCCCGGGGACCATCGTCGGGATCTCGAGCACCTCGGCGACCGGCATCGCCAGCAGCCGGGTGGCCAGTGCGGCGAGCGTGGGGCGTCCGAGCACCGAGCCGTGGACGCGCGCCCGGTCGTAGGTGGGCAGCTCTTGGACGATCGCCGACAGGGACGTGGCGGTCCCGCCGACGCCGACCCACGTGCGGGCGGCGGCCAGGTCGATGCCGCCGGCGTCGAGCAGGCCGTCGACGTAGCGGGTGGCCGCCTCGACCTGCTCGGCGGTCGGCGGGTCGGAGGCCAGGAAGCGCTCGCGCAGCCGCACCGCGCCCATGTCGAGCGAGGTGCCGCGCACCGGCCGCCCGGACGCCCCGAGCACCAGTTCGGTGGAGCCCCCGCCGATGTCCATGACGAGGGCGGGCGTGGCCGCGTCGGGGATGGCGCCGAGGGCGCCGTCGAAGGACAGCTGGGCCTCCTCGTCGCCGCTGATCACCTCGGGGGTGATCCCGAGCCGGTCGCGGACGCCGTCGCAGAACTCCTCGCGGTTGCGGGCGTCGCGCGCCGCCGAGGTGGCGACGAACCGCAGCCGCTCGACGCCGTGGTCGGCCAGGATCGCGGCGTAGTCGTCGCAGGCGGCGAAGGTGCGCGCGAGGGCTTCGGGGTGGAACTCACCCGTCGCGTCGACGCCCTGGCCCAGCCGAGTGAGGCGCAGCGTGCGGACGAGTTCGCTGGGGACCGCGTCGACCCGTTCGGCGACCAGCAGGCGCACCGAATTGGTGCCGCAGTCGATGGCGGCGACGCGCATCAGGCGTCCGCCCCGGTACCGTCGTCGGCGGTGTTGCCGTCGTCGAGGCAGGGGCGCTCCCAGAACGCGCCGAGGGCGTCCACGGCCTCGTCGCCGAGCGGGTTGACGCCACGGCCGGCGGCCAGGGCGTGGCCCACGAGCACGTGGAGGCACTTCACGCGGGCCGGCATGCCGCCGGCGGAGATGCCGGCGATCTCGGGGACGTCGCCCAGCGCGGCCCGGTCGGCGAGGTAGGCCTCGTGGGCGGCTTCGTGGGCGGCGGCCAGCTCGGGGTCGTCGCCGAGCCGCTGGGTCATCTCGGCCATCACGCCCTGGGACTCCAGCGTCGAGCATGCCGCGGTGGCGCGCGGGCAGGTCAGGTAGTACGTGGTCGGGAAGGGGGTGCCGTCGGGCAGGCGCGGCTCGGTGGCGACGACGCCCGGCTTGCCGCACGGGCAGCGCCACGCGATGCCGGCGATCCCGCGGGGCGGGCGGCCGAGCTGCTCGTGGAGGGTCGCGACGTCGGCGTCGGAGGCTGGTTCGAGTGGTGGCACGGCGGCCACCCTACCCGGGCGACCGGCGGCGCTCAGCCCTCGGGCTCGGGGTCGGGCTCGCCCCAGGACTGGGGGTCGGAGTCCTCCTCGGCGAGGGCGTCGCCCTCGGCCTCGGTCAGCAGACCCTCCTCCTCGGCCTCGGCGAGCGGGTTGGGCTCGTCGGCCTGGCGCAGGGAGGTGGCGGCGCGGTCCCACCAGCGGGCGGCCAGGTCGCTGGTCACCGGGTCGCCGATGCCTTCGATGTCGGTGCTGCCCGAGAGGACCTCACCGTCGGCGCCGACGACGCGGTAGCCGATCTCGCCGGGCATGACCCACCCGAGGCGCTGGCGGGCCTGGGCCCTGACGAAGGCGGGGTCGTTCCAGCGGGCCAGTTCGTCCTCGAGCTCGGCCACGCGGGCGGTCCGCTGCTCGATCTGGGCCTGGGCGGCCGCGAGGTCCTGGCTCTGCACGACCCACACGCGCAGCGAGCCCGCGAACGAGACCGCCAGCAGGGCCACGACGGCGAACAGCACCAGGGCGCGGCGGGTGAGGGCGAGCTTCCCGGCCGGACGCCGGATCCGGGACGCGGCGCGTCCGGCGGTGGCGCGGACCGCGGCGATGGGGCTCATCCGGGAGGACGTCGATCCCGCGCGGTTGACCGGGCGGGAGGAGGCCGGGGCCTCGGGCGTCCGGGTGCGCTTGCTCGACCGGCCGCGGCCGGACGGCGGGCGGTTGAGCCTGTTCTCGCGCACGATCCTTCGGGACCTCTCGTCGGGGAAGGGAGGTTGTCCTCCAGAGTAGGTG
>DUOQ01000210.1 GCA_012838755.1 Propionibacterium sp. | reverse complement strand
CCCCCAGTCCGTCGCGCGGGACGCCGTGCGCGCGGCCGAGCGGGTGCCCGCCCCGCTACCCGGGCAGCCCGCGGCGAGCGTGGAGGAGGCCGAGCGGGTGGCGGCGTGGCTGGAGTCCCCCGGCGTCCGGATCATGGAGGTGACCGGCGACTGGGCCTGGCCGTTGCACGGGTCGATCAGCATCACCGACCTGCCGCGGCACGCACTCGCTAGTGTGGCCCCATGAACACCGCCATCGTCTTCATCACCACTGCTGTCGACAAGGTGAGCGAGGTTGCCGAGGAGATCGCGGCCCTTCCCAGCGTCACCGAGGTGTACTCCGTCACCGGCGACATCGACCTGGTCGCGATGGTGCGCACCCGCGACGTCGAGGCGATCGCCGACGTGGTGACCGGCCAGATCAACAAGGTCGAGGGCGTGACCAACACCCAGACGCACCTCGCGTTCCGCGCGTACTCGACCCACGACCTCGAGGCAGCCTTCTCCCTGGGCGACTGAGTCCCCCGTGCCCGGCGCCGGCGGGCCGAGACGGCAACGAGCGGGGTGTCCGTCCTACGTCGTGCTGCTGGAGGCACCGGATCCGTCAAGAATCAGGTGCAGGATGTGACGCTCAACGCGCGTCCACCAGCACACGTCGGGAACCGTCACCCCGCCCGCCAACAGGCCTCCACCACAGCCGCAGGGCCGTGGCGGGCCTCAGCTCTCGGTGACCTCCACCGACTCGATCACGACGGGGTCGACCGGGCGGTCGCCGCGGCCCGTGCGGACCTTGGCGATGGCGTCCACCACGTCGCGGCTGGCCTGGTCGGCCACCTCACCGAAGATGGTGTGGCGGAAGTTGAGGTGCGGGGTCTGCGTCACGGTGATGAAGAACTGCGACCCGTTGGTGCCGGGGCCGGCGTTCGCCATGGCGAGCAGGTAGGGCTTGTTGAAGGCCAAATCGGGGTGGAACTCGTCGCCGAAGCGGTAGCCCGGGCCGCCGGTGCCGGTGCCCTGCGGGCAGCCGCCCTGGATCATGAAGCCGTCGATGATGCGGTGGAAGGTCAGCCCGTCGTAGAAGTTGCCGGTGGTCGCGGCGCCGGTCTCGGGGTCACGGTATTCCTTCGTGCCGGTCGCGAGGCCGACGAAGTTCTCGACCGTCTTCGGCGCGTGGTCGCCGAAGAGGTTGATGACGATGTCGCCGTGATTGGTGTGGAGCGTTGCCGTCTGTGCCACGGTGGTTCCTTTCGAAGATGGTGGGCGCGCCGTCCGGCGCGCGTGCCCGGCCAAGGTTACCCAACGATTCCCTGTTGTCCGGGGTGATGGCTTGGGTACGGTGGACGTACGCGATTACGCGAACCACCCAACCGTTACGGAGGAAACCGTGAACCGGAAGAAGTTCGAACGCGCCGTCGGTGACACCACCCACGCCGCGACCGACCTCGGCAAGGAGGCCCTCGCACAGGCGAGCGCCTACCTGCAGCAGGCCCAGGAGTACCTGGCCCCGCGCGCCCAGGACGTCTACAAGGAGGCGAGCGGCCGCATCGCTCCCCTCGCGAAGGACGCCAAGAAGCGCAGCGCCAAGCTCGCCGCAGGAGCCATGGACGCCGTCCAGCCGAAGCTCGACGAGGTGCTCGACCGGGTGACCCCCGCCGTCGACGACGCCTACGCCCGCTTCGCCCCGAAGCTCGACACCGCACGCAGCAAGGTGCAGTACGGCTTCCTGCCCGCCGTGAGCGAGATGCTCCACAACGCCGCTGACGACATCGCCCGGGTCGAGATCCCCGAGGTTCCCGCCGCCAAGAAGAAGTCCGGTTGGGCCACCTTCGGCCAGGTCCTGCTGGCGAGCGGCCTCGTGGCCGTCATCGTCTACGCGATCAAGAAGTTCCTGGCCCCCGAGGACTCGGGTTGGCAGGCCCACGAGCCCAGCCAGCCGTACGTGCCGACGGCCCCGCAAACGATCGTCGACGACCTGGCCACCGCCGCGGCCGACGAGGAGCCCGAGGTCGACGCCGCCGAGCAGTGGATCGAGGACGGCGGGCAGCCGCTACCCACCGACGAGCCCGTCGCGGCCGACGCCGACGACGTGCCGGCCGCGGAGGACGATGCTGACCCTTTCGTTCCTAGCCCTCACGGGGACGGGTCCTATGTCGGGTCCGAGCCGCCGGAGGGCTTCGTCATCAAGGGCAACGAGCGCTCGATGAAGTTCCACGTCCAGGGGAACGCCGGGTACGAGCGCACCATCGCCGACGTCTGGTTCAACAGTGAGGAGGCCGCGGAGGCGGCCGGCTTCACCAAGGCCCAGCGCTGAGGCACCCGACCCCAACCCCTGAACGGGGCGCGACCGATCGGTCGCGCCCCGTCCTGCGTCCCCGGACCAACTCCGTGCCGGGGACCACTCACAATCGCCGGGTGCCGGCGGCCTTCTGGGGTGGACAGTCCACCCAGGAGGCCCTCATGCCCGTTCCCACCAGCATCGACCCGACGACGTGGGTCGACGGCGCGCCCTTCGCCGCCCACCTCGTGCACCTGTGCTCCACCACCGGCCTGCCGTGGTCGCTGGTGGCCGCGTACGCGGGCGTCCCGCTGCGCACCGCCGAGCGACTCCTCGCCCCGTCGCGCAGGAGTCGCCTCCGCCGCCTGCCGCGTTCGGTCGCGCAGCGCCTCATCGCGGTCACACCCGAGGAACTCCGGCGGCTGCGGACGAGCCGCGTCCCGGCCGAGTCCTGCAGTCGCCGGGTGGGCCACCTCCTCGGTCGCGGCGTCCCCCTGGCCCACCTCGCGCGCGAGCTGGGCTGCAGCCCCGACCTCATCGCACGCCTGGCGGACGGCTCCCCGGCCACGGTGACGGCCGAGGTGGCGCTCCGGGCCCGGGTCGCCTGTGAGACTGCCGATCGGGCATCCCTCCAGCAGGCCCTGCACGCGGCCTAGACTGCCGCCCGTGCTCTGGCCCGCCCCCGCCGTGGCGCTCGTCGGCGCCCTCCTGACCGCAGCAGCGACCCCGTGGGTTCTGCGCACCCTGCCCGAGCCCGACGACGCCGAGGCCGAGGACAAGCCCCCCTACGCCAGCCTGGCCACAGGCCGGTTCGTGGCCGTCGTGGCGTTGGCGTCCCTGGGCGCGTCGCTGCTGGCCACCCTCGCCCTCCCCTGGCAGCACTGGCTCGCATGGGCGTCCCTGAGCACCGTCGGCGTCCTCGCGTGCTCGATCGACGCGCGCACCACGTGGCTTCCCTTGCCGCTGGCCCGGGTGGGTTGGGTGGTCGCCGGCGCCGGCGCGCTGCTGGTCGCCGCCAGTTCCGGGTCGTGGACGCCCCTGCTCGCCTCGGCCCTCGGCGCCGTGGCCCTGGGCGGCCTGTTCCACCTCCTGTGGCGGTTCACGGGGGCCTTCGGGTACGGGGACGTACGCCTGGCCGCCACCATCGGGGCGGTCACCGCCCTGGACTCGTCGTCCCTCGTGGGGTGGTCGCTGGTGCTGGGGACCGCGGCGGGGGCCCTGGTGGGCATCGTCCACCGCCTGGCGGGGCGTCGTGGGGGGTTCCCCTACGGCCCCGGCCTGCTCGCCGGCCCGTTACTGGCCGTCGCGGTGCGCCTCGCCCTGGGGTGAGGCGTCCGGGTCAGGCGGCCAGGGCCCGCGTCAGCGCCACCCAGCGGTCGAGCAGGCCCGAGGCCGCACCACTGTCGATGGCCTCGCGCGCGCGGCTCAGGGGTTCGGCCAGCTGCCCGGCGAGGTCGGCGTCGGGGTCGGGCCCGTCGAACGCGAGGATCGCGGCGGCCGCGTTCAGCGCCACGATGTCGCGCACGGGGCCGGGGGCCCCGGCGAACGTGTCGCGCACCACCTGTGCGTTGTGTGGGGGCGGCCCGCCGACGAGGGACTCCTTCGAGGTGCGGGCGATGCCCAGCTCCCTTGGGTCGAACGTGCTCTCCGTCGCCCGTCCGTCGCGGATGACCCAGACCGAACTGGTCGTGGTGGTCGTGAGCTCGTCGAGGCCGTCGCCGCCGTGGAAGACCAGCCCGCGGTTGCCGCGGTCGCCCAGCACGTTCGCGACCAGCTTGGCCATGGCGAGGTCGGCCACGCCGATCGCCTGGGCCAGCGGGCGCGCCGGGTTGGCCAGGGGGCCGAGGAAGTTGAACGTCGTGCGGATCCCCAGCTCGCGTCGCGGGACGGCGGCGTGCCGCAGCGACGGGTGGTAGTGCGAGGCGAACAGGAACACGATGCCTGCCTCGTCGAACACGCGGGCCTGCACGGACGGGTCGAGGTCGAGCACCACGCCGAGGGCCTCGAGGCAGTCGGCGGTGCCGCAGGACGAGGACGCCGCCCGGTTGCCGTGCTTGACCACCTTGGCCCCGGCGGACGCCGCGACGAGGGCCGCCATGGTCGAGATGTTGACCGTGTTGGCACGGTCGCCGCCCGTGCCGACGATGTCGACGGCCTCACGGCTGGGCAGGGAGATCGAACGCGCGTTGTCGAGCATCGCCGACACGAGCCCGTTCAGTTCGTCGGGGGTCGCCCCCTTCGCCTGCAGGGCGACCATGAACCCGGCGATCTGGGCCGGGCTGGCCGCGCCGGCCAGGATCTCATCCATCGCCCACGACGTGCTGTCGCGGTCGAGGTCCTGGCCGGTGACGAGGGAGGTGAGCAGGTCGGGCCAGGTGCGGCTCACCGGGCGTTCGCCCCGCTGGTGACCCGGGAACGCAGGACATCCGCGACGGAGGAGGGCAGGCGGACAGCGTCGACCGGATAGGGCACGACCGCCTCCGCACCGGACCAGGTGGCGAGCCAGGCGTCGGCGACGCGGGCCACGAGCAGCACGATGGGCGGGCAGTTGGCGATCTCGTCCTTCACCTGGCGAGCCAGGCCGATGCCGCCGGCCGGGACGGCCTCCCCGTCCATGATGACGAGGTCGATGCCACCGTGGTCGAGCGCCTTGCTGACCGCCTGGTGCGTGGCGCACTCCACGATCTCGATCTCGGGCAGGTCCGCGGCGATGCGACGACCCAGCGCCAGGCGCACCTCGCCCCGCGTGTTCAGGTCGTCGGAGTAGACCAGAATGGTCGTCGTCCTGCTGGCGGGTGCCACTTCGCTCATCGCGTCCTCACTTCTGGAAAAGGTCGGTCCTCGCCATCGTAGCCCCGCACACCCGCGCGCGCACGACAGCCCATCCCGGGGACCAAAACGGTCACGGGGAGGTAACGAACCGGTGCCTTTTGTCCACAAGGGCTCGGGCCGACGTGACCCGGGGATGGGTTCCCGGTAATAATGACGCCCGTGGCGAATACAACGAAGTCGAGCGCGGTCCCGGTCATCCCTCACGGTGCCATCCACCCGATTGCCCCTGCACGCCTCCACGGCATCAAGGGCAAGCCGGACATGGTGGCCGTCGGAACGGTGATCTGGCTCGCGAGTGAGCTCATGTTCTTCGCAGCGTTGTTCGCGGCCTACTTCAACCTGCGCAACCACACCACCGCCATGGCGGTGGCCGGCGAACCGACGATGTGGGAGTGGGGCACCGCCCACTTCATGCAGGACTGGTTCGGGATCCAGCTCCCGTGGTTCTCGCTGATCAACACCACGGTCCTGGTGCTCAGCTCCATCACCTGCCAGATCGGTGTCTTCCGTGCGGAGAAGGGCTACGTCTCCCGCACCGGCAGCATCTTCAACGTGGGGTCGTGGGGCATGCGTGAGTGGTACATCCTCACGTTCGTCATGGGCTCGTTCTTCATCGGCGGCCAGGCCTACGAGTACTTCCTGCTGACCTCCGAGGGCTTCCTCCTGAGCACGAACGCCTACACCTCGGCGTTCTACCTCGCCACCGGCTTCCACGGCCTGCACGTGCTCGGTGGCCTGATTGCCTTCCTGCTCATGATCGGGCGCACGTACATCGCGCGCACGTTCACCCATGAGCAGAGGGTCCACGCGATCGTGACGTCGTACTACTGGCACTTCGTCGACATCGTGTGGATCATCCTGTTCGCGGTGATCTACCTCATCCGCTGACCTGTCCCCGACTTCGAAAGGCGCATCGATGCGACTCGGATCCTCCAGAAGGCGGCACAGGGCGGCACGTCCCCTCTCGCTGGTGCTGGCGCTCTTCCTCATGGGAGCGCTCTACGCCGCCCTCTCCCCCGCCACCCAGGTGGCGGCCGACACGGGCATGTCCGCCCAGGTCAGCGAGGGCAAGGCACTGTTCCAGGTGACGTGCTCCTCGTGCCACGGCCTCAACGGTGAAGGCACCTCGCAGGGCCCGTCCCTGGTCGGCGTCGGCGCCGCCGCGGTCGAGTTCCAAATGGCGACCAACCGCATGCCGATGGCCAAGCCCGGCGCGCAGGCCCCCCGCAAGGTGGTGCAGTACACGGCGGAGGAGATCAACAACATCGCCCGCTACGTGCACACCCTCGGGCCCGGCCCCGACATCCCCCCCAGCTCCGCGTACGACTTCAGCGCGATGAGCGACGAGGAGATCGCCCGCGGTGGCGAGCTGTTCCGCACCAACTGCTCGGCGTGCCACCAGGCCGCCGCGAACGGTGGCGCCCTGCCCAACGGCAAGTACGCTCCCCCGCTGCACGGCGTCGAGCCGCTGCACATCTACGAGGCCATGCGTACCGGCCCCCAGCAGATGCCGGTGTTCTCCGCCGGGGCCATCCCCGATGAGGACGTCGCCGCCATCATCGGCTACCTCAAGGGCTTCGAGCGCCAGCCGTCCGCCGGCTTCTCGCTCGGTGGCCTCGGCCCCGTGACCGAAGGCCTCTTCGGCTGGGTGCTGGGGCTCGGCGGCCTCTGCCTGGTTGCTGTCTGGATCGCTTCCCGAGGAGCACGTGCGAAATGACGCCTGAACACTCGACCGCTCTCGTCACGACCGAGGACGACGCCCTCCTGCACCCCGTGCCCAACCCGGGCATCGAGGAGCACATCGAGCGCTACACCGACGTCGACGCCAAGGCCGCCGACCGCGCCTACAAGCAGGTCGT
>DUOQ01000020.1 GCA_012838755.1 Propionibacterium sp. | reverse complement strand
TGAGCCTCGGACCGGTGAAAAACGTAGTACTACCGGCCGTAGCACTACAACTTGATACCCCCCGGGAGTATGACACGAAACGATAACAGGCCCGCACCCCCTGATGGGGATGCGGGCCTGTAGGTCCTGAGACGTGTCCTAGATCACTTGATGATCTTGGTCACGTTGCCGGCGCCGACGGTGCGACCACCCTCGCGGATGGCGAACTTCAGCGCCTCCTCCATGGCGATCGGCTTGTTCAGGTGGACGGTCATGGAGGTGTTGTCTCCAGGCATGACCATCTCGGTGCCCTCGGGCAGCTGAACGACACCGGTCACGTCGGTGGTGCGGAAGTAGAACTGCGGGCTGTAGTTCGAGAAGAACGGCTTGTGACGGCCACCCTCCTCCTTGTTCAGCACGTAGACCTGGGCCTCGAAGTCGGTGTGCGGCGTGACCGAACCCGGCTTGCAGATGACCATGCCGCGCTCGACGTCGTCCTTCTTGGTGCCGCGGAGCAGCAGGCCGACGTTCTCGCCCGCACGACCCTCGTCGAGGATCTTGCGGAACATCTCGACACCGGTGATGGTCGAGGTCTGCTTCTCCTCGCGGATGCCGATGATGTCGACGGTCTCGCCGGTGCGGACGATGCCGCGCTCGATACGACCGGTGACGACGGTGCCACGACCGGTGATCGTGAAGACGTCCTCAACGGGCATCAGGAACGGCTTGTCGGTGTCGCGCTCGGGCTGCGGGATGTACTCGTCGACGGCGTCCATGAGCTCGATGATCGAGTCGGCCCACTTCTCGTCGCCGTTCATCGCCGGGAAGGCGGCGACGCGAACGATCGGCAGGTTGTCGCCGTCGAACTCCTGCGCCGAGAGCAGCTCGCGCATCTCCATCTCGACGAGCTCGATGAGCTCCTCGTCGTCGACCATGTCGCACTTGTTCAGCGCGACGACGATCGCGGGGACGCCGACCTGACGGGCGAGCAGGATGTGCTCACGGGTCTGGGCCATCGGGCCGTCGGTGGCGGCCACGACCAGGATCGCACCGTCCATCTGGGCGGCACCGGTGATCATGTTCTTGACGTAGTCAGCGTGACCGGGGCAGTCGACGTGCGCGTAGTGGCGATTCTCCGTCTGGTACTCGACGTGCGAGATGGAGATCGTGATACCGCGCTGGCGCTCCTCCGGAGCCTTGTCGATCTGGTCGAAGGCCGACACAGCGTTCAGCTCGGGGTAACGGTCGTGGAGCACCTTCGTAATCGCCGCCGTGAGCGTGGTCTTGCCGTGGTCGACGTGCCCGATGGTGCCGATGTTGCAGTGCGGCTTGGTCCGCTCAAACTTGGCCTTTGCCACTTGGGCTCCTCCTGGGATCTTCCGCCGCGCTTTCTGCGGGGCGTGCTTTTCACCTCGCCGGTTGCGAGGCAAGTACTTGGGGTGCGTCACGCGGGCATGGTGCTCACGGGACAACCTTGCCAATCCTATCGTTCGCACGCCTCAGGTCAAAACCCGGGGCCCACAAGGGCAACCAGCGCGCCTCGGCGTCCCGAGCCCTGATCGGACGCCACGGGCCCCGCAACCATGTGGTTGCGGGGCCCGCGTTGCTCAGGGAGCCGGACGGCGTCACTCGTTGCTGCCGCCGCGGCCCTTCTCGATGATCTCGTCAGCCACCGACTTCGGGGTCTCGCCGTAGGAGTGGAACTCCATGGCGTAGGACGCCTGGCCCGAGGTCTTCGAGCGCAGGTCACCGACGTAGCCGAACATCTCCGACAGCGGCACCAGGGCGCGGACGATCTGGTTGCCGTGGGCCTCCTCCATGCCCTGGACGGCGCCACGGCGGGAGTTGAGGTCACCGATGACGGTGCCCAAGTAGTCGTCGGGCGTGGTGACCTCGACGGCCATCAACGGCTCGAGCAGGGCCGGGTCGGCCTTGCGGGAGGCTTCCTTGAAGACCATCGAGCCGGCGATCTTGAACGCGAGCTCGGAGGAGTCGACGTCGTGGTAGGCGCCGTCGAGCAGCGTCACCTTGATGTCCTCGACCGGGTAGCCACCGAGCGGACCGAAGGCCATGGCCTCCTGGATGCCTTGGTCGACGGCCGGGATGTACTCGCGCGGGATGCGGCCACCGGTGACGGCGTTGACGAACTCGTAGCCCGCGCCGGCCTCCTGCGGCTGCAGCGAGATGATGACCTTGGCGTACTGGCCCGAACCACCCGACTGCTTCTTGTGGGTGTACTCGGCCTTCTCCACCGTGCGGCGCAGCGTCTCGCGGTAGGCGACCTGCGGCTTGCCGATGTTGGCCTCGACCTTGAACTCGCGACGCATGCGGTCGATCAGCACCTCGAGGTGCAACTCGCCCATGCCGGCGATGATCGTCTGGCCGGTCTCCTCATCGGTGTGGACCCGGAACGTCGGGTCCTCCTCCGCGAGGCGCTGGATGGCCATGGAGAGCTTCTCCTGGTCGGACTTCGTCTTCGGCTCGATCGCCTGCTCGATGACGGGGTTCGGGAACTCCATCGACTCGAGGATGATCGGGGCGCCCGGGTCGCAGAGGGTCTCACCGGTGGTGGTGTCCTTCAGGCCCATGACCGCGCAGATCATGCCGGCGCCGATCTCGTCGATCTCCTCACGCTTGTTGGCGTGCATCTGGTAGATCTTGCCGATCCGCTCCTTCTTGCCCTTCGTGGCGTTGAGCACCTGCATGCCCGACTTGAGGACGCCGGAGTAGATGCGCACGTAGGTGAGGCGACCCAGGTGCGGGTCGGCGGCGATCTTGAACGCGAGCAGCGACAGCGGCTCCTCGTTGCTGGGCTGGCGCTCGAACTTGACGCTCTCGTCGCCCGGCTTGAAGCCGTCGATGGCCGGCACGTCCAGCGGGCTGGGCAGGTAGTCGATCACGGCGTCCAGCATCGGCTGCACGCCCTTGTTCTTGAACGACGTGCCGCAGACGACCGCGGTGAACTTCGAGGCGAGGACACCGCGACGGATCGCCGCCTTGATGGTCGGGACGTCAATGGCCTCGCCGGAGTCCTCGGCCAGCAGCCAGGCCTCGGCGAAGTCGTCGTCGTGGTCGGCCAGGACCTGCACGAGCTCCTCGCGGGCGGCCTCGGCCTTGTCGACCATGTCGGCCGGGATCTCCTCGACGGTGTAGTCCTCGCCGATCTTGGTCTCACCGTGCCACATGAGGGCGCGCATCTCGACCAGGTCGATGACGCCCTGGAAGTCGGCCTCGGCACCGATCGGCAGCTGGATGACGGCGGCCACCGCGTTCAGGCGCTCGCGGATCGTCCGGACGACGAAGTCGAAGGACGCGCCGGTGCGGTCGAGCTTGTTGACGTAGCAGATGCGCGGGACGCCGTACTTGTTGGCCTGGCGCCACACGGTCTGGCTCTGCGGCTCGACGCCGGCGACACCGTCGAACACGGTGACGGCACCGTCGAGGACGCGCAGCGAGCGCTCGACCTCGACAGTGAAGTCCACGTGGCCGGGGGTGTCGATGATGTTGATGTGGTGGTCGTGCCAGAAGCACGTCGTGGCGGCGGACGTGATGGTGATGCCGCGCTCCTGCTCCTGCTCCATCCAGTCCATCGTCGCCGAGCCCTCGTGGGTCTCACCGATCTTGTAGTTGATGCCGGTGTAGTACAGGATGCGCTCGGTCGTGGTGGTCTTGCCCGCGTCGATGTGGGCCATGATGCCGATGTTGCGGACCTTGGCCAGGTTGGTCTTGATATCAATGGCCACGGGTTGTTCCCCTCTTGTTACGTGTTGTTCGTTTCGACTCGGGACAGGCGTGAAGCTCTCTCCCGCGCGAGGGCGGGAGAGAGCTTCAGCAGATCACCAGCGGTAGTGGGCGAAGGCGCGGTTCGCCTCGGCCATCTTGTGGGTGTCCTCACGCTTCTTCACGGAGGCGCCGAGGCCGTTGCTCGCGTCCAGCAGCTCGTTCATGAGGCGCTCGGTCATCGTCTTCTCACGACGCTGACGCGAGTAGCTCACCAGCCAGCGCATGGCCAGCGTGGTCGAACGGGCGGGCTTGACCTCGACCGGGACCTGGTAGGTGGCACCACCGACGCGGCGGGACTTGACCTCCACGGCGGGGCGAATATTGTCCAGGGCCTTCTTGAGGGTCTGCACGGGGTCAACGCCGGTCTTGGCCCGCGTCCCCTCGAGTGCGCCGTAGACGATGTTCTGGGCGGTGGTCTTCTTGCCCTGGAGCAGGATCTTGCTCACGAGCTGCGAGACGAGCGGCGAACCGTAGACCGGGTCGACGACAACCGGCCGCTTGGGGGCCGGACCCTTGCGAGGCATTACTTCTCCTTCTTCGCGCCGTAACGGCTGCGGGCCTGCTTGCGGTTCTTGACACCCTGGGTGTCGAGCGAACCACGCACGATCTTGTACCGGACGCCCGGGAGGTCCTTCACACGACCACCGCGCACGAGCACCATCGAGTGCTCCTGCAGGTTGTGGCCCACACCCGGGATGTACGCGGTGACCTCGATGCCCGAGGACAGGCGGACACGCGCAACCTTGCGGAGCGCCGAGTTCGGCTTCTTCGGGGTGGTGGTGTACACACGCGTGCACACGCCACGGCGCTGGGGCGAGCCCTTGAGGGCAGGCGTGTTGCTGGACGACTTCTTGTCAGAACGGCCCTTGCGGACCAGCTGCTGGATTGTGGGCACCGGCTGGTATTCCTTCGTTCGAGTTGTCTGACGCCCCTGGTCGAGGGCGCCAAGCGCTTTGTGCACGTGGATCCGGGCGCGAGCGCACGGGGTTTCGCGATCCGAGATCCTCGTGGGGATCGTGCCTGCCGGCCACTCCAGGGAAGGGCGCCGCGGCGTGCACGGATGGTTCGGTTGCCCGAACACAACGACAAAGACTAGTGGTAGACCATGGGCGCGGTCAAAGTGCGACCGACAGCCCTTGGCCATGACTAGCCGAAGAACGTTGGGTTCCACCCTACCCTGTCCCGCCCCGGCGCCCAATTCGGGCTGCAACACCTGTGTGGCAGGTCTGAGTGCGGAGTCTCGCACCCCGTGCGACAAATCTGAGTGCGCTTCATGCCCCCAAAGCCTGCGAGTCGCCACTCAGACATGTCGCACGCCCCCAAGAAGTCGCACTCAGGTTTGTCGCACGCGCCTCAGAACCCGCACTCAGACATGCAACACGGGCCCCGGAGCCGAAGCTCTGGGGCCCGTGGGCTGGGCGGGATCAACCGTGGGTCAGCTGAAGTCTCCCAGGTCGAAGTCGTCGCTCGGCATCACCGGAGCGGTGCCGGCGATGTCGTAGTCGTACGGGTCGTAGGACAGGTCGTACGCCGCGGCGCGTGCCTCGGCGGTCGGCTCCACCCGGATGTTGCGGTAGCGGTCGAGACCGGTACCGGCCGGGATCAGCTTGCCCAGGATGACGTTCTCCTTGAGGCCGACCAGGGAGTCCGACTTGGCCTGGATGGCCGCGTCCGTGAGCACCTTGGTGGTCTCCTGGAAGGACGCCGCCGACAGCCAACTCTCGGTGGCCAGCGACGCCTTGGTGATGCCCATGAGCACCGGACGCCCCTGGGCCGGCGTGCGGCCCTCGGTGATCGCCTTGCGGTTCTCGGCCTCGAACAGCGCACGGTCGACCAGGTCACCCGGGAGGATGGCCGTATCACCCGACTCGATGACCGTCACCCGGCGCAGCATCTGGCGGATGATGATCTCGATGTGCTTGTCGTGGATCGGCGCGCCCTGCGTGCGGTAGACCGCCTGCACCTCGTCCACCAGGTGCTCCTGGACGCGGCGCAGGCCGTTGACGCGCAGGATGTCCTGCGGGTCGAGCGTGCCCGCCCACAGCTGCTGGCCGGCCTGGACGTGGTCACCGTCGCCGATGGAGTGCTTGACCATCGACGTGTCCTCCCACTCCAGGCGCACGCGGCGCGGCAGCGGGTACTCGAGGTCCTCCTCGCCGTCGTCGCGGACGATGACCAGCTTGCGCGTGCGGTCACCCTCCTCGATGCGGACGCGGCCGGCGGCCTCGGCGATCGGTGCCTTGCCCTTGGGCGTCCGGGCCTCGAAGAGCTCACCGACACGCGGCAGGCCCTGCGTGATGTCGTCACCGGCCACACCACCGGTGTGGAAGGTACGCATCGTCAACTGGGTGCCGGGCTCGCCGATGGACTGCGCGGCGACGATACCCACGGCCTCGCCGACGTCCACGAGCTTGCCGGAGGCGAGCGAGCGGCCGTAGCACATGGCGCAGGTGCCCAGGGCCGACTCACAGGTCAGCACGGAGCGCACCTTGATCTCGGTGACGCCCGCCTCGATGAGGCGGTCGATCACCACGTCGCCCAGGTCGGCGCCGGCCGCGGCCAGCACCTCGCCGTTGGCGTCGGTGATGTCGGAGGCCAGGCGACGCGCGTAGACCGAGGTCTCCACGTTGTACGCCGGGCCCATGCGACCGTCACGGCCGGGCGCCACGATGGCCTTGGTCAGTCCACGCTCGGTGCCACAGTCCTCCTCGCGGATGATGACGTCCTGCGACACGTCGACCAGGCGACGGGTCAGGTAGCCCGAGTCGGCGGTCCGCAGGGCGGTGTCGGCCTGCCCCTTGCGGCCACCGTGCGTCGAGATGAAGTACTCGAGCACGGACAGGCCCTCGCGGAAGTTCGACTTGATCGGCCGCGCGATGATCTCGCCCTTCGGGTTGGCCACCAGGCCACGCATGGCGGCGATCTGACGCATCTGCGTCATGTTCCCTCGGGCCCCCGAGTTCACCATCATGAAGATGGGGTTGTCGGTGGTGAAGTTCTCCTCCATCGCCGCGGTCAGCTCGGCGGTGGCGTCGGTCCACAGCTGGACGAGCTCCTGCTGGCGCTCCTCCTCGGTGACCTTGCCGCGCTCGAACTGGCGGGTGATCTTCGTGGCGCGCGCGTCGTAGGCCGCCAGGATCTCCGGCTTGGACGCCGGGGTCTGGATGTCGGAGATCGACACGGTGACGCCCGAGCGGGTCGCCCACCGGAACCCGATGTCCTTGAGGCGGTCCAGCGTGCGGGCCACGTCCACCTTCTGGTAGCGCTCGGCCATGTCGTTGACGATCTGCCCCAGCGCCTTCTTGCCCACCGTCTCGTTGACGTACGGGTAGTCGGGCGGCAGGGCCTCGTTGAACAGCGCACGACCCAGGGTGGTCTCGAGCATGTACGAGCCGTCCTCCTTGGCCTCGACACCCACCGGCGGCTCGAGGCCGACGATGCGGATCTTGACCAGGGAGTTGACGTTGATCTCGTTGCGGTCGAAGGCCATGTAGGCCTCGTCCTTGCTCGAGAACACGCGGCCCTCGCCGGGCTGGCCCTCCCGCACCGAGGTGAGGAAGTAGTGGCCGATGATCATGTCCTGCGTGGGCAGGGTGACCGGGCGGCCGTCGGCGGGCTTGAGGATGTTGTTGGTCGACAGCATCAGGATGCGCGCCTCGGCCTGGGCCTCGGCGGACAGCGGCAGGTGCACGGCCATCTGGTCACCGTCGAAGTCGGCGTTGAAGGCGGTGCAGACGAGCGGGTGCAGCTGGATGGCCTTGCCCTCGATCAGCTGCGGCTCGAACGCCTGGATGCCCAGGCGGTGCAGCGTGGGCGCACGGTTCAGCAGCACCGGGTGCTCCTGGATGACCTCTTCGAGGACGTCCCACACGACCGGGCGCTGGCGCTCGACCATGCGCTTGGCCGACTTGATGTTCTGGGCGAGGTTCAAGTCGTCCAGGCGCTTCATGACGAACGGCTTGAACAGCTCCAGCGCCATGTTCTTCGGCAGGCCGCACTGGTGCAGCTTGAGCTGCGGGCCGACCACGATGACCGAACGGCCCGAGTAGTCGACACGCTTGCCCAGCAGGTTCTGGCGGAACCGGCCCTGCTTGCCCTTGAGCATGTCCGAGATGGACTTCAGCGGACGGTTGCCGGGGCCCGTGACCGGACGCCCACGGCGTCCGTTGTCGAACAGCGAGTCGACGGCCTCCTGCAGCATCCGCTTCTCGTTGTTCACGATGATCTCGGGCGCACCCAGGTCGAGGAGGCGCTTGAGGCGGTTGTTGCGGTTGATCACGCGGCGGTACAGGTCGTTCAGGTCGGAGGTCGCGAAGCGGCCACCGTCCAGCTGCACCATCGGGCGCAGGTCCGGCGGGATGACCGGGACGGCGTCCAGCACCATGCCCGTGGGGCTGTTGGTGGTGGTGAGGAACGCCGAGACGACCTTGAGGCGCTTCAGGGCTCGGGTCTTCCGCTGGCCCTTGCCGGTCTGGATGATCTCGCGCAGGCGGTCGGACTCGGCCTCGAGGTCGAAGTCGGCGAGGCGGCGCTTGATCGCCTCGGCCCCCATGAAGCCCTCGAAGTACTTGCCGAAGCGGCTCTTCATCTCGCGGTAGAGGATCTCGTCGCCCTCGAGGTCCTGGACCTTCAGGCTCTTGAAGCGGGCCCACACGGCGTCGAGGCGGTCCAGCTCGCGCTGGGCGCGGTCGCGCACCATCTTGACCTCGCGCTCGCCGACGTCGCGGACGCGCTTCTTCTGGTCGGCCTTGGCACCCTCGGCCTCCAGCGCGGCGACGTCCTCCTCGATCTTCTGCATGCGCGTCTCGATGTCGGCGTCGCGGCGGCTCGCGATCTGCTTGCGCTCGACCTCGACCTTGCCCTCCAGGGAGGTCAGGTCGCGGTGGCGGGCGTCCTCGTCGACCGACGTGATCATGTACGCGGCGAAGTAGATGACCTTCTCGAGGTCCTTCGGCGCCACGTCCAGCAGGTAGCCCAGCCGGCTCGGGACACCCTTGAAGTACCAGATGTGGGTGACCGGCGCGGCCAGTTCGATGTGGCCCATGCGCTCGCGGCGCACGTTGGAGCGGGTGACCTCGACGCCACAGCGCTCGCAGATGATGCCCTTGAAGCGCACCCGCTTGTACTTGCCGCAGTAGCACTCCCAGTCCCGGGTGGGACCGAAGATCTTCTCGCAGAAGAGGCCGTCACGCTCGGGCTTGAGCGTGCGGTAGTTGATCGTCTCGGGCTTCTTGACCTCGCCGTGGCTCCACTCGCGGATCTGGTCCGCCGTGGCCAGCCCGATGCGCAGCTCGTCGTAGAAGTTGACGTCCAGCACGTTTCTTCCTTCTCTCCCCTACCGGGGGATTTTCAGTTCGGACCAGTGGCCGCTGGTCCGGACGGACCGCCCAGGGCGCCCCGGGCGGGGGTGCGGGGGCAGGGCCCCCGCGGGGGGGGCGGACGCCGTGGGTGCACCCGCGGCGTCCGCTTGGGAACGAATCAGACCTCTTCGATGTCGGCGAACGAGTCGGCGCCGGGACGGCGGGACAGGTCGATACCGAACTCATCGGCGCGGTGGTAGTCGTCCTCGGAGTCCTTCAGCTCGACGACCGTGCCGTCGGAGCTGAGCACCTCCACGTTCAGGCAGAGCGACTTCATCTCCTTGACGAGCACCTTGAAGGACTCAGGGATGCCCGGCTCGGGGATGTTCTCGCCCTTGACGATCGCCTCGTAGACCTTCACGCGGCCGGGGACGTCGTCGGACTTGATGGTGAGGAGCTCCTGCAGCGCCCAGGCGGCGCCGTAGGCCTCCATCGCCCACACCTCCATCTCACCGAAGCGCTGGCCACCGAACTGGGCCTTACCACCCAGGGGCTGCTGCGTGATCATCGAGTACGGGCCCGTCGAACGCGCGTGGATCTTGTCGTCCACCAGGTGGTGCAGCTTCAGCATGTAGATGTAGCCGACGCCGACGCGCTCGGGGTAGGGCTCGCCCGACCGACCGTCGAACAGCTGGGCCTTGCCGCCGCTGTCGACCAACTTCAGGCCGTCGCGCTGCGGCAGGCCGTTCTCGAGCAGACCGGTGATCTCCTCCTCGTTGGCGCCGTCGAACACGGGGGTTGCCACGCGGACGCCCGGGTCGACGTGGCCGAGGCCGACGTCCTGCAGGCGCTTGGCCCACGGCTGGTCGAGCTCGGTGATGTCCCAGCCGCTGTGCGCGATCCAGCCCAGGTGCGTCTCGAGCACCTGGCCGATGTTCATCCGGCTCGGCACCCCGAGGGGGTTGAGCACGATGTCGACCGGGGTGCCGTCCTCCAGGAACGGCATGTCCTCCACCGGCAGGATCTTGGAGATGACGCCCTTGTTGCCGTGGCGTCCGGCCAGCTTGTCGCCGTCGGAGATCTTGCGCTTCTGGGCCACGTACACGCGGACCAGCTGGTTGACGCCCGGGGGCAGCTCATCGCCCTCGTCACGGTCGAAGACGCGGACGCCGATCACCGTGCCGGTCTCGCCGTGCGGGACCTTCATCGAGGTGTCGCGCACCTCGCGGGCCTTCTCGCCGAAGATGGCGCGCAGCAGGCGCTCCTCGGGGGTCAGCTCGGTCTCGCCCTTCGGAGTGACCTTGCCGACGAGGATGTCGCCGGTGCCCACCTCGGCGCCGATGCGGACGATGCCGCGCTCGTCGAGGTCGGCCAGCATGTCGTCGCCGACGTTCGGGATGTCGCGGGTGATCTCCTCCGGACCCAGCTTGGTGTCGCGGGCGTCGATCTCGTGCTCCTCGATGTGGATCGAGGTGAGGATGTCGTCCTGGACCAGGCGCTGGCTCAGGATGATGGCGTCCTCGTAGTTGTGGCCCTCCCACGGCATGAACGCGACCAGCAGGTTGCGGCCGAGCGCCATCTCGCCGTTGTCGGTGCAGGCGCCGTCGGCGAGCGGGGTGCCCACCTCGACGCGGTCACCGTCGGTGACCAGCGGGCGCTGGTTGATGCACGTGGTCTGGTTCGACCGGACGAACTTGCTCAGGCGGTAGCTGGTCTGCGTACCGTCGTCGTTCATCACGTCGATGATGTCGCCCGACACGGCGGTGACCACACCCGGCTTGTTGGCCGTGGTGACCTCGCCGGCATCGACCGCGCCGCGGTACTCCATGCCGGTGCCCACGTAGGGGGCCTCGTTGCGGAGCAGCGGGACGGCCTGGCGCTGCATGTTCGCGCCCATCAGGGCACGCGACGCGTCGTCGTGCTCGAGGAACGGGATCAGCGCGGTGGCCACCGACACCATCTGGCGCGGCGAGACGTCCATGTAGTGCACGTCCTCGGCCGGGACCTCGTCGGCGTCGCCGTGCTTCACACGGACCAGGACGCGGTCCTCGACGAAGCGGCCGTCGTCGCCGAGCACGGCGTTGGCCTGCGCGACGATGTAGCGGTCCTCCTCGTCGGCGGTCAAGTAGTCGATCTGGTCGGTGACCCGACCGTTCTCGACCTTGCGGTACGGCGTCTCGATGAAGCCGAACGCGTTGACCCGGGCGAAGGACGCCAGCGAGCCGATCAGGCCGATGTTCGGGCCTTCCGGGGTCTCGATGGGGCACATGCGGCCGTAGTGCGACGGGTGGACGTCACGGACCTCCATGCCGGCGCGGTCACGGGACAGACCACCCGGGCCGAGGGCCGAGAGGCGACGCTTGTGCGTCAGGCCGGCCAGCGGGTTGTTCTGGTCCATGAACTGCGACAGCTGCGAGGTGCCGAAGAACTCCTTCAGCGCCGCCACGACGGGGCGGATGTTGATCAGCGTCTGCGGCGTGATCGCCTCGATGTCCTGCGTGGTCATGCGGTCACGGACGGTGCGCTCGAGGCGGCCCAGGCCGATGCGGAGCTGGTTCTGGATGAGCTCGCCGACCGTGCGGAGGCGGCGGTTGCCGAAGTGGTCGATGTCGTCGGTCTCGACCGGCTCCTCGCCCAGCGTCTCCTTGCCCTCGTGGAGCGCCACGACGTAGCGGATGGCCGCGACGATGTCCTCCATCGTCAGCACCTGCTGGTCGAACGGCAGCTCGAGCCCCAGCTTCTTGTTGATCTTGTAGCGACCCACCTTGGCCAGGTCGTAGCGCTTGCCGTTGAAGTAGTAGTTGTCGAGCATCGCCTGCGCGGCCTCGCGCGTCGGCGGCTCGCCCGGGCGCAGCTTGCGGTAGATGTCGAGCAGCGCCTCGTCGGTGTTGGCCGTGTTGTCCTTCTCGAGCGTCAGGCGGATCGACTCGTACTCGCCGAACTCCTCCAGGATCTGCTCGTTGGTCCAGCCGAGGGCCTTGAGCAGCACGGTCACGTTCTGCTTGCGCTTGCGGTCGACGCGGACGCCGACCATGTCACGCTTGTCGACCTCGAACTCCAGCCACGCCCCTCGGCTGGGGATGATCTTGCAGGTGAAGATGTCCTTGTCGGAGGTCTTGTCGGGGGTCTGCTCGAAGTAGACGCCCGGGCTGCGGACCAACTGCGACACGACGACGCGCTCGGTGCCGTTGATGACGAAGGTGCCCTTGTCGGTCATGAGCGGGAAGTCGCCCATGAAGACGGTCTGGCTCTTGATCTCACCGGTCTCGTTGTTCACGAACTCGGCGGTCACGAACAGCGGTGCCGCGTATGTGACGTCTCGGTCCTTGCACTCCTCGACGGTGTACTTCGGGTCCTCGAAACGGTGGTCGCGGAAGCTCAGCGACATCGTCTCGGACAGGTCCTCGATCGGGGAGATCTCCTCGAAGATCTCCTCCAGACCGGACTTCGTGTTGATGTCGGTCCGGCCCTGCTCGAGTGCATCCGCGACCCGCTGGCGCCACACGTCGTTGCCGACGAGCCAGTCAAAGGAGTCGACCTGCAGGTCGAGGAGGTTGGGAACTTCCATGGGCTCATGGATCTTCGCGAACGAGATCCGGCCACTGCTGGAAACGACGTTGGTGTTCTTCGACGCAGTGCGCGAGACGGCCAAGACTATGGTCCTTCCAAAAGAAACCCGGCAGGGAGGTTCTTTGCATGCAAAACGCCCCGCGTCAATTCGCCACGGGTCGCAAAATGGGGCAAAGCCTGATACTAGCCCGCCGCAGGCGGCCACGCAAGTCGGGTCGCGCAACCTGGTCCCAGCCCATCGGGTGGCCCCCTTGCCTCCGATGTGGACGCCGCCAGCTTAGCCCCCGGACCCCGCCGATACGACCCCCGGCGGCGGCCGTGTCCCGGATTCCTCTGCGCCGAGGTTGGGGCCTGGCCCTCGCGTCGACCCGTCGGCCCTTGTCAGGGGGCCCTAGACTGGCACGATGCTCGTCCTCGTGCCCGCGTACGAACCCGACGACCGCCTCGTCCGGCTGATCGAGGACCTGGGCGCGCACCTGCCCGACGCCCGCATCCTCGTGGTGGACGACGGCTCGGGCCCGAGCCACGACCGGGTGTTCGAGGACGCCGCCGCGGCCGGCGCGGACGTCATGCGCCAACCCGAGAACCGGGGGAAGGGCGCCGCCCTCAAGCTCGGGTTCGCGTGGGCGGTCGAGCACGTCCCGGGCTCCCCCATCACCACTGCGGACTGCGACGGCCAGCACCGACCCGACGACATCGCCGCCGTGGCCGACCGGGTGGCACCCCGCACGCTGGTGCTCGGCGGACGGCGCTTCACCGGGGACGTGCCGCTGCGCAGCAAGCTCGGCAACGCGATCTCCCGCACGATCTTCCGTGCGGTGACCGGCTCCGCCGTGCACGACACCCAGACCGGCTTGCGGGCCTTCGCCCCCGACCTGCTCCCGTGGCTCGCCCAGGTCGAGGGGGATCGCTTCGAGTACGAGTTCAACCAGTTGCTGCAGGCCAGGCGCGCGGGCGTGGAGCTCGTCGAGGTCCCCATCGCCACCGTCTACCTGGACGAGAACGAATCGAGCCACTTCCGGCCGTTGCAGGACTCCCTGCGCATCTACGCCCCCCTGGTGAAGTTCGCCGGGTCCTCGCTGATCGGTTTCGTCGTCGACCTCGTGGCCCTGCTGGTGTTCATGCAGCTCACCGGCCACCTCCTGGGGTCGGTGGTGGCGGCCCGGTTGCTGTCGATCGCGGTCAACTTCGCCGTCAACCGTGGGCTCGTGTTCCGCGACTCGGGGAGCCCGGCCGGGTCGGCGACCCGCTACCTCGTGCTCGCCGGGGTGATGCTGGCCGCCAACGCGGGGCTCATGTCCCTGCTGGTGACCCGGTGGGGCCTGCCCCTGCTACCGGCCAAGATCGCCGTCGAGCTGGTGCTGTTCGTGCTCAGCTACGGCGTCCAGCACCGGCTGGTCTTCCGCGGACGCCCGCGCGGCGCCCCCCCGGCATGACGAAGGGCCCGCGGGACGAATCCCACGGGCCCTCCGTCGTGTGTGTCGATCAGGCGATCGACGCCGGGGTCACTTGAGGGTGACGGTGGCGCCGGCAGCCTCGAGCTGCTCCTTGGCCTTCTCGGCGGCGTCGCGCGGCTGGGCCTCCAGGACGGCCTTGGGGGCGGCCTCCACGAGGTCCTTGGCCTCCTTCAGGCCGAGGGACGTGAGAGCGCGCACCTCCTTGATGACCTGGATCTTCTTCTCGCCGGCCGACTCGAGGATGACGTCCACCTCGTTGGACTCCTCCTCGGCAGGAGCGGCGTCGCCGCCGGCGCCGCCGGCCGCGGGGGCAGCAGCCACGGCCACCGGGGCCGCAGCGGTGACACCGAAGGTGTCCTCGAACAGCTTCACGAACTCGGAGAGCTCGATCAGGGTCATCTCCTTGAAGGCCTCAAGGAGCTCGTCGTTGGTGAGCTTCGCCATGTTGGGCGTCCTTTCAGTTTTCCGCGGTCTCGGCGGAGTCGTCAGCCGAGGCAGCGGGAGCTGCTTCGGGTGCCGAGGCGTCCTCGGCGGTGTCGGGCTTCTGGTCGTCGGCAACGGGGGCGGCCTGTCCGGCGCCACCGATGGGGGACGGGTTCTCCCCCGCCGCCTGCTCCAGTGCACCCAGGGCGCGAGCGGCCTGGTTCAGCGGAGCGGCGATGAGGTAGACGGTCTTGCTGAGGTTCGCCTGCATGGCACCAGCCAGCATGGCGAGCAGAACCTCGCGCGACTCGAGGTCGGCGAGCTTCTTGACCTCGGTGGCGTCCAGGACGCGACCGTCCATGACAGCACCCTTGATGACCAGAAGCGGGTTGTCCTTCGCGAAGTCGCGCAGACCCTTCGCCACGGTGGCAACGTCACCGCGGATGAAGGCGATCGCCGTGGGGCCGGTGAGCTGCTCGTCGAGCCCCTCGATGCCCGCCTCCTTGGCGGCGATCTGGGTCAGAGTGTTCTTCGCGACGGCGTACGTTGCCTCATCCCCCAGAGCCCGGCGCAACGCCTTGATGCTCTGGACGGTGAGACCACGGTATTCGGTCAGCACAGCGGCGCTCGACGACGTGAAGGCTTCCTTCAACGCCTCGACCGCGGCTGCCTTGTCCGGCCTCGCCATGGGTCTCCTTCCCACTTCTCATGTGTCAGGCCCAAGACATGAAAAAACCCCGGGCGCGCAGCGCACGGGGAACACTGGGGGTCCAGCGAGCTCGTGACACCTGCGCGGGATTTGCACTCGCCCAGGGGCGAGACACCAGCGGTCTTCGGCTTCAGCTGCCTACCCTACCGCCTTCTCGCCCCAGCGCGAAATCGGGCGCCGCCGGCGCGCACCGCGAGCGTGCATGAGGATTGCCTGGGGAGACGGTGACCCCCTACAATGCAAGAAGGCCCCCACGCATAGCGTGGGGGCCTTCTGTTCACCCCCTTGGGGGGTGTGTTCGGCGGTGTCCTACTCTCCCACACCCCTTCGGGTGCAGTACCATCGGCGCTGCAAGGCTTAGCTTCCGGGTTCGGAATGGGACCGGGCGTTTCCCTTGCGCAATG
>DUOQ01000019.1 GCA_012838755.1 Propionibacterium sp. | reverse complement strand
GGTCTACACGGTGGCGGGGGCTGAGTTGTTCACCTCACCGCGGATCCTCGCCGCCGAGCAACGGCTCGTGGACGCGGCCGGACGCCACGACGGTCGCACGGTCGACCCGGCCACCGTCGAGGTCGCCCTGTTGGAGACGGCGGCTAACTGTACTTCCCCGTGACGTTGTGAACGCGGGCTGAGGGGGTTTGGCCGTCGATGCCGGTGTGGGGTCTGTGGTGATTGTAGTGATGCAGCCAGGTCTCGTAGGCAGCGGCTCGTTCGGCTTCGTTGGCGTAGGTGCTCGCGTAGGCCCACTCAGCTGCGAGGGTGCGGTTGAAGCGTTCGACTTTGCCGTTGGTCTGGGGCCTGTAAGGCCTTGTTCGTTTGTGCTTGACGGTCTCCCCGAGAGCGGCCGCGAACGCGTGTGACCGGTAGCAGGCGCCGTTGTCGGTCATCACGGCGGTGATCTTCACACCCAGGTCGGCGAAGAACGCGCTGGCGCGAGTCCAGAACCCGGCAGCAGTCTCCTTGCGCTCGTCGTCGAGGATCTCCGAGTACGCTACCCGCGAATAGTCGTCGACAGCGTGGTGCAGGAATCGGTAGCCGCGCGATCCTGCCGCTCCGGCCCGCGCGGCCTTGTCCCGAGCCACGCCTGCGGCGCGGTCCTGGATAGACCCACGGCCATGGGCGCGCCATCCACCACCGTTAGGGATACGTCCCTGCTTCTTGACGTCGACATGGACCAGCTCCCCGGGCACGGCAGCCTCGTAGCGCTTGGGTTGTGGCTTGCGGACGGGCAGTCCGGTTGCCTGGTCGATGTTGACCAGCTTGGGCATCCGGTAGCGTTCCAGAACCCGCCCGACCGTGGAGCGGTGCAACCCCAAGTGATACGCGATCTGGTGCGGGCCCCACCGGCGTGTGAACCGCAGCCCCACAATCCGATGCTCGGTCTTGCGGGGCAACCGATTCGGCGACGACCCAGGCTTCGAACTGCGATCGGTCAGTGGTTCCCCAGCCCGGGATCTGTCGACCCATCGTTTCGCGGTGGCCGGCGAGCATTGGAACCGTTCCGCGGCTCGACGCAGGGACCAGCCCTCATCGACGACCAGACCAACAAGACGACGACGCCCTTCCGGCGTCAATGGTGCGTTAGCGTGGGACACGAAGACCTCCGTGGTCAGGATGCGAGTGTGGTAACCCACATCCTGCCCGGAGGTCTTCCCTTACGTCAGTCGTTCACAACCTCCCGGGGAAGTACACCTAGGCCTGACCGGCCAGCATGTCCCGCAGGACGTACTGCAGGATGCCGCCGTGGCGGTAGTACTCCCGCTCGGTCTCGGTGTCGAGGCGCACGATCGCGGTGAACTCGCGCCCGTCGGCGTCGACGGCCACCTCGGAGGGGAGGTCGTCCACCCCGGCCAGCCCGCGGATCGTGAACGTCTCCTCACCGGTCAGGCCGAGGCCCTCGGCGTCCTCGCCCTCGGCGAACTGCAGGGGCAGCACGCCCATGCCGATGAGGTTCGACCGGTGGATGCGCTCGTACGAGCTGGCGATGACGGCACGGACCCCCAGCAGCAGGGTGCCCTTGGCCGCCCAGTCGCGCGAGGACCCCGAGCCGTACTCCGCACCGGCGAGGATCACCAGCGGCGTCCCAGCCGCGCCATAGGCCTCGGCGGCGTCGAAGATGCTGACCGGCTCGGCCGGGGCGTCCGGCAGCAGCACCCGGGTGAAGCCGCCGGCCACGTCGACCAGCTGGTTGCGCAGGCGCGGGTTGGCGAGCGTGCCGCGCACCATGACCTCGTGGTTGCCCCGGCGCGACCCGTAGGAGTTGAAGTCGCGCGGTGCGACGCCCTGCTCCTGCAGGTACTGGCCGGCTGGGGAGTCCGACCGGATGGCGCCCGCCGGCGAGATGTGGTCGGTCGTGACCGAGTCGCCCAGGTACGCCAGGACGCGGGCGCCCTCGATGTCCCGCAGGGGCGCCGGTTCGGGCTCGAGGTCGACGAAGTACGGCGGGTTGCGCACGTAGGTGGAGTCGTCGTCCCACGCGAAGCGCTGGCCGTCCGGCACCGGGAGGGCGCGCCAGTTGTCGTCGCCGGCGAAGACGTCGGCGTAGCCGTCGGTGAACATGGACGCCTGCAGGTGCCCGCCCACCACCTCGGCCACCTCGGACGCCGAGGGCCACAGGTCGCGCAGGTGGACCGGCTTGCCGTCGGTGTCGGTGCCGAGGGGGTCGTTGGTGAGGTCGACGTTCATCGTCCCCGCCAGCGCGTAGGCGACGACCAGCGGCGGCGAGGCCAGGAAGTTCATCGCCGTCGACGCGTGGATGCGCCCCTCGAAGTTGCGGTTGCCCGACAGCACCGAGCAGACCGTCAGGTCGTTGTCGGAGACGGCCTTCTCGACGGCCGGGATCAGGGGCCCCGAGTTGCCGATGCACGTGGTGCAGCCGTAGCCGACGAGCCCGAAGCCGAGCTGGTCGAGGTACGGGGTGAGACCGGCCGAATCGAGGTAGTCGGTCACGATGCGCGACCCCGGCGCGAGGGACGTCTTGACCCACGGGGGCGTGCGCAGCCCGCGCTCGACCGCCCTCTGGGCGACGAGGCCGGCGGCGACCATCACCGACGGGTTCGAGGTGTTGGTGCACGAGGTGATAGCGGCGATCACCACGTCGCCGTGGTCGACCTCGGACGTGGAGCCGTCGGCCAGTTCGATCGGCACGATCCGGGACGGCCACGCGGCCCGCTCCCCATCCCCGTCGTCGGGGTGCGGGCGTCCGTGCTCGCGTAGCGGCTTCTGGGCCTGGGAGAGGTCCAGGCCGTCGAAGGCGATCGGGTCGCTGGCCGGGAACGAGTGCTCGGAGGCCCTGTCCAGCCCGGCGAGCGGACGGTCGGCGTCCAGGCCCTCGGCCAGGATCCCGCCGAGTTCGCGCTGGGCATCGGCCAGCGGGATGCGATCCTGGGGACGCTTGGGCCCGGCGATCGACGGCGCCACGCTGGCGAGGTCGAGCTCGACGACCTGCGAGTAGCGCGGCTCGTGGCCCGGGTCGTGCCACAGGCCCTGCTCCTTGGCGTAGGCCTCGACCAGCGCGACCCGGTCCCCGGGACGTCCGGTCAGGCGCAGGTAGTCGAGCGTGACCTCGTCGATCGGGAAGATCGACACCGTCGACCCGTACTCGGGTGACATGTTCCCCAGGGTGGCGCGATCGGCGAGCGGTACCGCCCCGATGCCGGGTCCGAAGAACTCGACGAAGCTACCGACGACGCCGACACTGCGCAGCAGCTCGGCGACGGTGAGCACGAGGTCGGTGGCCGTGGTGCCCTCGCGGAGCTCCCCCACCAGCTTGACGCCCACCACGCGCGGGACCAACAGGCTGACCGGCTGCCCGAGCATCGCGGCCTCGGCCTCGATACCGCCCACACCCCAGCCCAGGACGCCCAGACCGTTGACCATCGGGGTGTGGGAGTCCGTGCCGACCAAGGTGTCCGGGTGGGCGATCCGACGGCCGCCGCGCTCGGCGGTGTCGACCACGCGCGCGAGGTACTCCAGGTTCACCTGGTGGCAGATGCCGGTGCCCGGCGGGACGACGCTGAAGCGGTCGAACGCCTGCTGCGCCCAGCGCAGCAGCTGGTAGCGCTCGTGGTTGCGCTCGTACTCGAGCTCGACGTTGCGGCCGAACGCGTCGCCCCGGCCGAACACGTCGACGATGACGGAATGGTCGATGACGAGTTCCACGGGGATGTGGGGGTTGATGGACGCCGCGTCCCCGCCGAGTTCGGCCATGGCGTCGCGCATCGCGACGAGGTCGACGACACAGGGCACGCCGGTGAAGTCCTGGAGCAGGACGCGTGATGGCGTGAAGGGGATCTCGGGGCCGTGGGCCGCGTCGGGGTCCCAGTCCGCGACGGCGCGGACGGCGGCCGCGTCGGCGTCACCACCGGCGGTGCGCAGGACGTTCTCGAGCAGGATCTTGAGGCTGAACGGCAGGTGCGCAGCACCCACGACCGAGTCGAGTCGGAAGATGTCGTACTCGGCGCCGGAGACGGCCAGGACATCGGGCTTCGGGCTCATGGTGGCTCCCTCCCAGACGGGGGCGGCCCAAGGGGCCCGGGGCCGCGGACGGGTTCGAGCGCCTGTCCCGACCATAGCCGGGTTTTTCTAGATTGACTAGGAGATAATCGGGTGCCCGGGCGCGCGCGGGGGCCGGGTGCCGGTAGCACAGGGGAGCCGGGCGCCACCCGCCGGACAGGCGCTAGGGTGGCGACGCAGCCCGTCCAGAGAGGCCCCGCCCATGACCGAGCCCCCGCAGCCGCACCGTCCTGCTGCCCAGGCCAACCCCTATGACGGCACGCCGGGACCGACCGGCACCTGGGACCGACCCGCGTACGCGGTGCCCCGGGCCCTGCCGGAGCACCCCCAGACGAGCACGGTGCTGCTCCTCGGCGTCCTCGGGCTGGTGCTGTTCGTCACCGGCCCCTTCGCCTGGGTGATGGGCTCCCGGGCGCGCGCCGAGGTCGCGGCCGGCCGGTATGCGCCGAGCCCCCTGCTGACCGCCGGTTGGGCCCTCGGCATCCTGACCACGGTCTGTCTCGTCGTGGGCGCCATCGGCCTGAGCCTCGTCGTGGTCGGTGTGGTCGCCTTCCGCGCCTGAGCCACTCCCTGACGCCACGAAGCCCCCGGCCAGGACCGGGGGCTTCGTGGTGTCGTGCGGCTGTGCCGGGGGTCAGCTCTCCAGCCCCGCCGGGGCGTGGTCGGGCAGCTCGGCACGGGGCTGGCCCGTGAACGTGAAGGGCAGCTCGGAGCCCTCGGGGGCCACGTCCACCACCACGATCTCGCCGGCGCTCAGCTCACCGAACAGGATCTTCTCGGCCAGGATGTCCTCGATGTCGCGCTGGATCGCGCGGCGCAGCGGCCGGGCCCCCAGCACGGGGTCGAAGCCCCGCTTCGCGATGGACGTCTTGGCGGCGTCGGTGAGCACGATCCCCATGTCACGGTCGGCCAGTCGGGTCTCGACGTCGGCGACCATGAGGTCGACGATCCGCTCGATGTCGGCCTGGCTGAGCTGGTGGAACACGATGATCTCGTCGACACGGTTCAGGAACTCGGGACGGAAGTGCTGCTTGAGCTCGTCGGTCACCTTCGCCTTCATCTTGTCGTAGCCACCGACCGGGTCGTCGGACCGCGAGAAACCGAGGTTGACGGTCTTCGAGATGTCCCGCGTACCGAGGTTCGTGGTCATCACGATGACGGTGTTCTTGAAATCCACCACGCGGCCCTGGGCGTCGGTCAGGCGACCTTCGTCGAGGATCTGCAGGAGTGAATTGAAGATGTCGGGGTGCGCCTTCTCGATCTCGTCGAACAGCACCACCGAGAACGGCTTGCGCCGCACCTTCTCGGTGAGCTGGCCACCCTCCTCGTACCCCACGTATCCGGGGGGCGAACCGAACATCCGGGACGCGGTGTGCTTCTCGGAGTATTCCGACATGTCGAGCGTGATGAGCGCGTTCTCGTCACCGAACAGGAATTCGGTCAGCGCCTTGGTCAGCTCTGTCTTGCCGACGCCCGAGGGCCCGGCGAAGATGAACGACCCCGACGGACGCTTCGGGTCCTTGAGACCCGCACGCGTACGGCGGATCGAGCGCGACAGCGCCTTCACGGCGTCGTGCTGCCCGATGTACCGCCTGCCGATCTCTGCCTCCATCTGGAGCAGGCGGCTCGACTCCTCCTCGGTCAGCTTGAACACGGGGATGCCCGTGGCGCTCGAGAGCACCTCGGCGATCTCCTCCTCGCCGACCTCGCCGGGGGCGCCCTGGTCGCCGTTCTTCCAGCGGTCCTCCATCTGGTTGCGCTCGGCGATCAGCTTCTTCTCGTCGTCACGCAGGCGCGCGGCGCGCTCGAAGTCCTGGCCGTCGATCGCGGCCTCCTTCTCGCCCCGGGTCACGGCGACGCGCTCGTCGATCTCGCGCAGGTCGGGCGGGGCCGTCATCCGCTTGATGCGGAGGCGGGCGCCGGCCTCGTCGATCAGGTCGATCGCCTTGTCGGGCAGGAAGCGGTCCTGGATGTAGCGGTCGGCCAGCTGGGCGGCCGCGGTCAGGGCGCTGTCGGTGATGATGATGCGGTGGTGCGCCTCGTAGCGGTCACGCAGGCCCTTGAGGATCTCGATGGTGAGCGCGATGGACGGCTCGGCCACCTGGATCGGCTGGAAGCGGCGCTCGAGCGCGGCGTCCTTCTCGATGTGCTTGCGGTACTCGTCGAGCGTCGTCGCGCCGATCGTCTGCAGCTCGCCCCGGGCGAGCATGGGCTTGAGGATCGACGCGGCGTCGATGGCGCCCTCGGCGGCACCCGCACCCACCAGGGTGTGGATCTCGTCGATGAACAGCACGACGTCGCCGCGGGTCTTGATCTCCTTGAGCACCTTCTTCAGGCGCTCCTCGAAGTCACCGCGGTAGCGCGAACCGGCGACCAGCGCGCCGAGGTCGAGGGTGTAGATCTGCTTGTCGCGCAGCGTCTCGGGCACATCGCCGCGCACGATCTGCTGGGCGAGGCCCTCGACGCAGGCGGACTTGCCCACGCCGGGCTCGCCGATCAGCACCGGGTTGTTCTTGGTGCGACGGCTGAGCACCGTCATGACGCGCTCGATCTCCTTCTCGCGCCCGATGACCGGGTCGAGCTTGTTCTCGCGCGCAGCCTGGGTGAGGTTGCGGCCGAACTGGTCGAGGATCGTCTGGTTGCCCGGCTGCTGCGGCGCCTCGGGGGCACCGGAGGTCGAGGGCTTCTCGCTGCCCTGGAAACCGGACAGCAGTTGCAACACCTGGTTGCGCACGCGGTTGAGGTCGGCACCCAGCTTGATGAGCACCTGGGCGGCGACGCCCTCCCCCTCGCGGATCAGGCCGAGCAGGATGTGCTCGGTGCCGATGTAGGGGTGGTTGAGCTGCAGCGCCTCGCGCATCGACAGCTCGAGGACCTTCTTGGCCCGCGGGGTGAACGGGATGTGGCCGGTCGGGGCCTGCTGGCCCTGGCCGATGATCTCCTCCACCTGCGCGCGCACAGCCTCGAGCGAGATGCCGAGGGACTCCAGGGCCTTGGCGGCCACGCCCTCGCCCTCGTGGATCAACCCGAGCAACAGGTGCTCGGTGCCGATGTAGTTGTGGTTGAGCATGCGCGCCTCGTCCTGGGCCAGGACGATCACGCGCCGCGCGCGGTCGGTGAACCGATCGAACATGAGCTCTCCTTGATCTCCGGCCTCCTGACCGGATCGCCCGCACGGTACACGGGCTTCTGGGACAGTCTAGTCAACGCGCTCGCCCCGGCAGTTGTTCCGTGTTCGCCCTCGGCATAGCGGACGCCCCGGGTCGCAGGACCCGGGGCGTCGTCGAGGAGGCGGGCGGCGATCAGGCGTGCGCGTCCTCGTACGCCTTGCGGATGTCGTCGCGGACGCGACCACGGTCGGAGACCTCGTAGCCGTTCGCACGGGCCCAGACGCGGATCTCGTTGGCCGAACCGGCGCCGCCGCGGGTGCGGCGCGCGGTGGCGCGACCGGTCTGGCGACGCTGGCCGGCGAGACGGCGGCCGGCCGCCATCCAGGGTGCCATCGCATCCCGGAGCTTGGTCGCGTTCTGCGACGTCAGGTCGATCTCGTAGGTCACCCCGTCGAGGGCGAAGGTCACGGTCTCGTCGGCCGTGGTGCCGTCGTCGACCAGGTCATCGGTGAGCTCGATGCGGACACGCTGTGCCATCTGCTGATTTCCTTTCGAAGAATTCAAGGGGACGGCACATCACTTGACTGCCCGTCTCTTCCGGCACAAATGTATCGACTCTTTGTCAAGTGGACAATCTTCAAAATAGGATTGCCGCGTGCCGGCCACCGAATACCTCGTCCGCATCGGCGGAATTCCCGATCCCGATTTCACGGGCATGACCCTCGACCTCGGCCCGGGGCACCCTGCATTGGCAGGGATGCTCGACGTGGCCATTTCGGTGGCCGACGAGCACATCACCGGGATCGACCCGCGACCGGGTGCCCTGCACCGCGGTGCGGAGCCCATCCTGACCGCGCGCGACTACCGCCAGGCGCTGAGCCTGGCCAACCGCCACGACTGGCAGGCCCCGTTCTTCGGCGAGTGGGCGCTGGCCCGCCTCGTCGAGGGCGCCCTGGGCATCGAGGTGCCGCTGCGCGCCCGGTGGGTCCGCGCGATCCTGGCCGAGCACACCCGCATCGCGTCGCACCTGGCCTACCTGTCCTTCGTCGCACACGCGCGGGGCGACGACGGCCTGCGCACCGACGGCGTCCGCGAGGACCTGCGACGGCGCACCGCCGAGCTGACCGGCAACCGCCTCCACCCGATGGCGGTGCGGCTGGGCGGGGTCGCCTGCGACGCCTCCCCTGCGTGGGCCCACGCCGAGCGGGCCACGCTCGCGGCGGCGTCCGACCTGGCCGGGCGGCTGCGAGCCGCGGTCGAGGGCG
>DUOQ01000209.1 GCA_012838755.1 Propionibacterium sp. | reverse complement strand
TGATAAGGCGGAGGTCACTGGTTCAAGTCCAGTTAGGCCCACCATTAGAAACCCCCTCCCACTAGGGCAGGGGGTTTTCTCATGCCCGTCGTGTGTATCTTCCGTGTATCTTCACGGGCCCGAGCTGACCCTCTCCGCGAGCCTTCCCCCACTCCCTTCGACTGGTCCGCGCTGTGCAAGGCACCGAACGATGATCCGGCAACGACTCACCGGACTGGCCGCCACTGTGGGCATTGCCGTCCTGCTTGTCGGCCTGCCCGCCCTCCTGCTCCAAGTTGGCCTCGGCAACCTGCCGACCATCACCGACTGGAGCGACGTGGTTGCCCTGCTCCTGCGACGCGATGACGGCACTCTCGCGCTGGTGGTGATCAAGGCCCTCGGCTGGGTCACGTGGGCGATGCTGGGAGCACTGATCCTCTTGGAGATCGTGACCCGGATCCGCGGCGTCCAACCCCGCGATCTACCCGGCCTCCACCTGCCGCAGGTCGCCGCCCGCCAGCTCGTCGCGGCCGCGGCGGCCCTGTTCGTTGCCCTGCCAGGCCCCACGCTCGCGTATGCCGATCCCCTCCCGGCGCCCGCGTCCATCGCCACCGTGACCGCGCCTCCCGCGCCGCAGGTGACCGCCTCACACACGGCGCCTCACACCGTCGAGGACACGGCGCCTCCGGTTCAGACCAGGCAGCACACCGTCAAGCGCGGCGAGTCGCTGTGGTCGATCGCAGCCGCCGAACTCGGCAACGGACGCCGCTACACCGAGATCGCCGCCCTCAACACCCGCCTCCTCGACGGCAAGGGAGACGACTTCCTTCGTGCCGGCTGGGTCCTGGCCCTCCCCGTCGGCGGCACCGACTCCACCACCAACCAAGCTCCCACCGAGACCTACACGGTTCGCGAGGGCGACACCCTCAGCGAGATCGCCCACGACCACCTCGGCGACGCCCAAGCGTTCCCCAAGATCGTCGAGGCGTCCCGGACCATCACGCAACCCGGCGGCCGCCACCTCACCAACCCTGACGTCATCGACGTCGGCTGGACCTTGGCGATCCCTCAGCCGAGACCCGACACTGGCCAGAATCTGGCACCAGTTGCATCACCCACCCAACCGACGCGCGACGCGGTGACTCCGGAGCCGGTCGTGGAAGAGCCAGTCACGCACGAGCTCCCCGCGCCAGCTGAACCGGCGGTGATGCCTGCAGCATCGCCCGTCCCGTCCGCCCCCGAACCGGCGCCGGTGCAGACGACCCGAGCCGTCGAGGCGGCCGACACCTCCACCGTGACCGTGGACGAGGCGGCACCCATTCCCGGCTGGCTGGTGCCCGGGCTGGTCGGTGCGGGCAGCCTCCTGGCCGGATCTCTCTGGGTGGCGTTGGGCCACCGCCGTGCCGCACAACTGCGCGCCCGGCGTCCCGGCCGGATGATCGCCACCCCGCCCCCCGCACTCGACCCGATCGACAAGACGCTGCGTACCGAAGGTGCCTCGGCCGCGCTGGACGTCGCCTTCCTCGACGAAGCACTCCGGCGCCTGGCGTCCCGTCGCGGTCGAGCCAGCGAGCCCATGCCTCACCTCGCCGCCGTGGAACAGGCCGACGACGTGATCCGGCTGCATCTCGCCGACCCGGCCGACCTACGCGAACCCTGGCGGCACGCCCCGGACCGGCTGCGCTGGGAACTCCCTATCCAGAGCGACCTCGTCGAGGTGGGTCCGCTCGACGGTGCACTACCCGCGCCCTACCCGCAGCTGGTCACCCTCGGCCTGGACGAGGGCGGCCACCGCTGGCTGTACAACCTCGAAGAGGCCGGCGTCCTTCGTGTCATCGGCGACCCCGATCGGGCACGCGACTTCGTCCGCCACGCCGCAGCTGAGCTCGCGGTCCACCCCTGGACCCGAGACGTCCACGTCGAATGCGTGGGCATCGCTGCCGAAGCCGTCGCCTTCAACCGACGACGCGTCCGCCACCACGACACGGCCGACATCACCGCTCACGTCATTGCCGACACCGTCGCCATGATCGACCGCACTCGCGAAGCCGGTCTGGACATCCACACCGGCCGCGCCACTCTGCTGGACGACCCCCTGTGGGACAGCCGGCTCCTCCTCCTGGACACAGACCGCACCGACCTCACCGAACAACTGGCCCGTCTCCTCAACGACCAACCCCGCCAAACAGGCACCGCGCTCATGATGATCGACGTCGACGGAGGTCACGAAGACATCGACGCTGAGGTGCTCCGGGTCACAGGTGACGGCCGCCTTCAGCTGCCCGGGGTCGGGCTCACGCTGACCGCCGCCGGGCTCACCGCACGGGATACGGCCGGGTGCGCCGCGATCTTCGCCCAAGCCGACGAGCCCGACGTCGAGTACCCCCAGCACCCCGAACCTGCCGAGGGATGGAGGGCCCACACCAACCAAGCAGGCCAACTGTTGCCGGAGCACATCGTCGCGCGTGACCAGGTCCCTGACGAGCCTGTCACCAACGTGCTGCCCGAGATCGATGAGGTCTACGTCGACGCCGCGGCCGTCACTCCTGACGACCTGACCGCCCTCGCCCCCCACATCCCCGAGAGCGTCCGCGAGCTGGTTGAACAAGACGACCCGACCCTCGACGACGACGTCAGCACGTGGTTCGATCCGAGCTGCGACCTGCCCAAGCTGATGCTGCTGGGTCCCCTCACCGTCCGGGTCGCCCCCACCGGGAC
>DUOQ01000208.1 GCA_012838755.1 Propionibacterium sp. | reverse complement strand
GCCGGCGGCGGGCCCACCGGAGGCGGTCCGGTCGGCGGCCTCCTCCTCGGCCTCCCGCGCACGGCGGCGGGCGGCGCGGCCGCTGAGCTGGGTGTCGTCGGTGATCCGTGGGATCTCGCCGGTGAGCTCCGAGACACTCACACCACCCTCCGCGGCCCGGCGATGCCGTCGGCCCGTCGAGGCGGTGGACTGCTCTGCGCCCATGCGCTTGAGCAGCTCCGCCACGGTGATCTGCTGACCGTCCTGGTCCTCGGCCATGTCAGCTCCCCTTTCCGTCGCCGCCCGCGTCCCGGTCGAGACGCTGCAGGATCAGACCCTCGCGCAGGGCCCACGGACAGATTTTCACAGATTCGAGTCCCAGTGCGCGCATCGACGCCTCCGCCACCAAAGCACCGGCCACCACCTGGTGCGACCGGTCGGCGCTGATGCCCTCGAGTTCGGCCCGGTCGGCGGCGGTCATGCGGGAGATAAACGCGATCACCTGGCGCAGGCCGGCGGCGGTGAGCGTGCGCTCCACGCGCGGCCCCGCGGACGAGGGTGCGGCGCCGGTCAGCCGGGCGAGCATGCGGAATGTCTTGGAGGTGGCGCAGGCCAGGTCGGGCTCGCCGGCGGCCTTGATCGCCCTGGCCGGCCCCTCGAGCTCGGCGTCGATGTAGTCGCGCAGCTGGTTGATGCGCTTGCGCTCGGGCGGGTCGGTCTGGAACCAGTCGTGGGTCAGCCGGCCGGCACCCAGCTGCAGGCTGTACGCCTGCTCGGGCAGCTCGTCCTCGCCGCTGGTCAGCTCGAGCGACCCACCACCGATGTCGAGGTTGACGATCCGGCCGGCGCTCCAGCCGAACCAGCGTCGGGACGCGAGGAACGTCATGCGGGCCTCGTCCTCGCCGCTGAGGACGCGCAGCGTGATCCCGGTCTTCTTCTCGACGGTGGCCAGGACGTCGTCGGAGTTCGCGGCGTCGCGGACCGCGGAGGTGGCCAGCGCCATGACCTCCCCGCACTTGGTGGCCTTGGCCAGGGAGGCGGCCTCGTTGACGGCGTCCACGAGGCGGGCCACGCCGGTGTCGTTGATGCAGTCGTCGTCGAGGTACTCGATGAGCCGCAGGCGGGTCTTGGAGTCGTTCATGGGGGTCGGGTGACCGCCCCGATGGGCGTCGACGACGACGAAGTGCACCGTGTTGCTGCCGACGTCGAGGACACCTAGTCTCACGCGTCCACCGTAGACGGTCTACCGTCGCGTGTTGTGAGCCCCTCCGATCCCACCACCACCCCGGGTGCCCCCCTGCCCGAGGTTCCGCTCGACTTCCCACGCGAGTGGTACTCGTTCCCCGACCCCGGAAACGACGAGCACCTCATCTCCGCGGACATGACGTGGCTGCTCTCGCGGTGGTCGTGCGTCTTCGGCACCCCGGCCTGCCACGGCATCGACGCCGACCAGCCCGAGTCGGGGTGTTGTACGCACGGGGCGTTCCTGTGTGACGACGAGGACCGCGACCGCCTGAAGGAGAACGTCGCCCTGTTGGGCCCGGACGACTGGCAGCACCGGGGGGCCGCCGACGAGGCCGCGCGGGCCGAGGCGGGCG
>DUOQ01000207.1 GCA_012838755.1 Propionibacterium sp. | reverse complement strand
TCGCCGAGACCGGCCGCGAGGCGCTGCACGAGATGCGCCGCATCGTCGGGGTGCTGCGCTCCGACCCCGACGCCGCCGAGCCGGCCAACTTCGCGCCGATGCCGACCCTGCACGACATCCCCGACCTGGTGCACCGCACCTCCGACCGCGCCCGGTTGGTCGTGCACGGGACGCCCTTCCCCGTCCCGCAGGCCCTCTCGCTCACCATCTACCGGGTGACGCAGGAGGCGCTGACCAACTTCCTCAAGCATGCGGGCCCCCACGCGCACGCCCTCGTCACGCTCGACTACGGGCGGGACGCCCTGACCGTCGACGTGATCGACGACGGCGAGGGCATCGAGAACCCGACCGACGGCGGCGGCAACGGGCTGCGCGGCATGTACGAACGCGTCACCTCGATGGGCGGCACCCTGAAGGCGGGGCCCCTGACCGGGCGACCGGGCTTCCGGGTGACCGCCTCGATCCCGTTTCGCGAGGGCGCCGGAGCGCCGATGAGGAGGACCTGACCCATGACCATCCGTGTGTTCCTGGCCGATGACCAGGCGCTGGTGCGCAGCGGCTTCCGCATGCTGATCGACTCGGAGGACGACCTCGAGGTCGTCGGCGAGGCCCCCGACGGCGCCGAGACCGTGCGCGCCCTGGTCGCCGACCCTGCCGACGTGGTGCTCATGGACATCCGCATGCCCGTCATGGACGGCGTCGAGGCGACCCGTCGCATCGTCGAGGCCCAACTCGGCACCAAGGTGCTGGTGCTCACCACCTTCGACCTCGACGAGTACGCGTTCGCCGCGCTCAAGGCCGGCGCCTCGGGCTTCATGCTCAAGGACGCCCGCCCGGCCGACCTGCTCAACGCGATCCGCAACGTCGCGGCCGGGGACGCCGTGGTCGCCCCCTCCACCACCCGCCGGCTGCTCGACCACGTGGCCCCGACCCTGTCGCCGACCCCCGGCGAGCACGACCCCCGCCTCGCCCTGCTCACCGAGCGTGAACGCGAGGTGCTGCTCGAGGTCGCCGCCGGTTCGACGAACGCCGAGATCGCCCAGCACCTCTACCTGGCCGAGGGCACCGTCAAGACCCACATCGGCCGGCTGCTCACCAAGCTGCAGGCGCGCGACCGCGTGGGGCTGGTGCTGTTCGCCTACGAGAACGGCCTGGCGGGCCGCTGACCCCACCCCTCACCCGGCCAGAAGGTCGGTGAGCTCGGGCGCGACCTCCCGCAGGGCGCGGACGCCCTTCGAGCACCGCCAGCGCACGGTGTCGGCCGACATGCCCAGCAGGCTCCCCGCCGCCCGGCTGGTGCGCCCGTCGACGTACACCGCCTCCAACGTCCGCCGGGTGAGGCCGTCGATGACGCCGAGCCGGACGCCGGCGTCCAGCACCGTCGTCGCATCGGCCAGTGGGTCGGGGATCGGGACGGCGAGCAGGGCCGGCTCGGCGCGGGGACGGGACGCCTTGACCGCTTTGAGCGTGTCGAGGGCGAGGTTCGCCGCCACCCGCCGCGGACGCCGCGCGACGGGGTAGGTCGCCACCCGCACCCAGAGGGCGGCGAGATAGTCGTCGAAGGTCGCCTCGGGGTCGCGGACGGCCATCAGCACGAGCTTCGGCACGAGCGACTGGACGACGACGCGCCCGGCGGTCCGGTCCCCCGACGCCTGGTGCGCCAGGAGGCCGACCAGCACCTTGTCCGGTTCGTGCGGGACGCGCGCGAAGACCTCGCCGAGGGTGCGGGCGCCGGCCAACGCGGGGGTGGCGGCCCACGCGCCGGGGGCGGGGTCGAACTGAAGGTCGAGCCACTCGTCGTTGAGCGCTGCGAGGGTGCGGGGCAGGCCGATGCGGGTCATGGCCGCGAGCCTGCCGAGCGGGTGTTGACCAAGGTGTTGTCCGGGATCGGCGGGGTGTTGTCCGTCCTCGTGGGGCGCCGGTCCCGCCCGGGTTGGGTTCTCCGAACCGCTCGATGTGGAGATGGTTAACCAATCGTTATGAAAACGGGGATGGCAACTTTGCGGAGAGGGGCTTTCTCACCTTACTCTCAGAATAGCCCGGGGAGCTGCAGGTTGGGGTGCCGCAGCTCCTCGGCGCCGTCTCTAGGGGGTGTCCGGGTCGAGCACCCGCGCGAGGAAGTCGGCCAGGTCGCCGCTCTCGCCGTCCCGCCCACCGCGACCCACCACGAGCTCGGGTGGCGACGCCTCGAGCTTCACGCCCGTGAACCGACCGAACGGCGACGACGGCACGGTCAGCACGTACCACTCCCCGCTTTCGCCGATCGCGATGCTGCGCTTGCGGTTGACGTACCAGCCCGTCTTGTCGGTGCGCACCTGGCGGCCGTCGAGTTGGGTGGCGACGAGACGCTCGGGAGGGATCCCCCGCTCCCGGACCGCGACCAGGAAATCGTCGATCAGCACCTGCGCGGCCTGCGCCTCGCCCCGGCGCGCGGACGCCGCGAGGTCGGCCCGGCGACGGGCGGCGTCGCGGCGCTCGGCGGAGGGGTCGGACATGGCGCCCATGCTAGGTCGCCCGTTTCGCCACCGCACGGCGATCCCTGCCCTAGCGTGGGTTCATTCCCGCAGGAGGTGCCCATGACCGCATCGCTGACCGTCCGCCTCGCGCAGGCGCGGGCCCCGTTCGTGCTGGCCATCGACGTCGGCTCCACCGGGACCCGGGCCGGCATCTACGACGCGCAGGCCCGCCCCGTGAAGAAATTCAAGACCAAGGTGGGGCACGCGTTCACCACGATCGCGAACGGCACCTCGACGATCGACCCCGACCGGGTCACCGCCGAGATCCGGCAGGTGGTGGGCGAGGTCGTCGCCGACTTCCCGCACCCGATCGCGGGCGTGGCCATCGACACCTTCGCGTCCTCCCTGGTCGGCGTGGACGCCGGCGGGCACGCCATCACGCCCTGCTACACCTACGCCGACAGCCGGTCCTCGGCGCAGGTCAACTACCTCAAGAGCATCCTCAACGAGGACGACACCCAGCAGCGCACCGGCACCCGCCAGCACACCGGCTACCTGCCCTCGCGGTTCCTGTGGCTGAAGCAGACCGACCGGCACACCTTCGAGAAGGTCCGGCACTGGGTGAGCCTCGGCGAGTACGCGTGGCTGCGCATCATCGGGACCACGGCCGCCGGCACCTCCACCGCCGCCTGGACCGGCATGCTCAACCGCCGCGAGGGCACGTGGGACGCCACGCTGCTCGACCTCGTCGGCGTCGACGTGGGGCTGCTCTCCCCCATCGCGCCGCCCTCGCAGCCACTCACCCCCGTGCTCGACGTGGCCACCGGGTGGCCCGTCCTGGCCGACGCCGTGTGGTTCGCCCCGATCTCGGACGGGCACTCCCAGTCGATCGGCGCCGGGTCGGTGGATGCCTCGACCATGGTGCTGTCGGCCGCCACCTCGGGCGCCATGCGTGTGCTCGTGGGCGGCGACCTCGACAACCTGCCGCGCGGCCTGTGGTGCAACCGGATCGACGAGACCTCCTCGATCCTCGGGGGTGCGCTCAACGACGTCGGGCGGGCAGTGACCTGGCTGGAGGCCACGCTGAAGCTGCCGCCGGCCGAGGAACTGGCGGCGATGATCGTCGCCGACCCGGTCCCCGGGCTACCGGTCGTGCTGCCCTGGTTCTCGGGCGAGCGGTCCACGGGCTGGGTGGGCGAGGCGCGCGCCGTCCTGCACCGGGTGTCGGCCGCCACCACGGCGTCCGACCTCTACCGCGCCACGATCGAGGGCGTGGCCCTGTCGTACGTGCGCATGCTGCGCGACCTCGTCCTGGTCGCCGGACGCCCCACCGAGATCATCGCGACGGGTCGGGTCACCGCCGACATCCCCGGGCTGATGCAGGTCATCGCGGACGCCTCGGGCGTGCCGGTCACGCCGTTGACGCTGAAGCGCTCGACCCTGCGCGGGGCCGCACTGCACGCGCTCCCCGCGCTGGCCCCCGACGTGGAGCCTGCGGCGGTGCCGAAGGGGGACACGTTCGTGCCGCACCCCGAGCGGCTGGGGTACTACCAACGCCGCATGGAGCGGTTCCAGGTGGTCTACGACAAGCTGATCGCGCACGCGAACTAGGCGCGGGTGGAGCCGCCCCGGCGCTCCCCGCGCTGGGCCTCCGCGACGGCCTCCTCCTGCTCGGCCTGCTCCTCGACGAGCCAGCGCGGGGTGGCGTCGCCGATGCGGCGGGGGCTGCGCACGGGGTCACGGGGGCCGATGAGGGTCTTGGGCGGGGTGAGCAGCGCACGCCCGCCCGTGGCCAGGCCGGGGAAGGGGTCGGTGCCGTTGAGGTACAGCACCATGCTCTTGATGGTGGCGATCACCGGGACGACGAACAGGGCCCCGACGAGGCCGAGCACGTAGGTGGCGCCGGCAACCGAGAGCAGGATGAGCAGGGGGTGCACGTCGACGGCCTTGCCCATGAGGATCGGGCTGAGGACGTTCGCCTCGACCTGCTGCACCAGGATGCAGACGCCGAGCATCGCCAGCGCGACGCCGGGACCCTGGAAGGCGAGCGCCATCGCGACGGCCAGGGCGCTGGAGACGATCGCACCCACGAACGGGATGAAGCACAGGATGAACGTCACCGCCATGATCGGGATGACGAAGGGGACGCCCAGCAGGAACGCGCCCAGGCCGATGCCCAAGGCGTCCACGGCGGCGACCAGGAGCTGGGTGCGACAGTAGGTGGCCAGGGTGACCCAGCCGCGGCGGGAGGCCTGCCAGGCCTCGCGGTGCATCCGCTCGGGGAACAGCACGACGATGACGGCCGCCCAGATGCGGTCCCCCTGCGCGAGGAAGAAGAAGGTCGCGACCATCGCGAGCACGCCCGAGACGAGGAAACCGGCGAAGCCGACGCCCGCACCCATGGCGCCCTGGGCGAGCCCGGACTGGTTCTCCTGCAGCCACGTGGTGGCCTGGCCCACCAGGTCGTCGACCTGCTGCTGGTCGAGGGGCGTCGCCGCGATCGCCCAGTCACGGAGCTGGACCAGTTGCGCGCCGAACGCGTCGACGATGTCACCGGTCCCCTTGGCGAGGTTGGTGCCGGCCACCCACAGGACGCAGACGACGCCGAGGAACGCGAGGACCACCGTCAGGGCGGCGCCGAGCGACCGGGGCAGCTTGAGCTTGTGGTTGAGCAGCACCTGCAGCGGCATCAGCACCCCGGTGAACAGCACGGACAGCGCGACCGGCACGAGGATGACCCCCAGCAGGGTGCCGGCCTCGGCCAGCGTGCGCAGCGCCCACCCGATCGCGATGACCAGCACCGAGACGAAGAAGATGCCCCGCACCAGCGGGTTGCCCGTCAGTGGGCGGAGTACGTCTCGGCTAGCCATGGGGACATTCTGCCGGGCGCGGGGTCAGTTGCCGAGCAGGCTCGCGAAGTCGGGGACGTTGGCGAACTCGTCGGCGTAGTCCGTGGCCGGGCGGGTCGTGACGAGCTCGGCGAGCTCGGCGCCGGCCTGTTCGATGCGCCGGACGAGGCCCGCTTCCGCGCTGCCCCAGTCCTCGGTCGCCGCGAACACGGCCGTCGGGGCGACCGTGGCCTTCAGGTAGAAGAACAGCGGCAGCATGGCCTGGTCGATGGCGAGGCTGTGCCGCGCGGTGCCGCCCGTGGCGGCCAGCACCACCGGACGCCCCTTCAGCACACCCTCGTCGAGCAGGTCGAAGAACAGCTTGAACAGGCCATTGACGCCCGCGTTCAGCACGGGGCTGACCGCGATGACGCCGGACGCCGTGCCGACGAGGTCGAACGCCTCCTGCAGCTTCGTGCTGGGGACGTGGGAGGTGTAGTAGGTCGCGAGCTCGACCGCGAGGTCACGCAACTCGAGGACCCTGACCTCGGGCGCCTGCTGCCCGGCGGCGCCCAGGGCCGTGAGGGTGGCGTCCGCGAGGCGGTCGCCGAGCAGGCGCGAGCTGGACGGCGAGCCCATGCCCGCGGTGATGACGACGAGGTGGGACATCAGCGGGCCTTCTCCACGAGCGAGGCGTGGGTGGGTGCCTCGGGGATGTGCGCGGGGCGTCCGGCGGCGTAGCCCTTGCGGAGCTCGGGCAGGATCTCGCCGAGGAGGTCGAGCTGCTCCAGGACCGTCTTGAGCGGCAGCCCGGCGTGGTCGATGAGGAAGAGCTGGCGCTGGTAGTGGCCGACCTCGTCGGAGTAGGAGAGGTACCGCTCGAGCACCTGCTGCGGCGACCCGACGGTGAGCGGGGTCTGGGCGGTGAAGTCCTCCATCGACGGGCCGTGGCCGTAGACCGGGGCAACGTCGAAGTAGGGGCGGAACTCGTTCACGGCGTCCTGGCTGTTCCTGCGCATGAAGAACTGGCCGCCGAGGCCCACGATCGCGGTGTCGGCCGGGCCGTGGCCGTGGTGCTCGAAGCGGCGGCGGTAGAGGTCGACCATGCGCTTGGTGTGCTCGATGTTCCAGAAGATGTGGTTGTGGAAGAAGCCGTCACCGTAGTAGGCGGCCTGCTCGGCGATCTCGGGGGTGCGGATCGAGCCGTGCCACACGAACGGGGCGATGCCGTCGAGCGGGCGCGGGGTGGAGGTGAAGCCCTGCAGCGGCGTGCGGAACTTGCCCTGCCAGTTGACGACGTCCTCGGTCCAGAGCTGGCGCAGCAGCGCATAGTTCTCGACGGCCAGGTCGACGCCCTGGCGGATGTCCTTGCCGAACCAGGGATAGACCGGGCCGGTGTTGCCGCGGCCCATCATGAGGTCGACGCGGCCGTCGGCCAGGTGCTGGAGCATCGCGAAGTCCTCGGCGATCTTCACCGGGTCGTTCGTGGTGATCAGGGTCGTCGCGGTCGAGAGCAGGATGCGTTCGGTCTGCGCGGCGATGTAGCCCAGCGTCGTGGTGGGCGAGCTGCTGAAGAAGGGCTCGTTGTGGTGCTCGCCGATGGCGTAGACGTCGAGGCCGACCTCCTCGGCCTTCTTCGCGATCGCGACGGACGCCTTGATGCGCTCGTTCTCGCTGGGGGTGTGACCCGTCGTCGGGTCGGTGGTGATGTCGCTCACCGAGAAGATGCCGATCTGCATGACCACTCCTGATTAGTTGATGTTTCAAGTATCTCAACGCAGAAGGTGCTTCGTCCATTCCCGATGGCAACCAGGGGCCGATCGCGACGTCCCGGTGCGGGTCAAAGAGGGACATGCCCGATGCTCCGGCAGGTGGCGCTGGTCGGTGGCATGCCCCAGGCCGACGGCTCGGGCTACGCCCCGTTCTTCGAGCCCGTCGACGGCATCGTGGCCTTCCCGGGATGGGAGGCCTTCGGCTCCCTGTGGCCGCCCTGATCATCCGCATGGGGATCTCGCGCACCCGCGAGTACGACGCCGACGCCGACGCCGACGGCGCGATCCTCACGCAGGACCTGATGATCGCCAACCCCTTCGGTCCGCTGTCCCGCGGACAGCTGTTCGCCTCGCACCCGCCGATCGAGGAGCACGTGCAGTGCCTGCACCAGATCGCGGTCGACCTCGGGCAAGCGACGCCAACCTGAGCCGACGGCTTGCCCCGCCGCCCGTCCGGGTGGTGGGCTGTCCCGCGGACCACTCGACCAGAGGCCACCGACCGAAGGAAAGAACGTGACGACCGCAGAGAAGAACGCCGCGACGCCACCCCCACGCGGGAAGGAACCAGCCGGGTCAGCCCGAGGGTCTTCTGGCCCTCCGCGATCCTCGTGACCGCCTTCGTCCTGTTGGCCGTGGTGATCCCCGACCAGCTCGCCGGCGCACTGGGCGCCGCCAACACCGGCGTGGTGAACGGGTTGGGCTGGTACTACGTGCTGATCGTCGTGGGCTTCGTCGCCTTCGGCCTCTACGCCGCCTTCTCCCAGTACGGCGACATCACCCTCGGCAAGGACGGCGCGGCCCCGCAATACTCGGTCTTCTCCTGGTTCGCGATGCTCTTCGCGGCCGGCATGGGCATCGGGCTGGTGTTCTGGGGAGTCGCCGAACCCCTCAACCACTTCGCCACCCCGCCGCCCGGCACCTCGGCCGCCGCCAGCGATGCCACCCTGGCGCAGGGCGCGATGACGACCACCTTCCTGCACTGGGGCCTGCACGCCTGGGCCATCTACATCGTGATCGGGCTGGCCGTCGCCTTCGCCGTGCACCGCAAGGGACGCCCCATCTCCATGCGCTGGATGCTCGAGCCCCTGCTGGGGCGTCGCCGCGTCGAGGGCTGGATCGGTGACGTGATCGACGTCGTCGCCATCGTCGGCACACTGTTCGGCGTGGCCACGTCCCTGGGCTTCGGCGCCACCCAGTTCTCGGCGGGCCTGGACTACCTCGGTGTGGCCGAGGAGTCGATCGGCCTGCTGGTCGGCCTCGTCGTGGTCATCACGATCTTCGCCACCATTTCGGTCGCCACCGGCGTCGACAAGGGCATCAAGTGGCTCTCCAACGGGAACCTCGTCCTCGCCGGCATCCTGATGCTGCTGGTGCTGCTGCTCGGCGAGCCGCTCTTCGTGCTGCGGGAGTTCGTGCAGTCCATCGGCGAGTACGTGGCCAACTTCGTCCGGTTGTCGTTCCGCACCATGCCCTACCAGGGCGTGGCCGGTGAGACCTGGCTGGGCGGCTGGACCACCTACTACTGGGGCTGGTGGATGAGCTGGTCGCCGTTCGTCGGCGTCTTCATCGCCCGCATCTCCCGCGGTCGCACCGTGCGGGAGTTCGTCCTCGGCGTGATGCTCGTGCCGACCCTGCTGACCTTCCTGTGGTTCTCGATCCTGGGCGGCACCGCCCTGTGGCAGCAGGTCTACGGGGGTGGCGGCCTGGTCGCCGAGGACGGCAGCGTCTCCACCACCAACGCCCTGTTCCAGATGCTCGAGGGGATCCCTGGCGGCACGATCATGTCGGGGCTGTTCCTCATCCTGGTCGTGGTGTTCTTCGTCACCTCGTCCGACTCGGCGTCCTTCGTGGTGGGCATGCTGTCGACCGGCGGGGACCCCAACCCGCCGCTGGGCGCCCGCCTGTTCTGGGCCGTCATGGAGGGCGCGATCGCCGCCGTGCTGCTCTGGGCCGGCGCCCAGGCCGGCGACCTGACCGGCGGGCTGGGGGCCCTGCAGACCATGGCGATCCTGGTCGCGGCGCCCTTCTCGGTGATCATGGTGATGACCTGCGCGGCGACCCTCCGCGCCCTGCACCAGGAGCACCGCAGGCGCGTGAGGGCCGAGGAGGTCCTCGTCCAGCGCGAACTCGAGAAGAACGTCGGCGAGATCGTCGAACAACACGTGGCCGGACCCCACTGATGCCCGTGCCCCTGCCCCCGCGCAAGCAGCGCCCGGGCGCGAGCGAGCGCCTGTGGCGCGGCATGCTGCACGCGGTGCGCGACCCGTCGATGCCGCGGCACTTCAGCCACATCGGCGAGCGCGACCGCGCGGTCGAGGCGATCCACGCCCGGCGTGTGGTCGACCTCGTCCTGCGCGTGTGCGAGATGGGGCTGGCGGCCGGGTCGCCGGCGTCCGACGTCACCGGCTACGGCGTGCGGGTCGCCGATGCCTACGGGGCCACCGCCAACATCGACATCACCTCCACGTCGGTGACCGTCTCGCAGGCGGGCACCGACTTCGAGGACCCGGTGACCTCGGTGCGGATCGTCCAGTTGCGCACCCAGGACTACCAGCGCCTCGCCCTGCTGGAGCGGCTGGTCACCGACATCATCGACGGGAAGCTCGGCGTGGAGGCGGCGCGCGAGCGGCTGGCCGCGATCGCCCACGCCTCACACGCCTACCGGCCGTGGGTGGTGACGGTCGCGATGGCCGTGCTCGGGGCGTCCGTGGCGACCGTGCTGGGGGGCGGCTGGCGCGAGATCGTGGCCGCCTTCCTGGTCACGGCCCTGGTCGACGCGTCGGTCGGCCTGTTCGGACGTCTCGGCTGGTCGCTGTTCTTCGCCCAGGCCGGCGGGGCGGCGATCGCGACCCTCGCGGCGCTGGGGCTCATGGTCGGCAACGACTGGATCCCCTGGCTGCTGGGCATCTCGCCGTCGCTGGTGGTGGCGTCCGGGATCGTGTCGCTGCTCACCGGGCTGTCGCTGGTGGCCTCGTCGCGGGACGCGTTGGACGGCTTCCACGTCACCGCCGCGGCCGGCCTGCTCGAGGTGGTCGTGGCGACCGGCGGGATCGTCGTCGGCATCATGTCGGCGCTGTGGCTCGGCATTCTGGTCGGCATCCCGCTGTACCTGGCCGACGTGCCGGGCCGGACGATCCCCGTCGTGGTGGGCCTCACCGCGGCGGGCCTGATGGCGCTGGCCATCGGGGTGGGCGCCCAGGTGCGTCCCCGCGGCCTGGTGCCGTTCTTCCTGCTCGGCGCCCTCGCCTGGTTGGTGAACACCGGCGCCCTGGCGCTGCTGGACGAGCGCATCCCGGCGACGGCGATGGCCGCGGCCGCCGTGGGGGCGGTGGCGCAACTCGGTCACACGCGCTGGCGGATGCCGGTCGTCGCGCTGGTCACGGCCGGGGTGATCCCGCTGCTGCCCGGCCTCACGCTGTACCGCGGCCTCTACGGCCTGCTGCAGGACGTCGAGGACGGCGGCACCGTGGGCGCCCCCGGCGTCCTGCTGACGGCGCTGCTGATCGCGGTCGCCATCTCCCTCGGCACGTCCCTGGGCACCCAGGCGGTGCGGCCGCTGACGCGGTCCCTCGCCCTGCCCCGTCGCGCCGACGCGGGGTGAGAGACTGGCCCCATGGATGACTTCGTTCGTGCGGCCGACCTCATCTCGCGCTCGTCCCGGATCCTCGCCGTGACCGGTGCGGGACTGTCCACGGCCTCGGGCATCCCCGACTTCCGCGGCCCCCAGGGGCGCTGGACGCAGGACCCCGACGCCGAGAAGGTGTCGACACTGTCGTACTACCTGCTGGACGAGGACATCCGCCGCAAGGCCTGGCGGATCCGGGCGACCTCGCCCGCGCTGGCCGCCGAGCCCAACCCGGCCCACCGCGCCCTGGTCGACCTCGAGCGCGCCGGCAGGCTCGCCGGGATCGTCACGCAGAACACCGACGGCCTGCACCTGGTGGCGGGTTCCGGCCCCGAGCGGGTCCACGAGATCCACGGCAACGCCCGGCAGTGGCGCTGCGAGGACTGCGGCAGGACGGGCCCCCTGTCGGAGATGGTCGAGCGCATCAACGCCGGCGACGACGACCCCCGCTGCCCCGACTGCGACGGCATCACCCGCGCCACCGTCATCCTGTTCGAGGAGATGCTCGACCCCGAGGTGCTGGACGCCTCGGTCAAGCTCGCCGAGACCGCCGACCTCGTCATGGCGATCGGGACGACCCTCACCGTGCACCCCGTCGCCGGACTGGTGCCCTACGCCTTCGGGCACACGGCACGCGTCGTGATCATCAACGCGCAGGAGACCCCCTACGACTACCTGGCCGACGCGATCCTGCGCGACCCGATCGAGGATGTGGTGCCCCGCCTGGTGGAGTCGGCCGGGATCGGCGGCTGACATGCCCGAGGGGGACGCGGTCTGGAGGGTGGCGCGACGGTTGCACGGGGCGTTCGCCGGGGAGGCGCTGGTCCGCTCCGACCTGCGCTGGCCCGACATCGCGACCACCGACCTGCGCGGCGTCACCACCGTCGCGGTGGTGCCGCGGGGCAAGCACCTGCTCCACCGGCTCGACAACGGGATGACCCTGCACAGCCACCTGCGCATGGACGGCGCCTGGCGGATCATGGCCACGACGACGCCCCCACCGCCCTTCGGGGCGCCCACCGTCCGCGCCGTCCTGGCCACCGCGGAGTGGACCGCCGTCGGCAACGCCCTCGGGATGCTCGACCTGGTCCGCACCCGCGACGAGGCGCGCCTGGTCGGTCACCTCGGGCCCGATGTCCTCGGGCCCGGCTGGGACTCGCACGAGGCCGCCCGCCGGCTGGCGG
>DUOQ01000018.1 GCA_012838755.1 Propionibacterium sp. | reverse complement strand
TCGTGACCTCGGGGGTGCGCACCCCCGAGGCGGCCGACGCACGGGTGGCGGCGGTCCTGGCCGGGGTCCACCGGGAGGTCGCGGGCCCGGGATCGGCCTGGGTCGTGGGCGGTGCGCGGGTGGAGGTGCTGGCGGCCCCGGCGCTGGGGCGGGACCTGCCGGGCGGGGAGGGGGAGTCGAGCGCCGAGAACGACGCGTCCCTGCTGCTGCGTGTAGAGGTAGACGGCATCAGCGTGTTGCTGGCCGGGGATGCCGAGGAGGCTGCCCAGACCAGCCACCTCACGCTGGGCGGCGCGCTCGACACCCACGTCCTGCTGGTTCCCCACCACGGGAGCGGGCGGCACGCGCCGGCCTTCATCGCGGCGGCGCGGCCCCAGGTCGCGCTGGTCAGTGTGGGGGAGGGCAACGACTACGGGCACCCAGCCGCCCGCACGATGGCATCGGTGGCCGACACCGGGGCGGCGGTGTTCCGCACCGACCACCACGGCGCGATCGCGGTGGCGCGTGGCCCCGACGGGGGGCTGCTGGTCTCGACGCAGCGTTGAGGGGGCTCAGCCCCGCTCGGCCCAGAACAGGCGCGACGGGATGACCTCGAGATCGGCCCAGGAGCCGGAGAACTCGATGCCGGCGGCCATCGCGGTGGGGTAGTGGTGCAGGGCGGCGGCCGCGGCCCGCGGGTCGGGGTCGTGACCGGCGAGCTCGTCGACCAGCGCCGGGACACCCGGGGCGTGACCCACGACGGCCGCGGCGTCCACGGAATTGTCGAGCGTGGCGAGCGCCTTGAGCAGGCCCACGGTGCCGGCATGGTAGAGGTCCTCGACCGGGCGCACCTCGGCATCCAGGCCCATGCCTGAGGCCGTCTGTACGGCACGGTCGGCGGTCGAGGTGAGCAGGACGCGGATGCCGGCGTCGGCGAGCAGCTCACCGAGGTGCAGGGCCTGTTGCCGGCCCTCCTCGGTCAAGACCCGGCCGTGGTCGCCGCGCACACCGCGGCCCATGAACTCGGCCTCGCCGTGGCGGATGAGGTACAGGCGCTTCATGCGTCCCACTTTATCGGTTCAGAGGTGCGGCTCCACGAGGCGGGTGTAGCGGTCGATCATGGTCGCGAGGGTCCGTTCGCCGGGCTGCGCCCAGATCTCCTCGTTGAAGATCTCCACCTCCACGTCGCCGGCGTAGCCCGTCTCGGCCACCCAACGGGTGATGGTGGGGAAGTCGATGTACCCGTCGCCCACGTGGCCGCGGGAGTTCAGGGCAACAGGTGCCAGCGGCAGGATCCAGTCGGAGACCTGGTAGGACGCGATGCGCCCCTCCTGGCCGGCCCGCACGATCTCGCCGCGCAGGTGCGGGTCCCACCACACGTGGTAGGTGTCGATGACGACGCCCACGTCGCGTGCATCGAACCGGGAGGCGACGTCGAGGCACTGCCCGAGGGTGGACAGCACCGCGCGGTCCGCGGCGAACAGCGGGTGCAGCGGTTCCAGGACCAGCCGGACGTCGTGACCACGGGCGAACCCGACGAGCTCGCCGATGCGGTCGACGACACGCTGACGGGCGGCGACGAGGTCCCTGTCGCCGTCGGGCGTTGCGGGCTGCTCAGGACCCGGCGCGGCCGGGAGCCCGCCGACGACCATGATCAGCTCGCGGGTGCCGAGGGTGGACGCCTCGACGATCGCGGCGCGGTTGTCGTCGAGAGCAGTGGCGATGCCGGTCTCCGTCGCCGCGGTGAGGAACCCCCCACGGCACAGGGAGGAAACACGCAGGCCGCGCTCGCGGACGAGCTGGGCCGCGCGCTCGAGGCCCGCCTCGGCGACGCGGTCGCGCCACAGGCCCACGGACTCGATGCCGGCGGCGACGACGCCGTCGACGGCCTCCTCGAGCGTCCAGCGCTTGGTGGTTGCCGTGTTGAGCGACAGGCGGTGGGTGCTCACGCCTCCAACGCCCCCATCTCGACGCGGCGGCCCTCGGCCGAGCTCTGCAGCCCCAGCTCGGCGAGTTGGACGCCGCGGGCGGCGGACGGCAGGTCGAAGCGGTGCGGGCGGTCGTTGACGACGTCAGCGAGGAACTCCTCCCACTGCGCACGGAACCCGTTGGGGAGTTCTGCGTTGGCGGGGACGTCGAGCCACTGGTCGCGGAACTGCTCGGTGGCGGGCAGGTCGGGGTTCCACACCGGCTTGGGGGTGTGGGCACGCTGCTGGGCGCGGCAGCTGAAGAGGCCGGCCACGGCCGACCCGTGGGTGCCGTCGACCTGGAACTCCACGAGCTCGTCGCGGAAGACGCGGACCGCCCACGAGGAGTTGATCTGGGCGATCACGGGGTCGCCGCCGGGGGTGCGCAGCTCGAAGATGCCGTAGGCGGCGTCATCGGCGGTGGCGTCGTACTCCTGGCCCTGCTCGTCCCAACGCGTGGGGATGTGGGTGACGGCCTTGGCGGTGACGGCCTCGACGCGCCCGATGATGCCCTCCATGACGTAGTTCCAGTGGCAGAACATGTCGATGGTCATGCCACCGCCGTCCTCCTTGCGGTAGTTCCAGCTCGGGCGCTGCGCGCGCTGGTGCTCGCCCTCGAAGACCCAGTAGCCGAACTCGCCACGCAGGGACAGGATGCGGCCGAAGAAGCCCTCCTCGACCAACCGTCGGAGCTTGACCAGACCGGGGAGGTAGAGCTTGTCGTGCACGACACCGGCGTTGACGCCCGCCCGGGCGCGTACCCGCTCGAGCTCGATGGCCTCCTCGAGGGTTTCCGCGGTCGGCTTCTCGGTGAAGATGTGCTTGCCCGCCTCCATCGCCTTGGTGAGGGCGGCGCGGCGCAGGTTCGTCAGCTGCGCGTCGAAGTAGATGTCCACACCGTCGTCGGCCAGGACCTTGTCGAGGTCGGTCTCCCAGCGCTCCACACCGTGGCGCTCGGCGATCTCGGCCACGGCGTCCGGGCGACGTCCCACGAGGATCGGCTCGACCTCGATGCGGGTGCCGTCGGGGAGCTCGAGGCCCTCGTCCCGGAGGGGGAGGATCGACCGCACGAGGTGCTGGCGGTAACCCATGCGGCCGGTGATGCCGTTCATGGCGATGGTGAGCTTCTTCGTTCCCATGGTCCTCTTCCTGCCGGGCCGACGTGCGGGGTGCTTGGTTTGGAATGCGCTTTCCCTGAAATTAGCAAGGTCGCTCACCCGCGTCAAGGCCTCTCACCTCAGGGGCGTCGCAGTGGCGTGGACTCGCGGATCACCGGGGTCACCGACACCGTCACCGAACCGGTGCCGTCGCCGGGTCCGTTCAACGCAAGGTCGAGCGCGAGCGCGGCGAGGCGGTCGGTCGGTACGCGGACCGTGGTCAGGGCCGGCATGACGTCGATCAGGTGGGTGACATCGCCGAAGCCGGTGAGCCCGGCGTCCTGGGGGATGCGGATCCCCGAACGACGCGCCTCGCTGAGTGCCCCCAAGGCCATGACGTCGCTCATGGCGACGATGACGTCGTAGTCGAGCTCGCTCTCGACGGCCAGGCGCATGGCAACCTCGCCGCCGGCCCGGGTGAGGTCGGACGAGATCTGGTGCGAGTCATTGATCTCGATGCCGAGCTCGGCCATCCGGTCCACGAACGCCGAGCTGCGCGTCACCGCGGTCGAGTGGCGCACGGGCCCGACGAGCACGAGGGGGTTGCGATACCCCAGGTCCACCAAGTTCTCCGCCAGCTGGGCCGAGCCGGTGGCGTTGGCCAGCCGCACCGCGTCGGTCCCCGGGAACTCCATGCCGATGGTGACCAGGCGCCCCCCGCGTTCGACGTAGCGGGTGGCGGACACGCCCAGGGAATCGGTCAGGTCGTCGTCCTTCCAGCGGGCGCCGACGAGGATGATCGCACGCACACGCATCGAGTCGAGCGCTGCCACCACGTCGCTGATCGCGTCAATGTTGTTGCCGGTCGTCGCGAGGGTCATGAACAGCCGGCGCTCGCGCGCGGCGGTGGCCATCCCGTCGGCGATGGCGGCGAAGTAGGGGTCGGTGAGGTCGTGCACCACCACGCCGATCGTCTGGGTGGCCCCTCGCGCCATCGCCTGGGCATTCGCGTCGGGGGCGTAGCCGAGTTCAGCGGCCGACTGACGGACGCGTTCGGCGAGCTCGGCGCCGACCGTGCGGGTGGTCGAGCCGTTGATCGCGCGTGAGGCGGTGGCCAGCGAGACCCCGGCATGGCGGGCGACGTCGCTGAGGGTTGGGGCGGCGCTCCGTGCTCGTCGGCTCATGGTCTCCTCCTGTCGGCTCCCCCGGCAAGGGTCGCTCAGGAAACGCTTACCACGGATCCGTTCCCTCGCGGTAGGCGTCCGTCGCCGGGCGCGTCCGTGGGTGGACGTTGTGCGTACTCAGGCGCGACGCCGGCCCTGAGGTAACGATTCGGCCACGGGAATCGTGATCTTCCTTGACGCAAGGGCCAGGCGGAACGTACTGTCGCCGGTAAGCGCTTCCCGGCAGCGGAGTCGGGCAGGCACAGATCCAACAGGGAGGAACCCTCCATATGTCCATCACGAAGAAACTCGCCGCCGGCGTCGTGGTGCTCGGCCTGGCCCTGGCGGGGTGTGGCTCGCAGGCTCCCCAGCAGTCCGCGGCCCCCGCGCCGGGTGGCGGATCAGGCAGCGGCGAGCAGGTCACGCTCCGCTTTGCCTGGTGGGGCAACGACACCCGCAACCGGATGACGCAGGAGATCATCGAAGCCTTCGAGGCCGAAAACCCCGACATCAAGGTGCAGGGGGAGCCCGGCGAGTTCTCCGGCTACTGGGACAAGCTCGCCACGCAGGTGGCCGCGAGTGACGCGCCCGACGTGATCCAGATGGATGACAAGTACATCGCCG
>DUOQ01000206.1 GCA_012838755.1 Propionibacterium sp. | reverse complement strand
CGGCCGCGACGGGGGCGACGGGACAGGCCTCGCAGGCAGCCCGTTCGAGGGTCACGGTGCCCTCCTCGAGCCGGACGGCCGCGGCGGCCACCGTCTCGGGGTCGAGGGCGCCCAGGCAGGGCACCAGCACGGACGCGGCGTACCCCGGGGCCGCCACCTGCTGGGCAACCCGGCAGCGCACGACCGCCGAGCCGCCCGCGGAGGCCGCGGCCTCGACGACCGACGCGGCGGAGGGCCCCACGTCGATGATCGCCCCCACGGGGCAGGCGGGCACGCACAGGGCACACCCGATGCAGGCGTCGGCGTCCGGCCGGGGTGGGTCGTCGGTGGACGGCACCTGCCAGACGTCCCGGGGGCAGGCGTCCGCACAGGCGGCACAGCCGGAGCCGTGCCGCCTGGTGCAGCTCTCCGCGCGCAGGACGGGGCGCGGGAGGATCGCCGTCAGATCCGTGACACCTCCACCCACGTGTCGAGTTGGGCCGCCCCACCGCCGATGGGGTCGCTCACCCCGCCGCCGCCCGCCCCGAGCACGTCGTCGGGCAGCAGGTTGTTGACCGAGAAGCCGACCGAGCGGGGTCCGGCGAAGCCGGTCTCCTCGTGGCCCGGCGTCACGGCCTGGGCCGCCTTGCCGTGCCCGTACCCCGTCTCCTGCTCGACCACCTTGCCGTCGATGGTGATGGGGCGGGCCCCGTATCCGGTGTGCCCGAACGTCGAGTCCGCGCCGACGACGCCGGGGCGGATCGACTCGGTGACCAGCGCGACGCCCTCGGCCTCGGCCGACGCCGACCGGATCCGGACGCGGTCACCGGTGGAGATGCCGCGTTCGGCGGCGTCCGCACCACTGATCGTCAGGTAGTTGTTCGACCGGACCTCGCGCAGCCACGGAGAGTTCGCCGTGCGGTAGGTGCCCTGGAAGCGGGGCTTCCACCCAACCATCTGCAGGGGCATCCCGTCGCGGGGGACGGGGGTGCCGTCGGCACGCAGGGGCTCGCGGACCGTCGCCATGCCCTCGAAGTTCTGGCCACTGATCGGGTCCTTGGCCGCAGCGACCTTCGGGTCGTAGAACGCGCACAGGCCCTCGTAGCGGTACTTGAGCCACTCGCCCTCGTACCCGTTCTCGTGGTTGGCGCCACCGTGGCCCTCGAACCGGCCACCGCGGTTGAGGACGTAGACGACCTTGGCCCACTCCTCCGGCGTGACGGCGGCCTGCCAGACCTTCTCGTCGAAGGCGTCCTTGAGGTGCTTGGTGCGCGTCTGCGTGAACACCCTCATCTCCTCGGAGTCGGCGTCGGGCACCGGCGTCTTGCCGGCGTGCGCGACGTTGGCGGCCATCTTGAGCCAGTAGTCCTCGATCGTCTCGAAGTGGGCGCCGGGGCCGAAGCCGTCCTTGCCGACACCGGGCAGGCCGAGGGCCTTGGCCACCTCCAGGTAGAACCACTCCACCGGGCGCGGCCCCTCGACGGCCCGCATCGTCGGCTGGCCGAGCTGTGTGACGGCGTACTGCTGGACGGGGTAGATCCCCTCCTGCGTGAACCGCTCGAGGTAGCTGGGGTCGGGGAGCACGTAGTCGGCGTGCTGGGAGGTGTCGCCCATCACCAGGTCGAAGCTGACGATCAGCTTGATCCTGTCGGTGTCGTGCATCATCTCCGCCTGCCGGTGGCCGCCGGGGGAGGAGTTCAGCGGGCTGTGCCGGTGGATGAACAGCGCGTCCAGGCTGTACGGGTACTCCGCGACGGCGCTCGGGATCACCTCGTGGCACAGGTTGCCGGGGAACTGGAACCAGCGCCGCTTGGCCGGGTAGCCGTCGGCCTTGAAGAACGACGTGTCCTCGTAGCGCACCTTCTCGCGGGTGACCGGGACGCCCCACGCCTGGTTCGGGTTGGGCACCTTGTCGAGGTCGTAGCGTCCCGCCTTGGGGCTGTACCCCTTCTGCCCGGTGATGTGGCCGCCCTTCCAGTCGTGGTTCCCGATCAGGAAGTTGAGGTAGCCGATCGCGCGGATCGCGTCGAACCCGTTCGCGTGCATGGCGGGGCCACGGTAGCTGGTGATGGCCGCGCGCTTGCCGTGCGACGTGAAGTCGCGTGCCACGGTGACCACCTGCTCGGCGGGGATGCCGGCCGCGTCGGCCCACTCCTCGACGGAACGCTCGTGGGCTCGCTCGGTGAGCATGCGGAAGACGGACTTCACCTTCGCCGGCTGGCCGTTCACCTCGAGGTCGAGTTCGACGTCGAGGTCGGCGGGGCCGACCGCGCTGGAGGCACCGACCGGGGTGCCGCCGACCACGCACACCGGCTCGCCGTCGGGCTTCTTCCCGGTGGCCGGGTCGGCCACTGGCGGCTCGGCGAGTCCGAGGTCGGCCGTGGTCAGGTAGGGGCGCTTCGGGTCGGACGTGTTGACGAGGTAGGTGGCGTCCGACCAGGTCGGCTCGCCGGCCGCGTTGGCGGAGGCCCGGTTGGGCTGGCGCAGGTAGGTCTCGTCGTAGCGCCCGTTGTCGATGATCCAGCGGATCATGGCCCAGGCGAGCTCGGCGTCGTGGCCGGGCCGGACCGGCAGCCAGAGGTCGGCCTTCTCGCCGGTCTTCGACATGCGCGGGTCGACCACGACCATCTTCATGCCCAGTTCCCGGGCACGACCGATGCGCGGGGCGAGGTACGTCGGGCCCTTGTTCGCCGTGAGGGGTTCGGCGCCCCAGACGATGAGGTAGCGGCAGTAGTCGATGTCGGCGTACATGCGCTTGAAGGCGTTGGTGGGGTGGGTGCGGGCGTTCGCGACGACGCCCGTCACACCGCAGGTGCCACCGTGGTTGAACTGGTTGATGGTGCCGAAGGTCTGCAGCCCCATCCGCTCTCCGATGAGTCCCATGCGGTCGCCGCCGAGGATGGCGAAGCGGTTCGAGCGCGGCCCGAGCTCGGGGCGCTTCGGGTCGAGGAGCTTGTCGCCCCACTTCGACTCGAACTCGGCCTCGGTCATGGCTCCCTCGCCGACGGCCTTCCAATCGTCCATGACGGGCTTCTTGGGGGCGAACTTGATCGTGTCCTTCAGCCCCGGTGTGCCCAGGGTGGAACTGCCGTCGAGGATCTCGGCCAGCGCCTCGTCCCACGTGATCGTCTGCCACTCGCCCGAACCGCGGACGCCGACGCGGCGCAGCGGCTGCGTGATGCGCAGGGCGTCGTGGGCGATCTGCAGGCCGGCCTGGCCCTTGAGGCAGATCATGCCGCCGGAGCGCGAGCGCGCGTTGGT
>DUOQ01000017.1 GCA_012838755.1 Propionibacterium sp. | reverse complement strand
GGCGTTTCTATCGCTCCAGCGATAGAAACGCCGCCTCGAACTGCACATCAGGAGCGCACACCACCGGTCCTCAGCCGGTGATGTCGAAGGCGGCCATGCGGCGCTTGTCGCGCTTGGTCCCCGACTCCTGGAGCGCCAGCAGCTCGGCGTAGATGCCGTCGGTGGTGGCCAGCTCGGCGGGGGAGCCGACCTCGTCGATGCGGCCGTCGCGCAGCGTGATGATGCGGTCGACGGTGCTGATGGTCGACAGGCGGTGGGCGATGATGATGCTCGTCCGGTCGGCCATGAGTTCCTCCAGCCCGGCCTGGACGAGCCGTTCGGAGCGCGAGTCGAGCGCTGAGGTGGCCTCGTCGAGCACGAGGAGGGGGGCGTCCTTGAGCATGGCGCGGGCGACCGCGATGCGTTGCTTCTGCCCGCCCGACAGCCGGACGCCGCGCTCACCGATCAGCGTGTCGTAGCCCTCGGACAGCCTGACGATGAACTCGTGCGCGTTCGCCCGGCGGGCGGCCTGCTCGAGCTCGGCGTCGGTGGCGTGGGGGCGTCCGTAGGCGAGGTTCTCCCGGACGGTCCCGCTGAACAGCGAGGCGTCCTGGAACACGACGCCGATCTGCGCGCGGACCTTCGCCAGCGAGACCTCGGTGGTGTCGGTGCCGGCGATGCTGATCGTGCCGGCGTCGGGGCGATAGAGCCCGAGCAGCAGGTTGACCAGCGTGGTCTTGCCTCCGCCGGACTCGCTGACCAGCGCCACGCGCTCGCCCCGCGCGACGGCGAAGGTGATGTCGTGCAGGATCTCAGCGTCGGAGTCGTAGCCGAAGCTGACGTGCTCGAACGCGATCGTCGGGGCGTCCGGCTGGATCGGCCAGTCGTACGTGACGGGCTCGGCCGGAGCCGTCCCGGCGGCCGGGGTGAGGGTCAGGTCGGGGGAGCGGACCTCGCCGATGGCGGCCAGGGGCTCGGGGGTCTCGTCCATGACCTCGAAGTAGCTCCTCGAGCCGGCGATCGCGTGCTGCGACGAGTCGACGAGGAAGCTCATCATCATGACCGGCGTGCGCGCCATCGCGACGAGCTGGATGAGCAGCACCATGTCGCCGAGGCTGAACTGGCCGGAAGCGGTCTGGGCGAAGATGATCAGGTAGATCCCGAAGAAGATGACGTTGAGGGAGCCGCGGCGCGCGACGTCCATGCGGTGCCACCACGCCGACTGGGTGTGGGTGGTCGCCACGACCCGGCGGTAGTGGTCGTCGAAGGTGTCGAGCTCGGTGCGCTCACGGACGAAACTCTTGGTCACCTTGATCTGGCCGATGACCTCGGCGAAGCGGCCGCCCGCGGCGTCCAGCTCGACGTTCTTCTCGCCCTCGAGCTTCTGCCAGCGCTTCGAGGTGAGCGCGGTCAGCCAGGTGAACAGGGGGTAGATGATCAGCAGCAGCAGGGTGAGCGGCCAGGAGTAGAAGCCCGCGATCACCAGCACCGCCACCACGGTGATGAGCGTCGGGAAGAAGTTGTTGCTGAACATCTGCAGGAACTGCGTGACCTCGGTGATCGAGCGGTTCAGCTTGTTGATCACGGTGCCGGTGAGCTGGTTGTCGAAGTAGCGCTGCGGCAGCGACAGCAGCTTGCTGTAGTAGCGCGAGCTCAGGATAGCCCGCAGGCGCATGGTCATCGTGTCGCCCAAAAAGCCGCCGATGTTGGTCAGCACGGTGTTGAGCAGCTCGGCCACCAGCAGGGCGCCGGCGAGCACGACGAGCGTGAGCAGCCCGCCCCCGCCCCCGCCGACCTGCGCCACGACCTCGTCGGTGGCACGGGCGATGACGAACGGGGTGGCCAGCGCCGTGACCGCTACGAGCACGGACGTGGCGATGATCCCGGCGTACCAGGGCCAGAGTTCGCGTGCTGCGGTGAGCACGCGCAGGAGGGTGCGCACGGAGCGCTCCTTTCAGGACTTCAGGTGGCGCTTCACGCTACCCCTGGGGGTATAGGTGGGTCCAGTGGGTTGCCTACCGGTGCGGCTCCGGTTGCTGAGGGTTCCGGGGAGGCCACGGAGCGACAGCCTACGCCGCCGCCCGGACGCCCACCTGTCGACCACACCCAACCTACGACGGGGCGTAGTGGAAGGATGTCGCTCGGTACCCGTCATCACGCTCCCCGGCGGCCTCGGCGCCCACGTCGACGCGATGCGCTTCCTCGACCACGTCGAGCAGCGCGAGTACCCGGCCGCCGCGCTGGCGACCGCGGTCTTCCTCGCCTCGGGAGTGCGCGGCATGGAGCGCGGCACCCTGTCGGAGGCCCGCGACGTCAACACCGGGGTCGAGCCCCTGGCCCACATGGAGCTCGTGCGGCTGGCGCTGCCTCGCCGCGTGTTCACCCTGTCGCAGGTCAACTACGCGATCGACCGCATCGACTGGCGCTACCAGAACCGGCGGCTCATCGGCGGCATGCGCTGGGTCGAGGAGCCCGATCCTGCGCTTCTTCTACGGACGCCTCGAGCCCATCGGAGACTGGACCACCAAGCTCGTCGAGCAGTTCCGCGCGGACTTCGGCGACAGCCTCTGACCCCCTGTCGGGGATCGGCGCGGGCGGTGCGACAATGGGCCGTTCACGGAAGGATCCCCATGCTGCACCGTTCACCCGTCACCACCGGCCACCGCACCCTGACGTTCTCCCTGCCCCTCGAGTGGGCCGGGCGGGTCAGCGTCGTGGGCAACTTCAACGACTGGACGCCGGGGCGGCACACCCTGGTGGCCTCCGGCGACGTGGCCACGGCGTCCGTGGAACTGCCGAGCGAGTACATCGCGGTGTTCCGCTACCTGGGTGACGGGGACCACTGGTTCGACGAGCCCGAGGCGGACTTCGTCGACGCCGGCGGCAGTGTGGTGCTGGCCGCGGCCGAGGCGTCCGAGCCTGCGGAATGGCGCGACGGTCGGCCCGCCGTCGCGCCTGAGCCCGGCCCGTCAGCCCCGCTCTCGCCGGCACAGAAGGCGAAGACGGTCGGCAGGAAGCGCAAGGAGCGCGAGGAGGAGAAGGCCCGCGAGGCCGCCGAGAAAACGCGCCGGAAGCGCAAGAAGCTGGCCGACAAGATCACCAAGGCCGCCCAGAAGCAGCGCAAGGCCGCCGAGCGGGTGGCGCGCGAGCGCGAGAAGGCCGCGCGGAAGGCGGCCAAGAAGCGGTGAGCAGATGATGCGCTCCCAGTCGCGCCTCTGGTGGGGCGTGGTCGCGATCGTGCTGCTCGCGATCAACCTCCGCCCGGGGGCGACCTCCCTCGGACCGGTGCTCGCCGAGGTTCGGGACGACCTCGGGATGGGTGGCTCCCTGGCCGGCCTGCTCACCTCGGCGCCGGGGTTCGCCTTCGCGGTGTTCGGCGCCGTCGCGATCATTGTGGGCTTGCGCCTGGGCCTGGCCGGGGGCCTCTTCGTCGCCTCCCTGTGCGCGGCCCTGGGCCTCCTCGGCCGGACGTTCGTCGCCTCCGTCCCGCCGTTCTTCGCGCTCACCCTGCTCGCGTTCGCGGGCATGGCGATCGGGAACGTGCTCATCCCCGCCTACATCAAGTCGCACTACCCGAACCGGCCCGCCTCGCTGATGTCGCTCTACACGGTGTCCCTGGCCATCGGGGCGACCTCGGCGTCCCTGATCTCGGCGCCGCTGTCGGACGCCGCGCCGGGCGGCTGGCGGGCGTCCCTCGGCCTGTGGGGTGTGGTGGCGCTGTTCGGGGCGGTGCCGTGGGCGGTGCTGGCGGCGTCCGAACGCCGGCGGCGCCTGGCCGAACAGGTGATGACCAGCCGGCCCTCGGGGTCGGTGTTCGCCGTCATCGGGTCGCGGCGGGCGGTCGCCCTGGCGTTGTTCTTCGGCATGCAGTCGATGCAGGCATACGTGCAGTTCGGCTGGATCGCGCAGATGTACCGTGACGGCGGGCTGTCGGCGACGCAGGCCGGCGTGATGGCGTCCCTGATCGCGGGGTTCGGCATCCCGGCCGGGTTCGTGATGCCGGCGGTCGTCGCCCGCGTGCGTGACCCGCGGTGGGTCGTGGTGCTCCTCGGGGTGCTCCTGGTGTCGGGCTACCTCGGGGTGTGGTTGGCGACGACCACCCTGCCCTGGCTGTGGGCCACCCTCCTGGGCGTGTCGGGCTTCGCGTTCCCGATGGCGTTGGCGCTCGTGACCGCCCGCACCCGTGACGCGCACGTGACCACGCAGGTGTCGGGGTTCATCCAGTCGATCGGCTACCTCTTCTCGGGGGTCGGTCCGCTGCTGGTGGGGGTGCTGTTCGAGTTCACCGGCGGCTGGGACGCCCCGCTGTGGTTCCTCCTCGGGTCGGCGCTGGTGTTCGTGGCCTCCGGGGTCGTGGCCGCCGGGCCGGGCTACGTCGACGACGAGTTGGCGGCCCGTGCCTGAGCCCGGGGTCGCGGGGCAGCCCGACGCCGTGGCCCGCGTCATGCTCGCCGCGTCGCTGGTGCCGCCGGGCCGGGTGGCGTCGTACGGGGACATGGGGGCCCTGACCGGGGTCGGCCCGCGCCAGGTCGGCGCGATCATGCGCGAGCACGGGGCGTCCGCGCCCTGGTGGCGGGTGGTGGGCCACGACGGCGTGCTCGTGCCCCTTGAGAAGGCCCGCCCGCGGTGGGCGGAGGAGGGCATCGTCGTGCGCCCGGACGGTCGCGGGTGCCGCATGCGTGCGTTCCGGGCCGACCTGGCCGAGCTGGCCGCCGAATACCGCTTCGCCGCAGCCGAGCGGGGCTGGTCCGTGGCAACTGATTGATGCGCGGGGCCCAGCACGGTAAAGTTGAATCCTCAACAAACTGAGGAGTTCCGATGAGCGAGCGCCAACCCGTCCTGTTCCTGAGCCACGGCGCGCCGCCGCTGGCCGACGACGCCACCTGGACCCGCCAGCTGCACGACTGGTCGGCACGCGTGGGCAACCCGACGAACATCCTCATGGTCTCGGCGCACTGGGAGAACGAGCCGGTCACCCTCAGCTCGACCCGGCCCGCGACGCCCTTGATCTACGACTTCTGGGGCTTCCCGCAGAAGTACTACGAGGTGACCTACGACGCGCCCGTCGCGCCCGAGTTGGCCTCGCGCGTGGCCGGTCTGGCTGACGGTCCCGTGCTGCAGGACACCGCCCGGGGCCTCGACCACGGCGCCTACGTGCCGCTGGTCGAGATGTTCCCCGAGGCGGACGTGCCCGTGGTGCAGATGTCGCTGCCGACGCTCGACCCCACCGGGCTGTACGAGCTCGGACGCCGGCTCGCGCCGCTGCGTGACGAGGGGACGCTGATCATCGGGTCGGGGTTCACCACCCACAACCTGCGCTGGTTCAACCCGCGTGCAGGGGCGGACGTTGCTCCGCCGACGGCATCGGCCGAGTTCGACCAGTGGGCCGCCGAGGCGCTCGAGCGGCGCGACATCGACGCGATCCTGGACTTCGAGCGGGCCGCGCCCGCGGCGTCCGAGGCCCACCCGCGCACCGAGCACTGGGCGCCCCTCTACGTGGCGCTCGGCGCGGCCGAGGCCACGGGCCACGCGAGCGAGGTGGCCGTCGACGGTTTCTGGTTCGGGCTGTCCAAGCGGAGCTGGCAGTTCGCCTGACGCGGGGGGTGGGGGGCGCGACACTCACCCTTGTCACGCTAGGTACGCGTGAGGAACCCCCGCTGCCGTGACAACGGTGAGTGTCGGCGAGCCCATGCGGCTCGCTGATGGTGGACGGCCACCCGGCCCGCGATCGACCAGGGGCCGACCTGCGGGGGCGGTCATCGATCGCGAGTGTCCCGGCGGTGGAAGCTGTCGGACCGGTCGTCGCCGTCGCCTGCACGGCCGTGGTCGTCCGGGTCGCTCGACTCGCCGGCGGTGAGGCGCACGGTCCGCGCCTCCTCGACGGCCTCCTCGGCCTTCTCCTGCTTCTTGATCGCGGCCTTGTCGTCGCGGAGGGGGAGTTGCAACTCCTCCTCGGC
>DUOQ01000205.1 GCA_012838755.1 Propionibacterium sp. | reverse complement strand
GGACGGCGTCGCGGCGCAGCGGATGGCCGACCGCGCCCTCGCGCAGCAGCAGGGGCCGGTTGTCGCCCCCGTCGAAGTCGACGCCGAAGAAGTCGCGCACCTCGCGCTCGTGCCAGGTTGCGCCGGGCGCCAGGTCGCCCAGGCTCGGCAGCGTCCCGGCGTCGCGCGGCACCAGCGCCTCGACCCGGACGCCCTCCGCGTCCGGGTCCGGGGCCAACCGCACGACCACCCGAATCGCGTCGGAGCGCCCGATCTCGTCCACGGCCCCGAGCCAGTCGAACCAGCGGTGCCCCTCGGCCAGGGCCGCCTCCACCGCCGGGCGCCAGCCCGGGGCGTCCACGCGCCGCACGTCGTCAGCCATGGGCGTACTCCGCGTCGATCAGCGCCGCCAGCGCCTCGGGGGAGGGCGGGCAGCCGGGCAGGTAGTGGTCGACGGCCACGAGCTGGTCGACACCCTTGGTGACGACGGGGGAGTCCCAGTACGGCCCGCCGGCCGACGCGCAGGCGCCGAACGAGACCACCGAGGCGCCGGGGTGGGCTGCCACGATGCGGGCGACGGCGGGGGCGACGGCGTCCGTCACCGTGCCGGCCACCGCGAGCAGCACCCGCGCGCCCTTGGGGATGGAGGCGACCTCGGGGCGTCCGGACGTCGCCGCGTCGGTCTCGACGACGCAGCAGGCCAGCCCGATGGCGGCCACCACCAAGGTCCCGTCGCCGAACCAGTCGTAGTACCGCACGGCGCCAAGACTGCCACAGACCCCGATCCCACTAGGCTGGCATCGATCTGGACGAGCCGGGGCGAGGGGAGGCGAGCAGTGTTCCGCGCTGTGGGGGCACGGCTGGGCGTGGTGGCGGCCGACATGGGCGCCGCCTTCAGGCTGCGCCCGGTGCGCATCGGCCTGGTCGGCACCATCCTGTTGGCGCTCGGTTCGCTGTCGCCTGCCTACCTGCCGCAGGCGTCGCCCTACTGGCCGACGATGCGTGCGCTGGGACTCGACACCTGGTCCGCCCGCGCGCTGGCGACGGTCATGGTGATCGGTGCCGTGGGGCTGCTGATCATCGCCTGGTACCGGCTGCGCCCAGCCGTCTACCGCGAGGTGAAGCACTGGGCCGTGCTGGCCTGGTGGTCGTTGCCGCTGCTGTTCGCCCCGCCGACCTTCAGCCACGACGCCTACTCCTACGCCGCGCAGGGCTGGCTGATCCACAACGGGCTCAACCCGTACGAGGTGTCACCTTCGGTGTTGCCCGGGCCGTTCGCCGACCAGGTGGCCTGGCTGTGGCGCTACACGCCCGCGCCCTACGGCCCGCTCGGGCTCCAGTTGTCGCACTGGCTGGTCGACCTGGCCGGGCTGAACCCCTACTACTCGGCCGTCGCCCAGCGCATCCCGGCCCTCATCGGCGTCGGCCTGCTCGTGCACCTGCTGCCGCGCATCGCCCGCCAGATGGGGCTCGACCCGCGTCGCACCGCCTGGTTCGCGACGATCAACCCGCTGATGGTCATCGACCTCGTCGGGGGCGCCCACAACGACGCGCTGATGCTGGGGCTGGTCGTCCTGGCCATCTGGTGCGCCTACCGGGGCTGGTTCTGGGCGGCCATCCTCGCCGTCGGCGTGGGGATGGCGGTGAAGCAGCCCGCCCTGCTGGCCGCCGTGCCGGTGGCGGTGATCGGCTCGGGCTGGGCGTCGTGGAAGCCGCACGACCTGCTGCGGTTCCTGCCCCGGGCGCTGGTCGTGCTGGCCGGGGTGCTCGGGGTCTTCGCGGGTGTCTCGGTGCTCACGGGGCTCGGCTTCGGCTGGCTGAACGCCATGGGGGTGCCCAGCATGATCGTCACCCTCGCGCCGCTGAGCCTGCTGGGCTGGGCCCTGCAGCAGGGGCTCCTGGCCCTCGGCCTGCCCGGGGCCGCCGAGCAGCTCCCGCCCATCACCCAGACGGTGTCGTACGTCGTCGCCCTCGGCCTCATCGCCTGGCTCGCCGTGCGCTACGCGCGCAGTCGCCCGATCACGTTCCTCGCCTGGGCCTACCTCGCCTTCGCCGTGTTCGGCCCTGCCCTGCACACGTGGTACCTGCTGTGGGGCGCCCTGTTCCTGCCGCTGGCCCGCACGACCTCGCGCACGTTGCGCCGGGCCGCCGCGGTCACGTCGGTCATGCTCGTCTACGGCGCCGGCAACCTGGCCTGGCGCAACGACGCGGTCGCCCTCGTGCTGGCGGCCGTCGCCGCCGCCCTGGT